>JAJZQG010000043.1:0-19846 GCA_021847645.1 Myxococcales bacterium
ACGATACCCTCGCCGCGTTCGTCGGGCTCATCTCGAAGCCGAGCCGCAGGTCGCGCAAGCGATTGCCTTCCAGCCGTACCGGGTCCAGCCCCGCCACGCCCAGCTCCAAGCCCGACGACAGCGCCGCTACATCCCGCACCGCCGCCGTCATGTCCTCCTTGCGGCCGAAGGTCACCAGGTGCACCGTTCGCCCGTCACGGCTCGCGGTCGTGATGTCATATTGCCATACGCCGTCGGTCGCGTGGATGTCGTAGGCCGCGCGGTGCCCTTTCGGAAGCATCGGCGAGACCTCCCTGGGCTGCGCCTGCTTGGTGGCCGGCGTGCCTCCCACCAGACGCACCAACAGCTCCTTTTGCGCCGCGTCCGCGTCGTCCACGTCGCCGCGTTGCGCCTCGACAAATGCCGTCAGCTTGCGGCCGTGCTCCACCGCGGTCACGCGCGGCTTCGCGGACGGCGACGGCAGCCAGTCGTGGGACATCTCCCAGAAGCCGGCGGGCTTGGTCAGCGTCACACCGAACTCGAAGTCCCTGAATACGCCGCCGCGCACCACCGAGGAGTCCTGAATGAGCACCTGCGGATCGGGCTGTTGCAGAAGCTCCTTGCCGAGCGCGTCGGCCTCCGCGGCGTCGAGCAAACGAATCCCGCCGAAGCCGCTGAGAAGACGCGCACGACCCTTGGCCCGGTCGTTCGCCCCGTACCAGCCGATCAGCTCG
The DNA here is from genome assembly GCA_021847645.1 of Myxococcales bacterium. Classification (GTDB taxonomy): domain Bacteria; phylum Myxococcota_A; class Polyangia; order Polyangiales; family Polyangiaceae; genus JAJZQG01. The sequence continues at coordinate 714 of JAJZQG010000043.1, forward strand.
ACACGCGAATCATCCCGCAGCAGCTCCCCGCCCACGAACTCGAACGCCGGCTGCTTGGCCGAATCGAGCCGCTTGAGCACAACCTTGCTCGCCCCAATCGTCACCGGAATCGACTCGTCGCTCACCTGCGTGTCCACCGACGCCGCAAACTCCCGAAGCAGCGCGTCGAGCCGCCCCTTGTCCGACGGCGACGACGGCGACAGGAACACCAGCAGATGCGCCTGGGGCGAGGCCGAGCTCATGCCGACCAGGGCGCGCTTGTTCATGGACGCAAGGTCATCACCGACCACGACGCGAAATCCCTTGGGCGGGTCCACACCCAGCCGGTAGGGCGCATTCCGCCATTGTCCGCCGCGTAGGCGCCAACCCACACCGTCCTGGTCCGGCGTGGCAACGATCGCCCGGCCGGTCACCGGCCCCTCGAGCAGGGAGAAGGCCGACGAAAACCATGCGTAGCAATCCCGGCTCGAGGCCGCCGGCCGCCAGGTCACCAGCTGGTAGACGTAGTCCTGGTGCACGAACACCGCGCCCTCGTAGTGGACCTTGCCGCCCCCCACCGCCCCCGTCAGCCCGTAGAGCACGGCGTCTTGCCCAGCCACCGACCCGCGGGCGCGACGCTCGTCGGTGCGATCCTGGACACCCATGTTCTTGATGATCAGGTCCGCCATGGGCTCGAGCTCGCCGCCCGGCACGTCTTCGGCAATCACCACGCCGTAGCAGCCGGTCTCGTCGAACGCCGCGGCCAACGCGTCGCGCGACAGCCGCCGCGCGTCCTTCGCCCGCATCATCCGCGTGCCCGGCCCAGGCCACCGAATCCGAAAGCGGTAGTCCTCGTCCACCACGTCCGAGGTTGCATCGTAGTCCGAATCGGCCGTCAGCCGGCTGTCGACGGCCGCGCGCTCGGCCCGCAATGCCAGGTAGCGCTTGACCCCATAGTAGGCCAGCGCCCCGACCGTCGCCGTCGTCAGGAGCAACCCGACGGCCAACAGGCCCAATAGGATCCAAAGAGCGGAGGATGTCTTGCGCTGGTTCATGGCGCCTCGGTTCGGCCGGACAGAGTAGTCCTCTTCGATCGCCGCTACCACGCTTCTGCAGGAGGTGCCGCTGACTCGGCTGCGCGCACGCTCACCGGTGCGCCGTTCAGGCAGGAGGTGCCGCAGACCGGGTCGTAGCCGTGATCATCGACGATGTCATTGACGCTTACGCCCGGGTGCGCGGATGCAACCGACAGGCGCGCTCCCGGCCTGTCGTGACCCCAGCCATGCGGCAGGCTCACCACGCCGGGCATCATCTCATCCGAGAGCTCGAGTCGAGCCTCGATCCGGCCGACCGCGCTGGAGATGACGACCTTCTGGCCGTCTGCGAGCCCGCGGCGGCCCGCGTCGTCCGGGTGCATCAGCAGCGTGCAGCTCTCGCGACCCCGCACGAGCCGTAGGCTGTTGTGCATCCAGGAGTTGTTGCTGCGCAGATGGCGTCGGCCGATGAGTGAAAGGGTGTCGCCGTGCTGGTTCGGCGCACGCGAGAGTCGATTGCGCAGCCGGTGCAGGTCGTCAACGAGCGCGGGCGGCGCCAACCGGATGCACCGTTCCGGTGTATCGAGGATGGCCCTGAGCCGCGGCTCGAGGGGCCCCAGGTCGACTCCGTGGGGCGCGCGTTCCAGGTCCGCGAGGCGAACCGCGCCGCCCATGCGAAGCAACAGCGCGAGCACGCGTGTTGGGCCAAGCCGTGACAACGTCGCTCGCAGCAAGCGCCCCCACGCGCCAGCCGGCAGCCCCTTGCGCATCGAGAGGCGCGCCGCGAGCTCCAGGAACAGCTCCCAGTCGTGCAGCACCCCCGGGGGCTTCGCCAAGATGGCGGGCGCGTAGTGCGCCGTGTTCCGTACGCCGAGCGCGTGGAACAGCAGCGGATACTGGTCGTGCTCGAGCCCGAAGCTCGTCGGCAGAATCCAATGCGCGTGTCGGCTGGTCTCGTTGACATACAAGTCCATCGAGACCACGAGGTCGAGCTTGCCCAATGCGCGATCGATGCGTGTTCCGTTCGGCAGGGACAACACGGGATTGCCAGCGTAGGTGAGCAAGCCGCGGATCTGCCCTCGCCCCGGCGTCTCCATCTCGTCGGCCAGCGCCGCTACGGGTATTTCGCCGTTGAACTCGTCGAACCCTCCCAAGCGGTTGCGCCACCTGCCCCGCCGGCCGATCTGCCCGAGCGCACGCGCCAGCCGTCCCAGGTCCACCGCCGGCGACGCAAACATCGCTCCGCCCGGACGATCCAGGTTGCCCGTGACGATATTCAAGACATCGATGAGCCAGGTGGTCGTGGCACCGAATTCCTGCACGGTCGTGCCCATCCGGCCGTACGCGCAAGCGGAAAGCGCGCCGGCGAACTCGGTCGCAAGACGAACGATGGTCTCCGCCGTGATTCCGACGGCGCCGCTGACCGCCGACGGGGTGAAGGGCTTGAGCGCGGTGCGCAGCGTTTCGATCCCTTGGACGGGAAGCGCGGTCGCCGGCGAACGGGCCGATTGGCCGTCGAGGATCGTTCGAATCATCGCCGCAAGCAGCAGCGCGTCGGTGCCGGGACGGATGAAGTGGTGTTCGCTGGCGAGCAAGGCGGTCTCGGTGCGGCGGGGGTCGACGACGACGAGCTTTGCCCCTCTGTCTCGCAGCTCGGTAAGCCGGCGCTTCATCCCGGGAGCGCAGATGGTGCCGCCGTTGGACACGACGGGATTGGCGCCGATCACGAGCAGGTAGCCGGTGCGGTCGAGGTCGGGCACGGGAATGGCGGCCTGATTGCCATAGAGCTCGACGGAGGCGAACAACCTCGCAAGCGAGTCGACGGAGTTGGCCGTGTACAGGTTCCTGGTTCCCAAGCTCGCCTGGAAGAGCAACCCGAACAACAGCGCCGAGTAGCTGTGGCCGATGGGATTGCCGACGTACAGCGCCACGGCGTCGCGCCCGTGTCGGCGCTGCAAGTCCGCAATGCTTGCCGCTACCGCGTCGAGCGCCTCATCCCATCGCACTTCGTGCCAGGCGTCGCCCACCCTGCGAAGCGGCTGCCGCACACGATCCGGATCATCGTGGATATCGGCGAGGGCCGCCACTTTGGGACAGACATGTCCTTGGCTCAACGGATCCGCGGGATCGCCCCGCACCTGCGCGATCCGGCCGGCCTCGACACGCACGGAGATGCCGCAGGAAGCGTCGCACAACGGGCAGATGGCGTATCGCGTTTCTTGCATCGGAGCTCGGCACTCCCGCGACCGACGATGTTCGCCGTGCCGTGAGCGTGCTAGCTTGGACCTCATGGCACCTTGGCGCAAGAATGTCTGGCTCGGCATGGTCGCGGTGGGCTTCCTGCAGCTCCCTTCCTGCAGCCAGGACGCCGGACCCACGACCACGCCGGACATCCCGCCCGTGTCCACCAGCCCCGGCACCGACGGCGCCGTGCCGTGGGTCGACCCATTCATCGGCACCGGCGACAGCACCGTCCAGACCGCCGTTTCCAACGGGCAAAGCGGCTCGACCTTTCCGGGGCCATCCCTGCCCTTCGGCATGGTCCAATTCAGCCCCGACACCCCGCACGCCGCCCCGCCCGGCTACTACTACCCGGACAACCAGCTCCTGGGCTTCAGCTTCACCCACCTGGACGGCGCCGGCTGCGCGGCCATGCGCGACTTTCCCCTGCTCCCGCTCACCGGCCCCATCGACGTGTCCTCGCCGCCTGTGGTCGGCTTCTCTCACGACACCGAGATAGCGTCGCCCGGCTTCTACGAGGTGACGCTCGATTCGGGCGTCAAGGTCGACCTCACCGCCACCGCCCGCACCGGGATGGCGCGCTTCACCTTCCCTCGGGGCTCGGACGCCAGCGTGCTGCTGGAAGGAAGCTTCCAGCGGGATCTCGCCCAGGTCTTCGGCTTCCACGCCGAGGTCTCCGATTCCGGCCTTGTCCAGGGCTGGCGCAAAAATGGCTTCTTCTGTGCGTCGAATACCATGTACAAGGTCTACTTCGCCGCCCGCTTCGATCACCCCTTCAGCACCGTCGGCACCTGGAGCAACAGCGAGCTGCAGCCCGGCCTCCGCACCGTCGACGGGCTCAACAGCGGCGTGTACTTCGGCTTCGACACCAGCGACGTGCCCGTGGTCCAGGTCAAGCTCGGCTTGTCCTACGTGAGCCAGGACAATGCGTTGCAAAACCTCGACGCCGAAAACCCCGATTGGGACTTCGACGCCGTCCACCGGCAAGCCATCGCCACCTGGAACGATCGGCTCGGAAGCGTTCAGGCCGAAGGGGGAACGGACGACGATCGCCGCAGCTTCTACACTGCCCTCTATCATGTCTTCCTGCAGCCATCGCTCACCAGCGACGTGAGCGGCGACTACATGGCATTCGACGGCACGGTCGGGCACGCGCAGAATGGGGCGCGCTACTCGCAGTACTCCGGGTGGGACATCTACCGCTCGTGGATCCAGCTGGTGGCCATTCTGGCCCCGGACGACACCAGCGCGCTGATGCGCTCGTACGTGGCGTCGGGCCACGAATGCGGCGCGCTGCCCAAGTGGCCACTGGAGAACCAGGACTCATCGACCATGGCGGGCGACCCCGGGCCGCTGCTGGTGGCCAATGCCCGGGCCTTCGGGGCCACGGACTTCGACGCCAACGAAGCCCTGACGCTCGCGATGCACGCGGCCAACGATCCGGCGGCCGCCTGCGGCACCGAGGTTGTCCGCGATGACCTGGCCGACTACCTGAGCCGCGGCTATTGCCCTATCGACCTCACGCCTCCCGTGGTGGGCCCGGTGTCCACCACGATGGAGTACGCCGAGGCGGACTATGCCATAGCCCAGCTGGCAGGTTCCCTGGGCGACACCGCGACGCACGACACCTTCCTGGCGCGCAGCGGGTACTGGCGCAACGTGTTCGACCCGAGCCGTCAGGCCAACGGCTTTGCCGGCTACGTCCAGCCTCGCCTGAAAGACGACGTCAACGGCGCCCCGGCCTTCCAGTCCGTGGATGTCGCGTCGGACAACGGGTTCGTCGAGGGCAACGCGGCGCAATACACGTTCATGGTCCCCCAGGACCTGCCCGGGCTGATCGAAGCCCTCGGCGGCGCCCAGCAGACCGTCGCGCGGCTCGACGCCTTCTTCACCGAGGTCAACGCCGGAACCGATCGCCCTTATCTCTATATCGGCAACGAGCCCGGCTTCAACGCGCCCTGGATCTACCCCGCCGCCGGCCAGCCCTGGAAGACCCAGGCTCTCACGCGCAGGATTCTCAAGGAGGCATACGCCCCCACCCCCGGCGGCTTGCCCGGCAACGACGATCTGGGCGCCACATCGTCGTGGCTGGTCTGGGCCATGCTCGGCGCCTATCCCGCCGTGCCCGGCGTGGGCGGGGTCGTGATCGGCAGCCCGGTCTTTCCCAAGACCACGTTGTCCCTCGGCGGCGGAAAGAGCCTGGTCATCACCGCCGACGGCGTGTCCGACTCGGCCATCTACGTGCAAAGCGTGAAGGTCAACGGCGAGACGGCCGACCCGGCGTGGATTCCGTGGGACAAGCTGGCCGGAGGCGGAACGCTGGAGATGCAGATGGGCGAGTCGCCCGCCGCCGCGCCGTAGGCCCGCGCCGCTCGCGCCCACGCGCCGGCTGCCGAGGTCACGGTCGAGTCCTCAGTCCAGGCAGCAGCGGAAGCCAACCTGCGGGTTCTTGTCGTCCCGCGTCATCAAGTCGCCAGCGTCACACCTCCAACTCGGCGGGTCGGCTCTCGTCAGGCCCGCGGCGAGGCACCAGCCCGCGGTGCCAACGCTTTGGGTTTCGCACGCGTCGGTCCACTCGCCCAGGTTCCCGCTCATGTCGAATATCTGATCGAAGGGGCTCGTGGTCCCGTGGCATTGGGGCGTCTCCGCGGCAGGATGGTTTGGAAAGGTCCCGCTGGCATCCGGCACGGACGCAGCCTGGCACAGGCTCGGATCGTAAGCGTTTCCGTAGGAATAGGCGGTAGCGCCGCCCTCGGAGCACGCGTTGTACCACTGGCTGTACCTCGCGTTGGTGTCGTTTGCTGTGGATACAGACCCGCCCCCGATCTCGCCGCACAGACGCTTGCCTGCCCACTTGCAGTACATGTAAGCGTCGCACCAGTCCACGCAGCCTACGGGGTAGTCGGGATGGCCGCCTTGCGGGTCGAACGCCACGTACGTCCATCTGCACGAAGCCGGCTCATCATCAGGCCAGCCCGCCGTGTAGCGTGTATTGAACGCGCACTCGGCCGGCTGACCGGACATGTCTGCCGGCGCTCCATCCATAGCGCCGCCCTTGGCTTTGACGAAGTCCGCGTACTGGCCCTGCGTGACTTCGGTGCTGTCGATGCAATACGACGGTCCGCCCGCAGAGCGCACCTCCACCATCTTCGGCCCCGGCAAGCCCTGGGCGCGCGTGCATTCGCCGGGGACGACGCCTGCATCGGGCAGCTCGGCGTCGAGTGTGGGATTGGGGCCGGCATCGACGGGGCTCACGGATTGTGAGCCCAAGTCCGGCCCGATCTGCTCCTTCGCCTTGTTCGCGCAGGCCGCGAGCAGCACAGCGCCGGAGGCCACAAGGGCGATACGCGCCACATCAGCCGGACGCTTGTCTAGGATTGACTGCAGCATTGTCGCCTCCCTCTCACAGAATGATCGACCATTGGTTCATCCCCACCGTGACGGGCGAGAACGACGCCTCAACGGTGTAGTCGTCCTCCGAACGCAGAATCCTGGCCTGCATCGTATTCGGGTCGACCACCCACATCTCCGGCTTCCGATCGCCCGTCATGTCCCGCACCGAGAAGACCATGGTCTCGGGGCTGACCACGGGAGCTGCTTGGTTCCACGCGTTGCCGCAAGGCGCATCGCGGAATCTGAAGACGCCGCCGCCTTCCCAGACTTGACCGAGCAGCGTTGTGTACCGGCTGCGGCCCTCGACCCATTGATTGCTCCATGGCGAGCCGAGACCTCCCACGGGCGTTTCGCCCGAGGTCCCGAGTACGCAGGACGTCGGCTCGGATGGGCCCGCGGTCGGATTCCAGTTCGTAATCCAGGTGGCAGCATTCGGATCCCAGACGGACAACGCGAGTCTGGGCACGAATATGTTCAGCTGGAAGGGAGGCGGAGTGGTGTAGGAGTATATGTGATGAATCATTCCCCGGACGGGCACGCAGCCGGCGCGCGCGGAGTTGGACGCTCCCACATAGTCGGTCGCAACGCAGTCGTTGGGGAACTGCTGCATGGCCGCCTGGGTCCAGCCATCACCGGAAAGAAGCATCTCGAATAGCGCGTATTGGGGAAGGTACGCCACGAGATCGGTTGCGTTGTCGAGGTCGTAGAGCCCTGGCAGGGGCACCGAACCACTGGCGCCGACGTACTTCGATGTGTAGTTCGCCCAGAGGTTCGGATAGACTTGCGTCCAGACCCACCGTCCCTCCGACGGACGAAAGACGGCGACCTCACCGGTTGACGGGTTGCCATCGAAGTCCAGGCCGGGCAGGGGCACGTCTTCCCGAAGGCCAAAGGGGACAGGAGCCATTTGTTGGTTGCAGTCGAGATTGTTGCAGATGTACCAGTAGCTCTGGTCCACTTGGCTGAAGGGGTCACCCCCCGGGCGATATACGGCAATATCCGTCAAGCCATCGCCGTTGTAGTCGGCCGGCACGGGAATGTCTCCCAGATCCCCGAACCCCGTGACGACGATCTTCTGCGCCGGATCGTAGCCCTTGGTACTCTCCAGGATCTCCCAGGTGCTGGTGTTGTTCGGCGACGGGGGCGTCCACCAGGCGATGTCGCGGTACCCGTCCCCGTCGAAGTCCAGCTTGTCGGATGGCTGATGATGGACGTACTCGCCGAGCCGCGTCCTGCCGCCGATGCAGCCATCAGAAGCGTGGCACCCGAAGTCCGGGTCGGTATCCCGCACCAACGCCGTCTCATACCGGAGGAACGTGCGCATGACCTGGAGCTGGGAGTTGCTGAACGCAAACCGCTGCAAGTAACCCGGATCCTTCATGTACGACATGACGTTGCGGTCTCGCCCGTGGCGGACGCGAACGCTAGCCCCTTGAGTGACGGGTCCGGGTAGGTCTTGGGCTCTGTCGGATACCCCGGCTCGCCTACCACACAAGTGAGCGGGGCGGCGGAGTCGTTGCAGTTGAGCTGGGTCTGGGTTGCGCGATCGTATCGCTGGATGCTGAACAGGCCTACCCCGGCATTCAGGTCCACCTGCGCGGTCGAGCGATTGGTGTAGTAGTGGTACGCTCCTCCACCGGAAGGTCGACCGTACACCAGGTCCCAGAGCGCCGCGGCTCCGAACGGCTGCCCGGTCGATGGATCGCGTACCTGAGCGTAGACCCACGCCGGAATGTCGAAGGTTTCGTAGACGCCGAACGTGTGGCCGAACTCGTGGCCCAGCAGGTGGTAGTCACCGATGTTTGAGGCGTTGCCGGTCATGTGCACGCCCCGGCCTGCCCATGGAAATTCCGACCAGTTTCCGCCCGCGTTCCCGTGTATCCACACGACCAGACGGCTCTCGGGCGCGTAATGCACCGTGGCGTAGTCGACCCACCAGACCTTGTCGTGAGATTGATTCCAGGGAGCGTAAGCTGGGGTGGGCGCGGGCAGGTTCGGGAAAGCACAACGCAGCTCGTCCGCCACGGCTGAATACGGTTGCGGCGTGTTGTTCGAGCCTTCGACGTTGGCCAGCGTCCCGTCGCCATGGCAGTCCTTCACGACCGCGGGATAGAACTGCACGTGCATCGCCTTGAACATCGTGTTCGCGTCCCACACGCTGTCGCGGATGTCCGCCCACAGGTCCGCGTTGGTCAACGCACCGGAGTAGGTACCGTACAGCTTGTAGAACGCGATCGGAATTGCGCGCTCGATGCCGGCCTCGGTCATCAGCGGGTCGGTCTCCGCCGACACCGTTGGTTCGGACGACGGCCTTGTCGGCGCTTGCTCGCAGGCCGTCGACGCAAACGCAACCGCCCACCACAGGAACAGCAAGACGAGCGCGGTGCTGCGATGCTGCCGGGAACGCTTCATGCGGCCTCCTTTCAGCGTGCAAACAACCCTGGAAGAGCACCTTGTTATGTACCAAGTATGGACAGGTGGTGTCAACCAGCCTCCGTCCAATCCTGGCGTAAATGGTCTTGTATGCCCTCCTCGCACGTGGTAGCAGACGGTGATATTTCTAACACGGGAGCGCACCATGACTCGTACCTTTGATCCCTCGTCCCTCGTCACCGTCCCCCTGATGACCGCCCCGGCCGCGGTCGCCCTCGGCGCGGAGCTGCGAACCGTCGCCCGCGACATCAAGCTGCCCGCCGCCATCGACCAGTCCTTGCAGCAGCTGACCGTCCGGCTCCGCGACCTGCGCGCGGTCGTAGGCGACTCGGTGCCTACGCCCCCGACCCAGAGCCGCGAGGCACGCGCGGTCGACGTGACCGTGGACGCCTGCTACAGCGGCACGTACGACTGGTGCCTTGGCTGGTCCAAGCTTCCGGAGGAGCTGGTGCCCGGCGCGGCGGCCACGGCCGCGCGGATCGCGGAAGTGTTGTTCCCGGATGGGTTGAAGTTCACGCAGCTTCCCTTCAAGCTCGAGTGGGCACAGTCGCAGGCCAGGCTCGACCAGGTGGACAAGAAGAAGCTGGCTGCCGACTTCGAGAAGCTGGGCGGCTCGGCCTTCCTGGCAGCGCTTCGCAAGGCGCACGAGCGCTACGGCAAGGCCCTGGGCATCACCCAGTCCAAGCCCGAGGCCGAGCCCGCGCCCGAGCTGCGCAAGGCGCTCGACACATTCGGCGCCGCGCTGCGCAGCTATGTCGTCCAGATTGTCGCCTACGCCGACGCCAAGCCCGACAAGGGCCCTGCCCTGGCCGAGAAGCTTCTCGCTCCCCTGGCTGCGTGGGAGTCGACCGCGCGCGCCGCCCAGTCCGCCGACCAGAAGACCGACGTCGTGTCCCCGGCCGCCCCCGCCGCCCCCACCGCGTAGCGCTGTTCGTTCACCCTTCCGGGGTCCGGACCTGCCCGAACCGACACACATCTCGATCCGTTGAGGTCCAGACCTCGGCAAACCGACACGCGTCTCGATCCGTTGAGGTCCAGACCTCGGCAAACCGACACGCGTCTCGATCCGTTGAGGTCCAGACCTCGGCAAACCGACACGCGTCTCGTTTCCTCGAGGTCCGAACCTCGGAGGCAGAGCCGCCCCGGCAACGCCTCGTGCCTACAACAGCGGCGACAGCAGCCTGGCCGCGTGGTTGCGCAACCGCGTGGGAAAGCTCCTTCGCGCAATCTCGGTCTGCGTCACCTCGCGGCTCGACTTCAGATCCTGCCGGAACCGCTCCGCCAGCCCCTCCGCAAAGGCCCTGTCCACAATCAACGCCCCCAGCTCGAAGTTCAAACGAAAGCTCCGGATGTCCGCATTCGCCGACCCCACGATCGCCCAGGCCTCGTCGACCACCATCGTCTTGGCGTGAAGCATCGCCTTGTACTCGAAAATCCTCACGCCCCCGCGCACCAATGCCCCGTAGTAGGTCTTGGCCGCCGGCCCCACGATCGGCACGTCCGGCCTTGCGGGAACGATCAGCCGCACATCCACTCCCCGCATCGCCGCCGTGACCAGCGCCTGCACGAGCGGCTGGTCCGGAATGAAGTACGGGCTGGTCAGATAGACCAGCTTGCGCGCCGACGCCACCCCGGCGAAGTACACGAACCCGTTCGCGTTGTGCTCCTGGTCCGGACCGCTCGGTACCACCGCCACAACCGATCGCCCTTCCGGCCGGGGCGCTGGCGGGTCAGGAAGCAGAAGGCCCTGCCCCGTGGCGAACGACCAGTCGGCGGCGAAGATGTGGGCCAGCTCGCCGACCGCCGGCCCCCGCAGCCATAAGTGGGAGTCGTGGAAGCGTTGCGTGCGCTTGCGACGAGCCCTGCCCGAGTACTCGTCGCCCACGTTCATGCCCCCGGTGAACCCCTGCTCCCCGTCCACGATGATGAGCTTGCGGTGGTTGCGAAGGTGCACCGACCAGCGACGCGCCAGCGGGTTGACCGGCAGGAACGCCTCGGTCTTGCCTCCAGCCGCGCCAATACGTGCCAATCGTCCGGCGTCGATTCCCATCGATCCGACTGCGTCGTACAGCAGCCGCACCTCCACGCCCGCCTCCGCACGCTCCGCGAGCGTATCGAGGAATCGGTGGCCGGTCTCGTCATTCTGGATGATGTAGTACTCGGCCCAGATGCTCTCCTGCGCACCGTGCAGCACCTCTTCGATCCGCTCGAACGCTGCCGCGTTCTCCGCCAGCAGCTCCACCGCGTTGCCCGTCGTGGGCATCAGCCCGGTCGTGGCCGCCGCCAGGCTCAGCATGGACGCGTCGATATCCGGCGGAATACGCTGCTTGTCCGTGGCCAGCGCCCGCGCCGCCAGGCTCTGACGAAACGACTGCGCCGCCCGTCGCTTGCGCAGGGTCGTGCGCTTGATGTTCGGCGGCGACAGGACCAGGTACGCCACCGCCCCGAGCGCCGGGAACGCCAGAATCGCAAACAGCCACGCAAGCGTCCCCTCCACACCGTGCCCGCGCAGCAGCAGCCGCACGATCGTCAGCGCGTCGAACACCGTCACGGCCACCCAGAACACGGTGCCCATCGTTACGTGGGAGAGCGCTTCCTGCAGCATCATGGCCGCAACGCCCCTACCCCTTGCCCGGCGGGTGCGTGCCGCCCTCCGCCTGCGAATCCGGCTCCGACGCGTCGATCGCCGCGGCGCCCTCCGCCGCGTCCTGGTCACTGACGTCCTTCGCGGCGTCCTTCACCGACGCTTCGTCCGTCGCGCCTCCGTCCGAGTCGGCGGCGTCCGACGGAATACGCGACTCGTCGACCGCTACAATCTCCTCGCACCCCACGGCGCTCGCCAGAACCAGCCCACAAAGCACAGCCGTCAGCAGCGGTATTGCCCGTAACCTCTCGTGCGTTCGGCCGCAATGCGTGGTCGCTGTGCTCTCTCTCATCTTCCCTTTCCAAGGCTTGCCGCCGGTGCGAATCTCGTCGGTCGCAGCCCGGTGACCGGACTCGAGGTCCATGCTATCCGTAGGCATGGCAACCCCGCAACCACCCAGACGTCGCAACAGCGGATACCGCCTTCTTCCGCTCGTGGCCGCCCTGGCCGCCTGGCCGCTGTCGTGCGCCGCGGGTGACAAGCTCCCAGCGCCGGCGGCGTCCCCGACGACCGCGCCGTGGCCCCTGCGGCCCGCCTCGCCTCTGCCCCAGCCGACCGGCTCCGCGACGCCGGCGCCTTTGCCCACGGGCTCGGCGCCCGACGCGGCAGCAGCGCCCGCAGCCTCGAGCGCACCTTCCGCTGTGCCCCCACCCCGGCTCGCGCAGGTCTCTCCCGTGTACCGCCAGCTCGAACAGGTCGATGCCGATCTACAGGCGGGCCGCACGGACAAGGCCCAGACCCGTCTGGCGCAGATGCTCGGCGCCGTCGACCGCGGCGGCCCGCTCGACGAGCGGATTGCGGCCCATGCCCTGATGGGGAGAGTCTACCAACGCAAGGCATTGCCAGGACAGGCTGCGTCGGAGTACGCCAAGGTTCGCGCGCTGTGGGGCAATTCGTCCGACGCCGTCCAGCACATCGGCAGCCCCGACGAGCCGCAGCCGGTTCGTTACGCCCGCCTCGGCCGGGCCCTGGACGGCGTGGGGGAGGCGTTCTTCTATGCGGCAGAGCAGAGGCGCTTGCAGACGGTCGAGCGCCTTCGCTTTCCCGAGTACCACGGCGCAGGGCAGGCTCACCCCCCGGCCAAGCCATTGCAGGACATGAGCCCTGCCGAGCGCGATCGGGAGCTGGCGCGGCGCAAGGCGGAGTCGGATGCGGTGCGTCGTCACATCGACGGACCGGTGCGCCATTGGATGGTGGACAAGCAGCGTGCGGTCGAAGAAGCGGAGAAGGAATATGCCCGGTTGCTCGACCTGCAGCCGGTGCCGCCGCCCCGCTGGGTGCTAGCGTCCGCTGCGCGGGTGGGGCGCATGTGGGCGGACTTCGCCGCTGACTTGGACAAGGCTCCGGTGCCGGGCTGGATGAGGGACGACCCCGAGCTCTTGAATGCCTACCGACAGCTGCTGGAATCGGCAGCAGAGCCGCTGATCCAGCGCGCCCGCTCCGCCTTCGAGACGTGCCACAACCTGGCCGACCGCTATCACATCGACAACGAGTTCTCGGCCGCGTGCGCGACCTGGCTGGACGCGCACCCGTAGAGCCTATTGGATCCCGAAGTCGTCCGCGCCGCACCCCATCGTAAAGTGGTAGGCAAGCGTCAGGGTCAGCGAGTCGAAGTTGCCCACGTCGGAGCCGAGGGAGAACGCGCGCTGGGCGCGGGCGCCGATTCCCAGCGGGCACAGGGGCCGCGCCTCGACCCCCACGAACGCCGGAATGTGCGCTCCCATGGGCGAGGTCACGTTCAAGTCCGAGTTCGCGTCCCGGCTCAGCGTCAGAATGCTCCAGACGAAGCCGGTCCCCGCCGTGATGGACACATACTGCAGCGGGAATCGCGCGCCGAATAGCAGCGGCATCTGCCACGCACCCACGTCCGTGGTGCCCTGGGCCTCCGTCGGCTGCGTGCAGATCGAGCTGGTGCACGCCGGATGGGTGTAGGTGCCTTTGCCCGAGACGTGGCCGAATCCCATGTCGAAGAAGAAGTGTTGCGTCTCGAATGTGAACGCCCCGCCGACACCCTTCATCCCGGAAGTGTCGATGGACACCTTGCTTGCCTGGCTGTAGGCGTAGTCGGCACCCTCCTTGAGGCTCGCCAGGCTCACCCAGGAATACTCCGCGGCGATCCCCATCGACCAGGCGCCCGCGGGCGGCCGCGAGAACATCGCGGTGGGCTGCAGCCTCCCCATCACCTGATGCGGCTCCCCTGGCTTGATGTCGACCGTGGTCTCCCGCGCCGTGCACCCGTCCGCCTCGACGCGCACGTTGTGCTTGCCCGGCGTGGTGTCGAATGCCACGTACAGCACCGGCCCCTGGGCCCCGGGCGACATCGGATTGAACGCCCTCGGCTCCTCGGCCGGCTCCCCGCGCTCGCCGTCGATCCACACGCGAAGCCCATCTTGCGTGCCAACGTACGCCGAATTCATGCCGCACGACACCTCGACCATGAGCCGCGTCGGCACCACGGTCGCCAGCGCGCTGGCCATGGACTGGCACGTACCGTTGACCATCGCCGTGCCCGCCGGACAGGCCACGCCGCCTGCCACGCCGCCAGCGCCGGCGCCCGCCGTCTCGCCCAAGGGCGCAACCTCGATACGCAGCAGTCCGCCGCACCCCTCCGGCGGCTGCTTGTCCTCCCGCGTCGCGCGCTCGCACGCCGCCACGTCGCCGTCCGAGCTGAGCATCTCCTTGGTGCGCGACGCCCGCCCGCCGACACCCGCACCCAGCGCGCCCGCGCCTCCCGACGCCTCCGCCCCCGCACCGGCCGTGAACTCGAACGCGCCCACCGTCATCCCCGTCACCACGTGCGTCGCCTTCGAGCAGTCGCCTTGCAGGTCGCCGCGCGCGATCTCCGTGCGATCCGTTCCGTACTGCCCCACCACGTTCATCGTCACGTCCAGCTGCCCGTGCGACGCCAGCTTCCCTTCGAGCTTCGCCGCACCGATGGGCAGGCTTGCGTACAGGTCGTCGTCGTTGCGAATGGTCACCTGTTCGGTCTTGCGCGTGGTGGCCGTGTACGTGTAGCTGCCGGGCGCCTTGCAGCGCGGCAGCACCTCCATCTCGCAGCCCTCGTAGCGGACTACCACCGTTCCGCGCTGCGCCAGCACGTCCAGCGCGGCACGATCGGCCGACGACCACTCGACGATAAGCGGACGCGACTGGCTCTTCATGACGCGGCACTTGCTCTGGTTGCCAGGCGGGTTGAACTCGGGGGCCGGGGGCGCCTGCGCGGGCCCGGTGAACTGAGCGCACGCGCCGGTGCTCGTCACGACGAGCAGCGCACCAAGACCAAGTCGGCGAAGGGAAAGGTCAGCCATGAAACAATCGCCTTATCGGAGCCGACGGGTGTCGTCAATTGCGCCCTGTGGTGGCGCCGTTCACCCATGACATTACCGGCACCGTGGACGTCCGGGCCCGCTCACGCTGCGTGGACGGCCGCGAAGGGATTCCGTATGATTCATTGCAGAGCTGGAGGCCACGCTCGCATGACGCGCAAGGCGCAAGGGCAGGAGCCGCGCCCGGAGACGGCTGCAGGACGCGTCAGCTCGCACCATTACCGCGAGCTGCTCTGGCAGACGTTGACGCGGCAGCTGCTGCTGTACTTCATCCCGTTGCTGCTGCTGGCCGCCTTCTTCCACGTCCAATACCTGCGGCTGATCCGCGACAGCCAGCGTGCACACCTGATGGCCGTCGCCGAGCAGCAGGCCAGGACGCTCGACCTTTACCTGCGCGAGCGTCTCGTCAATCTCGGCAACCTCGCCGACGATCCGGTCTTCGCGCGAAGCTGCCGCTCCCCGGCCACCCTCGCCGCGGCCCTGCCCAGGCTGCGCCAGACCAATCCGGCCTTCGTCGATCTCGGCGTGGTGGATGCCGAGGGCAGGCTCGTGGCCTACGAGGGACCGGTGAAGTTCCCCGGTCCGGTGAGCTACGCGTCCGAAGCGTGGTTCCACCGCATCGCCGCCGAGTCCCGCGCATCGGTGATCACGGACGTGTACCTTGGCCTGCGCGGCCAGCCGCACTTCACCATCGCCGTCAAGCGCGACACCGATCAAGGGCCGACGATCGTCCGCTCGGCCCTGTCGCCCGATGCGTTGCTCGAGTACCTCACATCGCTCGAGGGCGCCCACGAGGTCAACGCGCTCGTGGTCAATGCGCAAGGCGCCTTGCAGCTGATTGCGCGTCCGGGGGATGCCCCGCCCGCTCCGAGCGCCGTGCTGCCGCCCCGCACCCCGGTCCGCGGCGTGCTCGACCGCCCCAACGGTGGCGACGCCTGGGCCTACGCCTGGCTACGGGAAACGCCCTGGGCTCTCGTGGTCCACCCGATCCCCGGCACCGCGGGCACCCAGGCATTGCTCGGCCGCCAGAATCGCATCCTGGCCTTCACCGTCGTCTTCTTCCTCGTCATGGGGATCGTCATCGTGGTGCGCGCCCGCCAGATCGTCCGCAAGCAGCTCGCCGTCGAACGCCACGAGGCCGAGTTGTCCGGCCAGCTGGTTCACGCCGCCCGCCTCGCGTCCGTCGGCGAGCTGGCCGCGGGCATTGCCCACGAGATCAACAACCCCCTCGCCATCATCGCCGAGGAAGTCGGCCTGCTGAAGGACCTGATGAACCCCGAGTTCGGCACCGCCGTGACCCCGCCCGACCTCGCCGAGCACCTGGGCTTCATCCACGAAGCGGTCTTTCGCTGCCGCGATATCACCCGCAAGCTCCTGACGTTCGTCCGGCGCACCGACATCAAGATCGAGACGCACCGTGTCGAGAAGATCCTCGACGACGTCATCGGCGGCATGCTCGGCACCGAGCTTCTGCTCGCCAACGTGGAGATCGCCAAGCACTACGACACGGACGAGCGCCCCATCCAGACCGATCGCAACCAGCTCGTGCAGGTGTTTGTCAACCTGATCAAGAATGCGCTCGACGCGATGCCGCAGGGGGGCACGCTCACCGTCCAGACGCGTCACCGCGACAGCGACGTGGTCATCGCGATCCGGGACACGGGCTGCGGCATGACACCCGATCAGCTCGAGCGCGTGTTCATGCCGTTCTTCACCACCAAGCCGCCGGGAAAGGGCACGGGCCTGGGCCTGAGCGTCAGCGCCAGCATCCTCAAGAATTTCGGAGGCAACATTCATGTCGAGAGCACCCCCGGCAAGGGCAGCCAGTTCACCGTGGAGCTTCCCTACCGGATTCCCGAATAGTCCGCCGTCCGGATCGATTCCCTCGACCGCGACGATCCGCTCCCTGCCCTGTCTCGCCTGCGCGAGGGCGAAGATCGGCAACGCTCAGGGTGCCACGCGGTGGCACGACCGGCTACACTGCAGAGCTGGGAGGCCACCTCGACAAGCGCCGAACCATGCGATCCCACTTCCCCACCCACTGCACCGAGCTGTCGAACCCGGACGAGACCCTGCGCTGTGCCCAGGAGCAGTTCGCCGCTTTCCAGCGCCTTCTGGACCGCAACAACCAGGTCCTCAAGGTCATCGGCGACATGGAGGAGAAGTCCCTGGGCGAGTACCTGTTCGACCTGAACTACGTGCGCAACAGCCTGCGTGCCGTGCGCGAGGGGGTCTGCGAGATCATCGAGCAGGTGATCCTGCTGGGCGGCGACGCGTATGAGCCGCTGCGCGAACGCTACGAGGTGATCGACCGAGCCATCGCGCGGTTGCTGCCCGGCTCCCGGCCCATCCCCGAGACGCCCTTCGTGATAGGCTTCGGCCAATTGCGCGCGGCCGACGCCTTGAGCGTGGGCAGCAAGAATGCCCAGCTCGGCGAGCTGCACCGGCTTGGGATTCCGGTGCCCGACGGCTTCGCCATCTCCGCATGGGCCTACAAGCGCTTCCTCGACTCCAGCGGTTTGGGCGACCGCATTCGCCGCTGTCTCGAAGTCGTCGATATCGGCTCCTACGCCGCGCTCGCGCGCATGACCGATCATGTGCGGAGCCTGGTGCTGTCCGCGCCCGTGCCCTCCGACCTGGTCGATGCGATCGAGCAGGGCCTCGCTGCCCTTCAGAACTCCGCGCCGGGCGTGCGCCTCGCCGTCCGGTCCAGCGGAATCGGCGAGGACAGCTTCTTCTCCTTCGCTGGCCAGTACGCCACCTTCCTCAATGTCGCCCCGCGCGACGTCGTGGACGTCTACCGCAAGGTCATCGCCAGCAAGTTCACGCCCCAAGCCGTCTATTACTTCTTGAGCCACGCGCTGACCGAGGCCGAGCTCGCCATGTCCGTCGGCTGCGTGCCCATGGTCGACGCTGCCGCTGCCGGGGTCGTGTATACGCGAGACCCGCTCCGAGCCGACCTCGACGAGCTGCTCATCCACGCGGTGCTCGGCCTGGGCGAGGCCCTGGTCGACGGCTCGCTGTCGCCCGACGTGTTCCGCATCTCGCGCACCGACCTGTCCCTGCGGCAGGCCGTCATCGTCGAGAAGCCCACCTGGCTCGTGATGGACCCGCAGGGCGGTACGCGCGTGGAGCCGGCTCCTTTGCAGCGGCGCGCCAGTCCATCCGTCGACGAGGCCACGGTGCGACGGCTGGCCGAATATGCCCTTCGCGTCGAGCAGCACTACGGCGCCCCGCAAGACATCGAATGGGCCGTGGACCGGGACGGCCGGGTCTTTCTCCTGCAGACACGCCCCCTGCGCGTGCTGCCGTCCCCACGCCCCTCGTCGCCACCCACGCACCCCACACAGATGCGCACGAGCCACGTGCTCATCGAGGGCGGAACCACTGCATGCCCCGGCGCGGGCGCCGGTCCCGTCGTGCAGGTGCTCACCAGCCAGGACCTGGGCAACGTGCCCCAAGGCGCCGTGGTCGTGGCCCCCAATCCGTTTCCCGGCCTCATCACCGTCATGGGCAAGGCGCAGGCGCTGGTTACCGAGGTCGGCGGCGTCGCCAGCCACATGGCCACGCTCGCGCGCGAATACCGCGTTCCCACCCTGGTCGGCGTGTTCGGCGCCACGTCCTTGCAGGCCGGTAGCGAGGTGACCGTCGACGCGACGGGGAGCAGGATTCTCCGAGGCGTCGATGCCGAGCTGGTGGAGACGCGACGCAGGCAGGCGGCTCACAGCTTCGAGGATCTTCCGCTGTTCCAAGGCTTCCGCGCGATCCTGGCGCTCATTGCGCCGCTGAACCTGCTGCACCCGTCGGACCCCGGATTCACGCCGGCCAACTGCAAGACCCTTCACGACATCACCCGTTTTGCACATCAGTGCGCCATGTCCGAGCTGTTCGTGCGCGTCGCTGAGCTCGAGAGCCGCACCGCGCTCGGACTGCGCCTCGCCTCGCCCCTGCCGCTGCCGGTCGTCGTGCTGTACATCGACCGTCCCATGGACTGCCTGGAACACAACGGTTGCATCCGGGCCGACCAGGTCGACTGCGCTCCTTTCCGCGCCTTGTGGGACGGCATGGCACAGCAAGATCGGA
>JAJZQG010000043.1:19856-45538 GCA_021847645.1 Myxococcales bacterium
GGGGTGCCGTCCGGGCCGTCCCGCGAAGGCTCTGGGTTCGAGTCGGTCCTGGCCACGCACGACGGCGAGCGCACGACCGACGGGTACGCCATCAAGAGCTTCGCGGTCGTGGCGCGTAACTACATGATGCTGTCGCTGCACCTGGGCTACCACTTCACCACAATCGAGGCGATGGCCGCCGACGAAGCCAACAAGAACTACATCCGTCTGCAATACAAGGACGGCGGCGCGTCGCTGCAGCGCAGGGTGCGACGCATTCGGCTCGTGGCGAGCTTGCTCGAGCGCCTCGGCTTCGAGAACGCCAGCCAGGCAGACTTCCTGGACGCGTCGGTCTGCTACCAAGACGCGCGAGAAATCACCCGCAAGCTGCTGGTGGTGGGCCGCATCGTGCTGATGACCAAGCAGCTCGACATGGCCCTGTCCAACGACCGGATTACGGATTGGTACACGCGCGACTTTGCCAAGCGGCTCGGCCTGGACACGGCAGGTGCCTCCTGAGGAGTCGCCCTGGCGTTCGGCACGGTGTGCGCGGCGGTGCCGGGCGTGGGCTTGCCCGCGGTGCGCACACGGCAGGGCGGGAGCCGGATTCGACTCCAAGTCCGTGATACGGGCACGGCCGTGGCCGAAAGGCGCCCGGACCGCCGCTCGGATCGACTCTCGACACCAAGCTCGCTGGCCGATGCGCCAGGGCACTCACTTTGTCATGGCGTCGCCGGCAGCTTCGGCGGCAAGATGAATGCTACGAGCGTCAGCGAGGAAGACCTCCCGGGTCGTGCCGGCGGTACCGTGTTCGGGGTGCCGCTGCCCGTGGCGTCCGGGGACCAATCCAGGAGGAACGCGTGAAGCAGCAGATTCTTGCAGTCGACGACGAGCCCCACATGCTGCAGCTGCTCGAGCGGATGGTGCGCGACAAGACGTCTTTCGAGGTGACGGCCACGTCGAATTCGCTGGGCGTCCCGGAGTTGCTCGACCGCAGGGAGTTCGACCTCATCATCACGGACCTGCGGATGCCGGGCCTGGATGGGCTGGATATCCTGCGTCTTGTCAAGGCAAGGAACCGGATCGAGGAGGTAGTTGTTATCACGGCGTTCAGCTCCGTGGAATCCGCTACAGCAGTGATCGAGGCCGGGGCGCTGGACTACATCGCCAAACCCTTCAAGAAGGAGCAGCTCCTGCTCGCCATCGACAAGGGCATGCAGTGCGTCGCTCTCAAGCGCGAGCTGCGACGGATTCGGGAGTTGTTCGTGCCCGAGCCCTTCGACCGCGCCTTGCGCGCCATTCGCGCCGAGTACGTCCGGGCCCTGGCGCACCGCGTTGGCCCGGATGTCGGCGAAATTGCCCGGCGCTCCGGCCTGTCGATCGAGATCGTGGCGGACGCGCTTCGTGAAGAGTAAGGGGATCCCCTCACAGGAGGAATCATGTCGGACACAGGATTGGATGATACCCACGCGAAGCTCAAGCGGGCCGGCGAGCTGATGATCCCGTTGGACCAGTACCCGCACCTGCCCTACTGGTTCACCCTTCGCCAGGCCATCGCCGAAATGCAGACGTCCGAGTTCAACATCCGCGGTCGAAAATCGCTGCCGCGCGTGGTTCTCGTGTTCGACGAGAAGTACCGCCTGCTGGGTCTGGTCCGGCGTCGCGATCTGCTCCGCGGCCTCGAGCCGTCCTTCCTCGCCAATCCGACCGTCCAGGCTGACAAGGACCTGCTCGACCTGCAGTTGGCCGGCGCCTTCGACGACCATTCCTTCGAACGAGTCGTGAGCGGCATCCGCGAACGGGCCGAACGTCCCGTACGAGATATCATGCTGCCCATCAATGCGACTGCCGACTATGACGATAACATCATGAAGCTCATCTACGTCATGGTCAGCCACAACTTGCACTTGCTGCCCGTTCTCAAAGATGGCAGCGTCGTGGGAGTCGTTCGTACGGTCGACGTATTCGACGAAGTCGCGCAACTGGTCCTCTAGAGACAGTCGTCTCTGCGGGCCAGCGGCAGTGGCCCGGAGGCGGTCCTCATGGTGGAACCCGTTGAGCAGGTGGCGCAGGGCGGCCTTCCGCCCATGCCAGAGACCATCGAGCTGGCCAAGCCCCTGCGGCCCGTCAACTGGAAACGCTGGCTCCTTCTTTCCCTCGGGATCGCGCTGTTCGTCGCGATCTACTTCGCGCCCGGATTCCCCGACGCCGTCGACCCCAAAGGCGAACATTTCGTTCTGACCCGCGAGGGCAAGGCCGCCATCGGCTTGTTCCTGCTCGTCGGCGTCTGGTGGGTCTCCGAGGTCCTGCCCATCGGCGTCACCGCCATCGCCATCGGCGTCGTCCAAGCCCTGTTCCTGATCCGCAAACCCGATGTCGCCTTCCAGGACTTCATGGGATCGTCCGTCTGGTTCATCATCGGCTCCCTGGTCATCGGCATGACCTTCTCCAAGACCGGCCTGACCAAACGCATGGCCTACAAGATGCTGGGCATCGTCGGCGAGAAGACCAGCATGATCTATCTCGGCTGCTTTTCCATGACCGTCGCCATGACGCTCATCATGGCGCACACCGCCGTGGCGGCTGCGGTGTTTCCCCTGCTGATGGCCATCTATTCCCTCTACGAGGACCCGGAGAAGCCATCGAAGTTCGGCAAGGGCTTGTTCATCGGTATGGCCTACTCGGCCGCAGCCGGAAGCGTCATCACCTTGCTCGGCGCTGCCCGCGGCGCCGTGGCCATCGCCTTCTTCAAGGAAATGGTCGGCCGCGAGATATCCTTCTTCGAGCTCACCAGGTACATGGCCCCCCTGGGCTTGACCATGCTCCTCGCCGTCTGGCTGCTGATGCTCGTCATGTTCAAGCCCGAGCGCGCCACCATCCCCGGCCTGCGCGATCGCGCCAAGCTCCTTGCCGACAGGCTTGGCCCCATGTCCCGCGACGAGAAGCTCGCCATCGCCATTACCGTCGCGGCCGTCCTCGTCATGAGTGCAAGCTCATTCGTTCCTGCCCTCGCCAACGTCAACAAGAGCGCCGTCATCCTGGTCAGCACCCTGCTGTTCTTCATCCTCGAGATCCTCACGATCAAGGATCTCGAAGACCTGCCCTGGAACATCGCGCTGCTGTTCGGCGGCGCCATGAGCATCGGCTACTGCCTCTGGCAGACCGGCGCCGCCAAGTGGATCGCCGTGCATTGGCTCAGCCTCTTCCAGGGCTCGCATTGGTTCGTGTTCGTCATGGGCATCGCCTTCTTCGTCCTGGTCATGACCAACTTCATCATGAACGTCGCGGCCATCGCGATCTCGCTGCCCGTGGCCCTGGTCATCGCACCCTATCTCGGTGTCGCCCCCGAGGTCATCCTCTTCGCCTCCCTCGCCACCGCAGGCATGCCCTTCGTGCTGCTGGTCGGCGCCGCCCCCAACGCGATCGCCTACGGCAGCAAGCAGTTCAAGTCCGGCGAGTTCTTCCTCGCCGGACTGCCCGCCAGCGTCATCCTGCTCGTGGTGCTCGGCATCTTCGTCAAGGTCATCTGGCCCCTGATGGGCATGCCCGTGACGATCGCACGCTAGCGCCGCGTGCCCCTGTGCGGGGTTCAGCCTTCCTGGTAGCGGCCCGGCTCGAACGTAAACGACTCGAGCACCCTGCGCGGCCGCGCGTGGCCCATCACCGCGTCGATCGGAAGCGCCGGCTCCGCGGGCTCCAGCTCGCTGAACATCTCCCGGATCTCGGCCGGCGCTAGCTCGATGTCCCGCGTCCTTCCCGACGGCTTGATGTTGAGCCCCAGGGGCTGGAACATGTTCACGTAGGCCCCGAGCTCGTCGTCGTACACGTCGATGAACACCCCTGTGAAGCACGCAAACGAGTAGGGTCTGTACTGCTCCGTTCGAAGGCAGTCCGTCAGGCTGTTGTGCTCGAGGTTCGTGCTGACCACGGCAATCTTGAGCGCTGCCGGCGCGTCGCGCCCCGCCAGGATGTACTTCATGTACGGCAGCACGCGCTCCTTCGGAACCCCGTCCTTTCCGATCTCCGCCGCGGTGTCGAAGATGTTGAAGTACTCCGCCGTTAACGCCGTTCCGATCGGCGCCGGCCACGGGCCCAGCTCGGGCCCCGCCTGCGCGTCGACGAATCTCGGGTGCAGCCGGAACAGCGATCGTCCCGCGACCTTGTGCGTATGAGGCAGGGACGCCTCATAGGGCACGACGCCCACGGTCAGCGCCTCGAGGTCCACCAGCAGCTTGATGTGGTGCGTGCTCCAGCTCGGTTGGATGAACTCGTTGGGGATGCTGACCACCCCCCTCGTACCCGGTGGGCAGAAAACCTGGATGCTCTGGCACGCTTCGTCGTACAGCGTCTTGAAGGGCGCCGCCAACGCCATGAGCGCACCGCAGTCCGTCGACATGCTGTGCTCGTGAAGTGGCCGGGGAATGCGGCCGAACCTGCCTCCCCCCGGGCCCGGCTGATAGCCCACGTGCGCCCCGCCGAAGTCCACGTTGATCGGCGCGTGATGCACCGCCGCCGCCACCGCCGCCTCGTTGAACCGCCCGCCGATCTTGCCCTTGTCGAACGGGTACTGGCCCGTATACGCGTACAAGCACAGGTCCACCCCGAACACCGACTCGTCCGAGCACTTCCACTTGCACGGAAGCGTGCGCGCCCGGTCGTGGACGAATCCCATCGACTCGGCTCGCGACGAGTCGAGGAAGCTCATCGCCTTGCCCACGAAGTCCCGGAACAGGAAGGGCGCCTCCCGAAACACCATGTGGATCTCCTGCACCTCGGGCAGGAACGCGGAGGGGTCGCAATACGGCGGAAGCCAATTTCGATTCGACGGCACCATGTGTCGTGTTCCCCCGGCCCGCTACTTCTCCCCGGCTATCTCCTTGAGCCGGCGGAGAATCGAGAGCGCCGATTCTCCCACGGCCGAGCCGAGCAGGCTGTTCATCCGCTCCTCGGAGACTTCGAGCTTGCGCTGGACCCGGTGCTGGTAGGCATCCCGAAGCACGTTCATCAGCGTGTCGGTCTCACAGGGCTTTTGCAGATAGCGGTAGGCGCCCGACCGCGTGGCATCCACCGCAGAGTCGATCGAGCCGTGCCCGGTCAGGATGACGATCTCCATCTCCGGATGCTCGGCCTTGAGCGCCGCCAGCACCTGCTCGCCAGCCATGCCCGGCATCTTCAAGTCCAACAACGCAATGTCGAACGTCTGCTGCCTCGCCGCCTCCACCGCATCGCGACCGTCGCTGAACGGCGTCACGTCAAAGTCCCGCAGGCTCAGCCGCTGGGCCAGCGTCTGGAGGAACCTCACCTCGTCGTCCACGATCAAGATCCTGATCCGCTCTGCCATCACCCTTCTCCGGCTCTGCTATCGCCTCTCCGACCGTCGTTGTCCCGTCCTGCCAAACCGCGTCTTTCACTCGGCGCCGCTGTTCGTGCACCCCGCCACGTCGGCTGGGTCCCGACTCGTTCTGCCGCTGTCATCGCGTGGCGATGGGCCCGCTGCTGTTCGCCTGCTCCCGCGCTTCGATTCATCGGACCCCGGCCGCACCGTCGCATCGACCTTGGATCAGCCGGCCGGCAATGGCAAGCAAGTTCCAGCCGCTCGATCCCCAAGACGCCTCCCCCGCCCATCGACGCAATGGCGTGCCCCCGCCCCGCGCAGTATGCTCCCCCGTGCAGCCGGGAAG
Organism: Myxococcales bacterium; assembly: GCA_021847645.1. Classification (GTDB taxonomy): domain Bacteria; phylum Myxococcota_A; class Polyangia; order Polyangiales; family Polyangiaceae; genus JAJZQG01. The sequence goes on from JAJZQG010000043.1 coordinate 25,517, forward strand.
CGAAATGAATCAAAGACAACGACCTCGGGGCACCTGGGCCGCGCGACTCGGCGACGTCGTCCGCTCCTGGTTTGCCGGCACGCGGCCTGCGCCCGCCGAGGATTCCTCGACCCTCCGCTTCCGCCTCCTGTACGAGAGGTTTCGCGAGATCCTCGTCGCCAACGACAGCACCCTGGAGCTCATCGCCGATATCGAGGAGTCCCTCTCGGGTGCGCGGGCCTTTTCCATCGACGCATTCGCCGAACGGGTCCGGTCCGCCGCCCTGCACACCTTCGTGATGGTCAAGAACCTCAACCTGATCGACCAGGGCCGTCACGCCGAGCTGTACGACGCACTCAAGCGCATCAACGCCGCTATCGAGGCTTCGCTTCCGCCGCTGGACGACTCCATCGACGGCCCGCTCGTCGTCGGCTTCGACGAGGTGACGCCAGCGCATGAGGGACTCGTGGGCCCCAAGATGTCGAACCTGGCGCGGGTGCGCAACGAGCTGGGCTTGCCCGTGCCCGAGGGGTTCGTCATCACGGCCGCTGCGTATTCCCGGTTGATGACGGCGGAAGAGCTGTGGCAGCGAGTCGGCCACCTGGGCGACGTGTTGACCACGCACGGGCCCAAGGCGCTCGGTGAAGCCTGCAGCGAGGTTGCCGCCGCGGTGCGCGGGGCACGAATCCCGCCCGACATCGAAGCCGCCATCGCCTCCGCGGCCGATCGCCTCGACGGTCCCGGACGCCGATTCGCCGTGCGCAGCTCCACGCTGGGCGAGGACAAGATCGCGTCCCATGCGGGACAATACGAGTCCATCCTGAACGTGCCTCGCGGCGGACTCATGGACGCCTACAAGCATGTCCTGTCCAGCGTCTGCTCGCCCGCGGCCCTCTCGTATCGCGTGGAACACGGTGTCGTCGCGCGGGAGGCCTGGATGGCTGTCGGCGTGATGCAGATGGTGGCCCCCAGGTGCAGCGGCGTCCTGTTCTCTCGCGATTTTCACAACCCCGCCGCGGATCGAATCGTCATCGCCGCCACCCCGGGCCTGGCCGCCGACCTGGCCTCGGGCACCCAGGGCGCCTGGGAAATCGTCCATGAAATTGGGACAGCAGAATCACAACTACCACCCTGGTTCGATGTCTCCACTCTTGCCTTGCTCGAGCAGCATGCTCGTCGCATCGAATCGCTGTTCGGCAGTCCGCAGGATATCGAGTGGGCGCTTTCGAACGACGGTATCCTGTACGTGCTGCAGGCCCGTCCCATGCACCTGGCCGCGACGGCTCCCGGTCCGGCTTTCGAGCCTCCCGCCGGAATACGCCCGTTGCTGGCCGGCGGCACGCCAGCTTGCCGTGGGGTCGTGGCCGGCCCGGTGCATCGGGTCAGCGACGACGCCTCACTCGATCGGCTGGCCCCGGGCTCGGTGCTGGTCGCGCGACATTCTTCTCCAGCATTCTCGCGGGTGATGGGCAGATGCGCCGCCATCGTGACCGAAGTGGGCTCGGCCGCGGGCCACATGGCGATCCTCGCGCGGGAGGCTGGCGTACCCGCCATTGTCGGCCTTCGGGGGGCGCTGGCCTCGCTGCCCCAGGACATGGAGGTGACGGTCGATGCCACCGCTGGCCGCGTGTTCGCCGGCGCGCTCGCTGCTCCCCCCTGGGTCCCGCGCGCCACGCCTCTGCCCGACGACCTGCCTGCCCGCCAGGTGCTGCGGCGCGTGGCGTCCCTGGTCACGCCCTTGACCCTGGTCGATCCCGCCAGCCCGGACTTCAAGGCAAGATCGTGCCGGACCTTGCACGACGTCCTTCGCTACGTCCACGAGTCGGCGTTTGCCACCATGTTCTACTTCGGAGATCGGGCCGAAGCCGATCGCAAGAGCGCGGTGGTCCTGGATGCCAGGCTGCCCTTCGAGGTGCTCGTGTACGACGTGGGCGGTGGTATCGCGCAAGCGGCAGCCGAGGCGCGTGCGATTCGTCCCGCCATGATTGCCAGTGCACCTCTCACGGCGTTCCTGTCCGGCATGCTCGATCCGCGGCTGCGATGGGACAATCCGAGACCCGTGTCCGCGGCCGGCTTCATGTCCGTTCTGGGCGAGAGCATGATGGCCCCCCCTCCCGACGCCCGGCAGCTCGGACGCGTCTCGTATGTGGTTTGCTCGGATCGCTACATGAACTTCAGCACCAAGGCGGGCTATCACTTCTCGACGGTGGACACCTGGTGCGGCGCGAGCGTCAACAAGAACTACATCCACTTCCGGTTCTCGGGCGGAGGCGCCGCCGGCGACCGGCGCGCGCGCCGTATCGCGTGCCTCGGGCGCATCCTGCTCGCGCTCGACTTCAAGGTCCAACCCCGCGACGACATGCTCGTCGCCCGCCTGGCCAAGTACGACCACGACACGCTCGTCGAACGATTGACGACCCTCGGGCGACTGACCATCTGCGCCCGTCAGCTCGACATGCTCATGGACTCCGACGCCAGCCCGGAGTTCTTCGCGTCGGCCTTCCTCGACGGCGACCTCGAGAAGTTCTTTTGACCGACACCCGGTCAATCGTGGGCGCCAGTTGGCGCTTCACGCATCCTCGATGCGCGAAGGGATTTCTCTCCAACCCACCGCAATTGCGCTGAACGGGGCCACGGCTCTTGCTAGACTCTGTCTCGCGGATTGCTCCGCGCACGGTGAGGCAACGAATGCGACTGTCGCTTTCGCTTTGGACTGGCTCCTGCGCCCAGCTCGCCAGGCTCCTCCGCGACCAGCTGCCATCGCGCTACTCCTTTCAGGTTTCGTTATGTCGAGGGCGACCATGAGCACGAGCGCAACGACTGCAACCCATCCCCCTTCCGGCGTCGCGGGGATACCAGCGCCCCAGGCCAGGATTGCGGTTCGGGTCTTCCCGTTCTTGCGCTGGTTCGAGGGATACAGCTTGCCGCGCCTGCGCGCCGACGCATTGGCCGGCCTGACCGTGGCCCTGGTGCTCATTCCCCAATCGATGGCCTACGCGAAGCTCGCGGGCCTGCCCGCCTACTACGGCTTGTACGCGGCCTTTCTGCCTCCCATGGTGGCCGCGATGTTCGGCTCCAGCCATCAGCTCTCCACCGGACCGGTCGCCGTCGTCTCCTTGATGACCGCAGCGGCCCTCGAGCCTCTCGCCACCGCCGGCGGCTCGACCTTCATCGCCTACGCCGTCGCGCTGTCCCTGATGGTCGGGCTCTTCCAATTCTGCCTCGGCTTCTTCCGTCTCGGCGTCGTCGTCAACTTCCTGTCCCACCCGGTCGTCAACGGCTTCACCAACGCCGCCGCCCTCATCATCGCAACCTCCCAGCTCCCCAGCCTCCTGGGCGTCTCGGTCGACGGCGCTGAGCACCACTACGAAACGGTCTATCGGACCGTCCGCGCCGCGCTGCACTTCTGCCATTGGCCTTCCCTGGCGCTGGCGGCCCTTTCGATCGGCGTGATGGTCGCCTTGCGCAAAATCAACCGGAAGATCCCCGATGTGCTGGTGGCGGTGGTGCTCACCACGCTCATCTCGTGGGCCGTGGGCTTCGAGAAGAACCGCTCCGTGGCCCTGTCCGACATTCACGACCCGGCGTACGTTCAGACGGTCCAGTCGTTCAACGCCACGCTGGTGGACATCGCGGCTACCGCGGACAAGAAGGTCGCGTTGAGCACTGCTCTGCAGCAGGCCCAGTCCGCCGCGCCCGCCGATCCGGTCGGCTTGATGAACCTGCGGCACGAGCTGGCGCTGCTCGAGCTGCAGTTGGCCCAGCTCAAGGACAACGCGGCCAGCCTGCGCGCACAGCTGCGCAAGGGCCTGTTCCAGGCCGCCACGGTCGACGGCAGGACGCAGCTATATCTCGAGGGCGCCGTGCCTGCCGGAGCGGTGGTCGAGTCGGGGACCTGGCGGGTGAACGTGGGCACGCAGAAGCTCGACCTGGCCAAGCTGTCGGCGGTGGGCGGCGGCGCGGTGGTGGGTGCCATTCCCAAGGGTCTTCGCTTCGGGCTTCCCACGCAAGACCGCGAGGGCAGGAGCGTAGACATCTTGCAGCTGGCCTCGCGGCTTCTGTCCGCGGCGGTGGTCATTTCGCTGCTGGGCTTCATGGAGGCGATATCGATCGCCAAGGCGATGGCAGCCAAGACCGGTCAGCGGCTCGATCCGAACCAGGAGCTCATCGGCCAAGGGCTGGCCAACATGATCGGCTCCTTCGCCCAGGCCTATCCGGTTTCAGGTTCGTTCTCCCGCTCCGCGGTCAACATGCAAGGCGGCGCGGTCACCGGCCTGTCGAGCGTGTTCGCCAGCGCCGTCGTGCTCGCCACCTTGTACCTGTTCACTCCCCTGCTCTACCACCTGCCCCAATCGGTGCTGGCCTCCATCATCATCATGGCCGTCGTGGGCCTGCTCAACGTCCGCGGCTTCGCGCACGCCTGGCACGCGCAGAAGTTCGACGGGGCCATCTCCGTGATCTCCTTCGCGGCCACGCTGGTGTTCGCGCCTCACTTGGACAAGGGCATCATGATCGGCGTGGCGCTGTCGGTGGGCTTGTATCTGCTGCGCAACATGAAGCCCCAGATCGCGTTGCTGTCCAAGCATCCCGACGGCACCTACCGCAACGCCGAGCGCTTCGACCTGCCGCTGTGCAGGCACATCGCGGTAGTACGCTTCAACGGGTCCCTGTTCTTCGCCAACGTCAACTACCTCGAAGAGCGGATCCTGGAAGTCATCTCCAGCATGCGCGAGCTCAAGCATGTCGTCATCGTGGGCAATGGAATGAACGAGCTCGACGCTTCCGGCGAGGAGATGCTGTCGCTGATCGTCAGCCGCCTGCGAGCGAGCGGCTACGAGGTATCGATATCGGGTTTGAACGACTCGGTGCTCGACGTGATGCGCCGGACACGCTTGTACGAACGCTTGGGCGAGGACCACCTGTTCCGCAGCGTGGCTCTGGCCATCGACACAATCCACGCAGAGGCGCACCGCGGTTCCGACGAGCGCCAGTGCCCGCTGCTCTACGCGCCGTTCCGCCCGCTCCCCGTGGCGGCCGAGCTGGCGCGGAGCATGGAGCTGATGGACCAGCGCAAGGCGCCGGAACCGAGCGCTGGCAAGTAGGGTTTTGCAGGGCGCCCAGAGCCCGCGGTTCGACGGAGATTCCACATGACGGTCGTCGCGCTATTCAGCGGTTCGTATTGCGATGAAGACACGATCTTGTCCCGCGTGGCCGCCGAGCTGGGCTACCGCGCCGTGGGCAGCGAGCTGTTCGCGTCGGTCGCGGCCAGCCACCGTGTCCCGGAGGATCGGCTGGTGCAAGCCGTGCAAGGCACCAGCTCGTTCTTCGGAGCGCTGCGGCGGGACCGCGCGCGCAACGTGGCCCTCGTGCGCCTTGCCGTCGCCGAGCTCGTCCGCCAGGACAACGTCGTCGTGCACGGCTTCGCCACGCACCTGATCCCCAAGACCGTTCCCCACGTCCTGCGCGTATGCCTGGCTGCGAATCGCGACTACCGCGTTCGCGCGTCCATGGCCGCCCAGTCCTTGCCCGAGTCCAAGGCCCGCAAGCTCATCGAGCGCGACGACCAGGCCCGCATCCAGTGGACCCAGTATCTGTTCGACCTCGGCCCCTGGGACGAGCGCCTCTACGACGAGATCGTCCCGGTGCACGCCACGCCACCAGACCAGATCGTGAGACTCGTCGTCGACAACGCGCGCAAGCCGATCGTACAGACCACGGCTGACGGCACCGCCGCAGCCGATGACTTCCTGCTGGCCGCCAAGGTTCAGCTCGCCCTGGCCGATCGCGGGTACGACGTCGACGTGAACGCGCAATCGGGCCAGGTCACCGTGCTCATCAAGAAAGACGTGCTCCTGCTCGACAAGCTCGAGAGTGAGCTCAAGCAGCTCGCTTCGTCCGTGCCCGGCGTTCGCAGCGTACACACCCGCCTGGGCCCGCGATTCCGCGCCCAGGGCATGCAGCGCGACATCGAGCTGGAGCTGCCTTCGCGCGTGCTGCTGGTCGACGACGAGAAGGAATTCGTTCACACGCTCTCGGAGCGTCTGCAGGCCAGGGATGTGGAGTCGGCGGTCGCCTATGACGGTGAGGACGCCTTGTCCTTTGTCGACAGCCAGGTGCCCGAGGTGATGGTGCTGGACCTCAAGATGCCGGGCATCGACGGCATCGAAGTGCTTCGCCGGGTCAAGCGGCAGCACCCCGAGGTGGAGGTGATCATCCTGACGGGCCACGGCTCGGAGCGCGAGGAGGCCCTGGCCGCCGAGCTCGGAGCCTTCGCCTATCTTCACAAGCCCGTCGACATCGATCTGCTCTCGCGCACGATGCGCGAGGCCTACCGCAAGGTCAACCAGCGCAAGGCGGCAGCCGGGGGCGGGGACGGCAACGGATGAGCCTGGGTGACTTCAAGCTGCGGGGCTTCTTGACCCTCAAGCCCGACGCTCCGGGCGAGAGCACGGAAGCCGCCCTGTCCTATCGCCGTCTGTGGACCTACTCGGTGGTGCTCACGGCCCTGGTGTCGCTCGGTCCGCTGATCTTCATGACGGTCATCAACTTCTTTCAGTACCAGCGCGCCCTGACGGCGGAGATGGAGAATCCGACCACGCTCCTGCTGTCCAACAACAAGCGCTCGCTCGAGTTCTTCATCGCAGAGCGGTTGTCGGCGTTGCGGCTGGTGGTGCGCACGCGAACGTCCGAGCAGCTGTGCGATCAGGACAACCTCCAACGGGTCTTTCGCAACGTCAATGATTCCTTCAGCGGCTTCGTGGATCTGGGGCTCATCACGCAGGACGGCATCCAGTGCGCCTACGTGGGTCCCTACGAGCTGCGGGGGCGAAGCTACCAGCAAGCCGACTGGTTTCACGAAGTCACCACCCGCGGCGAGTACGTGAGCGACGTGTTCATGGGTTACCGCGACGTGCCCCACTTCGTGATTGCGGTGCGGCACGAGGACGCCAGCGGCAAGCCCATCGTGCTGCGGGCCACCGTGGGCGCCGACCTGCTCGCCCAGTACGCCATCTCCCTCGACCTCAAGCCCACCAGCGACGCTTTCATCGTCAACGCCAGGGGCATCCTGCAAACCCCGTCGCGCAGCCATGGCGAGTTTCTCAAGAAGGCGGCCATCGCCGTTCCACCTTACCGTTCCGAGTCGCAGGTGGTCGACCAGGTTGATGCGGACGGGCGCCACTACATGCTCGGCTATGCGTATATCGACCGGTCGCCGTTCGTGCTGATGGTGGTCAAGCGGCCCGAGGATCTGCTCTCGAAGTGGCTGGCGCTGCGGGGCGATCTGCTCGGCTTCCTGGTATCGAGCGTGGTGCTCATTCTCATCGTGATCCTGTGGAGCTCCACGGCCATGGTCAACCGCCTCAAGGAGGCCGACAAGAAGCGGGCGCAGATCCTGCACAACATCGAGTATACGAGCAAGATGGCCTCCATCGGCCGCCTGGCGGCCGGCGTGGCCCACGAGATCAACAACCCCCTCGCCATCATCAACGAGAAGGCCGGCCTGCTCACCGACCTGGTCGACCTGAGCGAGGAGTTCCCCCGCCGCAAGGAGGTCCTCGAGATCGTCCGCTCGATCGAGAAATCCGTCGAGCGCTGCAGCACGATCACCCACCGGCTCCTTGGCTTCGCCAAGCGCATGGACCTGCGCACCGAATCCATCCGCCTGGAGGATCTGCTCAAGGAGGTGCTGGGGTTTCTGGGCAAGGAGGCCAACTACCGCAACATCACCGTGGAGTTCCACGTGCAGGACAACGTGCCCGCCCTCGACAGCGACCGCGGCCAGCTGCAGCAGGTATTCCTCAACATCATCAACAACGCTTTTGCCGCCGTCAGCGACGGAGGTCGCGTGGACCTGTTCGTGGAGCGCGCCGGCGACAACGAGGTGGCGGTCAAGATCCAGGACAACGGCCACGGCATCAGCAAGGAGAATCTCAAGCACATCTTCGAGCCCTTCTTCACCACCAAGAAGGAATACGGCACCGGCCTCGGGCTCTCGATCACCTACGGAATCGTCGAGAAGCTCGGCGGCCGCATCGAGGTCGACAGCGAGCTGGGCACCGGCACCACGTTCACCGTCACGCTGCCGGTGCCTTCGACCAAGTTCTAGGGGACAATCATGGACAAGCTTCGCGTGCTGCTGGTTGACGACGAGGAGGAGCTGGTCTTCACGCTGGCCGAGCGCCTGAAGATCCGCGGCGTGGACGCCCACGCTGTCACCAGCGGACAGGCGGCCCTCGAGGCCCTGGAGCAACGAGCGTTCGACGTCGTGCTGCTGGACGTGAAAATGCCGGGGCTGGGCGGGCTCGACGTGATGAAGCGCATTCGGGCCACGAACCGGCGGGTGCAAATCATCCTCATTACCGGCCACGGTTCGGCGGACACCGGCACGGAGGGAATGCAGGCCGGAGCCTTCGACTACGTCCTGAAGCCCATCAACATCGGTGATCTGCTGCTCAAGCTGCAAGCAGCCGGGCGACTCGCCCGCGAAAGCGACGGGTGACGGCCATGTCCCACCGACCCTTCCGCGAGCAGGACCTGCTGTTCTTCGGCGCTACCACCGCCGGCGTCTCCCACGAGCTCAAGAACGTCGTCACCATCATCAACGAGGCCGCCGGACTGCTGCAGGACTTCGCTGCAGCCGCCGAGCGAGGCCGCCCCCTGGATCCGGCCCGCGTCCTCAAGACCTCTCTGGACATCTCCCGCAACGTCGGCCGCGCGGTCGAGGTCATCGACCGGCTCAACCGCTTCGCCCACAGCGCCGACGAGCCTGTCCGCGCGGTCGACCTCGTTCGGCTCCTGCGCGATGTGGCCGCCTTGGCCGCGCGCACCTCCGGCCTGCGCGGCAGAACCATCGACGCCCATGCGCCGGACACCGCCCTGACGGTATCGACCTATGCCTTCGGGTTGCATCAGACGCTGTTCCACGCGATCCGTATGGCCGGGCTTGGTCCGTCGTCCTCCCCGATCACCGTTTCGCTGGTGCCGTCGGACGGTGGCGCGACGATTCGCGTCTCGCCCGTGCCGCCAGCGCCCTCGCCCGAAGCCGACGCACTGTGGGCCAGCGCGACCACGCTGGCATCCGAGATCGGCGTGCAGGTCGCGCGCGACACCGACGGCTCGATCGTGCTGCGGGTGCCGTCGACGATACCCGGGCAGAGCCGTGCGTGATCGGGATACGGAGGAGAGCGCGCGGCCTCCCGCGGCACGTGCTAGGATGAAGTTGGCGCTTCCGATCCCTCACGAGGTAGCCATGGCAGACGAGAAAGTCTTGTTGGTCGACGATGAGCAGGAGTTCACGAGCGTGCTGTCCGAGCGCCTCGAAACGCGTGGTCTGCGTGTCGACACCGCCGCCGACGGCCGCACCGCCCTGGACAAGGTGGAGGGTTCGTCCTACGACGTAGTCGTGCTGGACCTGGCCATGCCCGGCATGGACGGCATCGAAACGCTCAAACGCCTGCTCGCCCGGAACCCGGACCTGCAGGTCATCATGCTCACGGGCCACGCCACGGTGCAGAAAGGCATCGAGGCCGTACGTCTGGGCGCCCGCGAAGTGCTGGAAAAGCCCACGGACTTGACGACACTCCTGGCGAAGATCTCCGAGGCCAAGACGGACAAGATCCTGTTGGTGGAAAAGCGCATGGAGGAGCGGATCCGGGGCATCCTCGGCTCCAAGGGCTGGTGACCGAAGGGGACGGTTGGCGGCAGGAGGCTACTCGGCCTGCGCCTTCTTGCTCTCTTGCTGCCGGGTGACATTCATGATGCGCGTGGCCCGCAAGGCTCCCTTGTCGGCGCGGTAGGCAATGCGCACGACGTCTCCGGTCCTCGGCACGGCGCCGACATCCGCGTTGGCCGCGGAGAAGACCATCTCGGAGTGCGGCTCCACCTCGTCCTGGACCACCAGCGTTCGCGCCGTCTGGTCATAGGAAAGGACGGTACCTTGCACCACGTCAGGCCCGTTGCACGCCAGCCCCGCCAGGCTGCCGGCGAGAGCCACAAGCGCCCGCAAGATGGGTTTCATCGTCGTCTCCTTTCAGACCTCGGCCTCGAGCGGCGCGGTTCGCCTGGCGGCTCGCTCCTTGGTCACGCCGCGCACGAGCAACCCCACGATCACCAGGCTGATCCCGATTCCCGCCGCCAAGATGCAAATCGACGCAGGTAGCTGCAGCTGCAACTGCTTGAGCAGCACGGACACGCAGGCGACGAAGATGGTCACGGCGAACAGCAATCGGATGAAGTAGCCACGAACGTACTTGACGGCCACCGTGCCGAGCTGGGCGCCGACGGCGGCACCGCCGAGCATCCAGATGGCGGCGATCAGCTCCACGCGGCCCTTGGCGCCGTAGGTGAACGCACCATAGGCGCCGGTGACCATGACCTCGAACAGGTCGGTGCCGACGGCCACGAGGGTCGGGCAGCCAATGAGATAGATGAGCGCCGGCATGCGGATGAACCCGCCCCCGACCCCGAGCACGCTGGCGACGATGCCGGTGGTGAATCCCACCAGGATGGGCAGCCACATCGAGCAGGTGATGCCGGACGCCTTGAACTGGATCATCGGGGGGATGTGCAGGCGTTGCAGCTTCTGCGCGACGGTCAGGGACGTGTCGGCCGGCTTGTTGGCCGCGGCGAGGGCCTTCTGGCGCCGCGTGTGAGAGATGTAGTCGTACAGCACGTACGAGCCGATCAACGCGAGAAACACCACATAGGCTTTGCGGATGTAGCCCTCCGCCAGCCCCATGCGCTCCAGCCACATGACCAGCCGGGCGCCCACCTCCATGCCCGCCGTGGTTCCCACAATCATCGATACGCCGAGGCGCACATCGACGTTGCCGAACTTGCCGTGGCGGATCGTGGAGACGATCGACTTGCCGCCCATGTGGGCCAGATCGGTCCCGATGGCGTAGGCGATGGGGAAGCCGAAGATGTTGAGGGCGGGCGTGACGATCCAGGCTCCTCCGATACCGAAGAATCCGCCGCACACGCCCACCGTGAAGCCGATGAGCAACAGCAGCAGCACGTTGAAGTGCATTCCTGCGACCGGGAGATAGATAGTGAACATGTCCATGGGGCACTCCTCCCTTGCGCTGCGCCTACTCGTGGTGGTCCAACCTGCCCAGGTCGATGCCCAGCAGGCCCACCGCCTTGTCGAACGCCGTTCCCAGCACTGCGCCCATGGCCGCCATCACGCACACCACCAGCAGCCCATAAAGCCACAGATTGGTGTTGTAGACGTCGGACACCCAGCGCACCAGGCCGGGCGCCATGTTGCGCGTGTCAATGACGTTGACGATTTTCGTCACGGGCTTGCCGTCGCCTGCGGCCAGGGCGTCCCCGGTCCCCAGCCACGCAGCCGCCAGCGCGCCCCAGAACCATGGAGATCGTAGCGGCCGTGCCGTCCTCGCTTTCCTCGCCCATCCCAGGCTCATTGTCGCTCCTCCACGCTCCCGCCCTGAGAGCGGTTGTTTCTCGTCGCCTGCGCCGCTGCGTCGATCGCCCGGCAGAGCACGTCGAGCTCGACCGGCTTCTGCAGGAAGTCCGCTGCTCCGATCTGCATGCCCTCGATGGCCGAAGCCACCGTGCCGCGCCCCGCGGTCACCAGCACCTGCACGTGACGGTCCAGCGCGCGAATCTCTCGCAGCAGCTCGAGCCCACGCCCCTCTCCCTGCTCCCCATCGAGGTCGAGCACGATGACGTCGAACGACTCGGTCCCCGCACGGCGCAGCGCGGCCGACGGGCTGCTGGCGGTGGCTGTTGCGTACTTGCTTCCGTGCAGCTTCTCGGCCAAAGCCGTTGCAGCGGCCGCATCGCCGTCCACGACCAGCACGCGAGTACGGACCGCGGCCGACGCGGCGCGCAGGCTCTGGTGAGCCTCGAGCTCGGCCCGGCATGACGCGGCGAACGCGCGAATGGTCGACAGTGCCTCGTCGTCCACCTGGTACTCCGGACGCGCCAGCACGCCCAGGATCGCCGCGCAGGCGGTGGACGACGTGATGTTCTCCAGGTTGATCACCAGGTCGTACAGAGCTGAATCCGCCACGTCAACGCCGTACATGGCGCGGGTCCACCGGGCGCGCTCGCCATCCAGACGACGAATGTGGGCCATGGCTTCGTCGGGCGACACGCGTCGCTCGTCGACGACGGCGCGCACGCGTTTGTCCAAGGGGGCAATCAGGCGGACGCGCAGCACGCACGGCAGGCCGCGCAGCAGCAGGTGTCCCGCCTGGCCGTGATAGACCAGATGGCCGCTGGCCGCGTGGGCGGCCAGGGCGGCCTGGACGGCAAGCACGTAGGTACCCCGCTCGGAAGAGAAGCGCTCGAAGAATCCGGGAGAAGTTTCGATCTTTTCGCGCAGCAGCGATTGGGTCACGCCCAGGCGCGCGGCAGCCTCGACCAGGATCTCGCGGCCGATGCAAGGGGCGGACAGGGCGCGGGACAAGCACTGCGCCAAGGCTTGCCCGCCGCTCATCGTTCCTCGCGAGATGGTTACGATAGCCACCTAAGACTGCCTCCGTCGCGGCCTCGACGGGTGTCGTGACCGGAATCCCATCGTTGACGGACGAGAAAAAGACTGCCCAATACGCCAGTGCTCCCGACCGTCGTGGAGCGAGCCTACCGGCCGGATCCCATCACGGCAATCCAGAGGACCGCAAAATTCGCTGGCAAATACAGGGTTTCGACGATCCGAATCCCCTGGATGGCAATCCCAAGAACAATGACACGATGGGGCGCGCATGCGGCGCGGCATCAGTGACGAGCGCTGCGTATCGGGCAGTTGTCGCGCAGCCGGACGCCGGGGCCGCGGGCCCTCAGTCCACGTCTCGCAGCCGATGGGCGCAGCGCGAGCGGACCCATCCGATTGCCTCCACCAGACGCCCCAGGGCGTCCAGGGCCTCGGCGGCGGACGAGAATCGGTCCTCGGCGGCCCGGGCCAGGACACGGGCGAAGAACTCTTCGATGAGACGCGGCCAACGACAGCCGGTCACGGTGCCGAGCGAGGGTGCATTTCGCTCGAGCTTGAGGCTGGCAACCATCCTCGCACTGATGCCCTCGAACGGCAGTCGGCCGGTCAACGCGCGAAAGGCCACCGCCCCCGCCCCGTAAATGTCCGCGCGCCCGTCGACCCGCGCCGCGCCCCGCACCTGCTCCGGCGCCATGTACGCGAACGACCCCACCGTGCCGTCGAACGCCGTGAGCGACGGCTCGTCGACCGTACGCACGTGGTCGATGAGCTTGGACACGCCGAAATCCAGGATGACCGATCGCTCCTCGCCGCTGCCCGCGCCGGTCACGAAGATGTTGCCCGGCTTCAGATCCCGGTGCAGCACCGAGGCCTCGTGCGCGTCCGCGATGCCACGAAGCACGTCGAGCAGCATCGCGGCCACCTCGTCGAACGGCAGGAAGCTCTCGCGCCGGAGCCGGTCGGCCAGCGACTCGCCCCGCAGCAGCTCGAAAACCAGGAACATCGCGCCGTCCCGAGTCAGACCCGTGTCGAGCAGGGCGCACACGTGCGGGCTGCGGATGCGCGAGGCTGCCTCCGCTTCCCGTTCGAAACGCTTGACGATGTCGCGCCGTCGCAGAGCCTTTTCCAGCAGTACCTTGATGGCGACACGATGGCCGTCGGCGAGCCGCTGGGCAGACCACACCTCGCCCATTCCGCCGCGTCCGAGCAGCTCGAGCACGCGGTAGCGGTCGATCAGCCGGTCGCCCGCGGACAGCATGGTCCCATATAGCCCGCTGTCATGACCCAGGCCAAGGGCTGCAAGCAGGGGGACGCTGGAGAACGGCCGGGCGGCGGGCAGGCCGGAATGGATCCCACGTTGCGGCGACCTGTACTAAGCTAGCGGCCCAGCATGGCAAGGACCGAACGCGACATCGAGGCGTACCTGCTCGCGCTGGGCAAGCCGCACGAGAAGGTCCAAGAGGGGACGTACCTCATCCAGATCGGCGCGGGCGCACCGCCCGTGGCGCTGCGCATCACGGGACAGGTGGTGGTGCTGCGGCTGCTGGTCGGCCAGCCGCCACCCGAGGGGCCGGCGCAGGCGGCGCTGTTCCGCAGGCTGCTGGAGCTCAATGCCTCCGAGCTCATGTACAGCGCCTACGGGCTGGAAGACGGCCGCATCGTGCTCGGAGCAGCCTTGGAGCTGGACAACCTCGATCTGAACGAACTCGAGGCCGTGCTGGCCGATATCGATCTCGCGATAGCCCGGCACGTGCCCAAGCTTCGCGAGCTCAAGGCAGGTTGATCCGGGACCGTCGTCCACACAGTCCCTCGTACGGAGCGGTTGAATGGGAATCTTCGCGCGCCTCGCACAGCTCATCAAATCCAACCTCAACGACCTGATCAGTCGCTCGGAAGACCCCGAGAAGATGCTGAATCAGATCGTCATCGACATGAACAACCAGCTGGCCGAGGCCACCAAGCAGGTCGCCGTCGCCATCGCCGACGAGAAGCGTCTCGCCAAGCTCGTCGAGCAAGAGGCGGCCAACTCGACCGAATGGAAGCGTCGCGCCGAGATGGCCATCCGCGCGGGCAACGACGAGCTGGCGCGCGAGGCCCTGGCCCGACGCAAGGAGCATGAGCAGCTGCGCGTGGGCTACGACGCCCAGTGGACCAAGCAGAAGGTGGCGGTCGATCAGCTCAAGAAGGCCCTGCGCGCCCTCAACAGCAAGATCGAGGAAGCCAAGCGCAAGAAGAACCTGCTCATCGCGCAGAAGCAGCGCGCCGAGGCCCAGAAGGCCATCCACGAAGCCATGGGCGGGCTGCGCGACCAGAGCGCCTTCGAGACCTTCGATCGCATGGCCGACCGCATCCAGCGCATGGAGGCCGAGGCCGAGGCATCCGCCGAGCTCGCCGAGCAGTACTCGGGCGACGTGCTCCGTTCCAAGTTCGACGAGCTGGAGGTGACCCAAGGCGCCGACGAGGATCTGGCCTCGCTCAAGCGGGAGATGGGCCTGGCTCCGCCCGTTGCCGCGCCGCCGGCCGCCGTGCGCGTGGCTCCCCCCGTGGCAGCCGCCGCCGAACCCGCCGCCACCAGCGTCGAGCAATCCGCCGCCGGCCTCGAGCAGGCCGAGCAGGACGAGCTGGCCGCTGCCCTCGCCGAGCTCGAGGCTGAGGAGCAGGGCGCACAGAAGAGGATGAAGCGTTGACCTCGCCGTCGCTGCCGCCGAACACGGTGACCGAAGGCCCGCTCGCCAGTCCCCACGCAGCCGACGTCAACGCGTTGCTGGCTGCGCTGGGGACTGACCCGGACACGGGCCTGGACGACGCGGCGGCAGGCGAACGGCTCGCGAAGTTCGGCCCCAACAAGCTTCCCGACCCCCCGAAGAAGAACAAGCTGCTCCAGTTCCTCGAGCAGTTCGTCAACCCGCTGGTCCTGACGCTGCTCGCCGCGGCCGTGATCGCCACCATCGTCGGCGTCACCTCCCACGAAGGCAGCATCCTGAGCCGGTTCGGCGATGCCATCGCGATCCTGCTCATCGTGGTGCTCAACGCGCTGCTGGGCTACTACCAAGAGCGTCGTGCCGAGGCCGCGCTCGACGCCTTGCAGAAGATGACCGCGCCCACGGCCCGCGTGCGGCGATCGCGCAGGGTCGTGATCGTAGCGGCCGCCGATCTGGTTCCTGGCGACATCCTCGAGCTGGACACGGGCGACGCCATTCCCTCCGATGCCCGGCTCGTGCAGTCGATCAATCTCGCCACCGAAGAGGCCATGCTCACCGGCGAGAGCACCTCGTCGTCCAAGGACGCCGAGGCCGTGGTCGAGCCTGTCGCCCCCATCGGCGATCGGGAAACGATGGTGTTCATGGGCACCACGATCGTGCGGGGCAAGGCGCGCGCCGTGGTCGTCGCCACCGGCGTGCAGACCGAGCTCGGACGCATCGGCCAGATGATCAGCCAGGCCGAGCAGGAGGAGACCCCCCTCGAGAAGCGACTCAAGCACTTCGGCAAGCGCATCCTGTGGGCTTGCCTCGCCGTCAGCGTGCTGCTGTTCGCCTGGGGCATGCTCCGCCACGACGAGCGAGGCTGGAGTGTGTTGCTGCTCGAGGCCGTCAGCCTTGCGGTAGCGGCGATCCCCGAAGGCCTCCCCGCCATCACCACCATCACCCTCGCCCTCGGCATGCAGCGCATGGCCAAGCTCGGCGCCATTGTGCGCCGTCTTCCCGCCGTGGAGACCTTGGGCGCCGCCACCGTGATCTGCACGGACAAAACCGGCACGCTCACGCAGAACCAGATGACCGTACGCGTGGTGTGGACCGCCGGGCAGAGCTACCGTGTGACCGGCCAAGGCTACGATCCGGCCGGCGGCTTCGAAGACGAAGCCGGCAGAAAGCTCGACAAGGAAGACCTGCCCGCGCCGCTGGCGTACCTGCTGTCCACCGCCGCGCTGTGCAACAACGCCACCCTCGAGAAGACCCAGGACGCCGGCTGGCGCGTGATCGGAGATCCGACCGAAGGCGCTCTGCTCACGCTCGCCTCCAAGGGCAGCATGGCCCGCGAGTCGCTGGTGGCCAGCCATCGCGTGGTCGGCGAGGTGCCCTTCGACAGCGACCGCAAACGCATGACCGTCATTACTCTCGACGATCGCGGACGACGCATCGCCCACGTCAAGGGCAGCACCGACGTGCTGCTGCCACGCTGCGTGAAGTACGCGGGACTGCACGGCGTGCTTGCCCTCGACGACAAGCTGCGCGCGCAGATCATCGCCGAAGCCGAGAAGCTGAGCAGGCAAGCGCTGCGCGTGCTGGCGATCGCGAGGCGCGTGGAGCCCGACGAAGACCCCGAGCAATCGCTCACGTTCCTGGGCCTGGTGGGCATGATCGATCCGCCGCGCGTGGGCGTGAAGGAAGCCATCGAGACCTGCCGCTTGGCCGGCGTGCGCGCCGTGATGATCACCGGCGACCACAAGCTGACCGCCGTGGCCATCGCCCGCGAGCTGGGCCTGTGGACCGACGGCGACGACGCGCTCACGGGCGCCGAGCTGCAGCAGATGAGCACCGACCAGCTCCGGCAACGCGTCGAGAGCGTGCGCGTCTTCGCCCGCACCACCGCCGAGCAGAAGCTGCGGATCGTCAAGGCCTACAAGTCCCTCGGACACGTGGTGGCGATGACCGGCGACGGAGTGAACGACGCGCCGGCGCTCCGCGAGGCGCACATCGGTGTGGCGATGGGGCTGGGGGGCACGGACGTGGCGCGCCAGGCCGCGGACATCGTGCTGGCAGACGACAACTTCGCAACGATCGTGGCGGCCGTGCGCGAAGGGCGCGCTATCTACAACAACATTCAGAAGTTCATTTTCTTCTTGCTGTCGTCGAACATGGGCCTGGTGGTGGCGGTGTTCTCCGTGGCGTTCTTCAAGGGATGGCCGCCGCTCACGCCGCTGATGATCTTGTGGATCAACTTGGTCACCAACGGCCTGCCGGCTCTCGCGCTGGGTGTCGATCCACCCGATCCCCGCCAGATGCGCGAGCCCCCGCGCAGAGCCGACGCCGGCCTGCTGGGTGGCTGGGAGTACACCGCGACCGTCCTGGTCGGCCTGGTCATGGGCGGCGCTGCCGTCTGGCTCTACACCCAGGCCGACGGCTCCCGCGAGCTGGTGGTCATGGCCCGCAACAATGCCTTCACGCTCCTGGCCCTCTCGCCCTTGATGCACGCCTTCAGCTGCCGGTCCTCGACCAACTCCATCGTCTCGTTCCGCCCCGTGGTCGCCCTGCCCGTGATCATCGCCGTCAGCGTCAGCGCCATGATCCACATGGTCGCCGTGCTCATCCCCGCCTTGCGCCCCGTGTTCAAGACCCACGCAGTGTCCCTGCACGAGTGGATCCTTGTGCTGCTGCTGTCCCTGGCGATCATCCCCGCCATGGAGCTTTTCAAGGCTGCTTACCGGCTGCTGGGCCCTCGCCCCAAACCGGCCCTGCCCCAGGTCTGAGCCCCTGTTCCCCCGCCCCCGTCGGGGGTAGATTCCCCGACCATGCGTAGGAGTCGTACGTGGTTCGCAGCCGGTCTGATCGGATCCGCACTCATCGCGTGGAGCGCCCCGTCCCTCGCCAGCGGATCCGAAATCCCCATGTTCCTCGTCAAGTCCGGCGAGATCAAGGTCGACGGCATGCTGCGCGAGTGGGGCGCGGACTTCACACGCCTGTCGATCGTTACCCAAGGCGCCGCCGGTGCCACGTCGATGAGCGGGGCGATCGCCTACGACGACAAGTACATCTACGTGGCCGGCGACGTGACCGATCCCAAGTTCGTGCGCACCTCCGCCTACGGCCCGAACGAGGACAGGGCCGAGCTGGTGTTGACCTTCCCCGACGCCAACGGTGAGTACCGCACGCTCTACGAGGTGGGACTGTACGCCGGCGATCCGGGCAAGACGGCCGGCCAGGTCAAGGCTGCCGGCCTGGGCGTCGTCGGAAGCGCAACCCTGGTCGAAGCCCCGTCCAAGGGCGGCTACACCTTCGAAGCCAGAATCCCCTGGAGCCTGTTCCCGCCCGCCGCGCACACGCGCGTCGGCATCCGCGGCGCCCTTCGCTACTATGACTCCCACGGCTCCGGCATCTCCGCCGTGCTGTCGACCGCTGACAAAGGCCGCGCCGGCTCGTTGCCCTTGCTGCCCAACGCAGCCGAGCAGAGCCTGCGCGACGGCCTGCTGCGCCAAAAGGGCATCTCCTCTCCGCCGTCCCGCGACATCATCGCCAACGTCGCGGGCGACGCCATGAACGAGCGGGTCCTGCTGTTCGATCGCTATCTGGTCGTGCTCGGCCCGCACTTCCGCGACGGTGCCGAGTACTTCTGGAACGACCTCGGCGTCGACCCGTCCCGGGGCGGCCTGCCCATGTTCGAGGTGCGCGACGTGGACGGTGACGGACGCGCCGACATCGTGTTGCGCAAGAAGATCGACATCGGCAACGGCTCGCGCGAGCTGCTGCAGGTGCTGGCCTTCGGCTCCGCAACCACGCCCGAGCCGATCTTCGAGCACGAGGTGGGCATCAGTTCGTCGGTCGGCTCGATCGAGAACGAGGTACGCCTCGAGCCGGGCACCCGCGGCGCCAACATCACCGTGAGCTTGGGAACCTCGAGCGGCTACGACGCGAGCAACTACAACGAACCCACCGAGACCGCACGACAGCCGCTTCTTCTGCCCTGGGGCACCGTGCGCTCACGCACCTTCGGCTGGGACGGCAAGCAATTCACCAAGCTCTCGGAGCAGGCCAAGCCCGCCGGCGACATCGGTCCGGCTCGTCCTGCTGCTCCACCTGCGCCACCCGCGCCTCGCCCGCCCACCGCCGACGAGCTGCTCGACAAGGTCTTCGCCCTCTACAAGAAGGACCACAACATCTCCGCCAACGCCGTTCCCTCCTTCGACTTCGTCACCAACGTCGCCGAGGACCAGACCAACGAGCGCATCGTCTGCTACGGCAAGGATCTCGTCGTGTTCGGCAAGGCATTCCGCGACGGCCGCGGCTATGTCTCGTTGAGCATGCCTCAGTTCGCCAAGCCCAGTGACATCCTCGACGTCACCGCACGCGACCTGACGGGCGACGGTCACGCCGACATCATCGTGCGAGGCATCCAGACGACCAAGGCGCCGTCCGACCTGGGCGACGGGGATCTCACCCGCGAGGTGGTCTTCGCGTACTCGGTGTACCCCGATCATATTGCGCGCATCTTCGCGGCCGAAACCGCCCTCGACATGGGCGACAAACGCATCCAGTCGACCCTCGCTTTTCTCGCCGGCAGCCCGGGCCTCGACATCGAGATTCGCCCAGGCCGCTCCGTCGGATGGGAGCGAGGCACCTGGCCGTTCAAGCAGGACAGCGAAGCCGTCAGCGGGGTCGAGCCCATCGTGCTCCCGTGGACACCTCGCGCCGTCCACTACCGCTACGACGGCACGGGCTACGCGCGCCAGCCCTGACCGATCGCGTGCGCAGGCCTGATTCGCGACCGGCGAAGCCGGAGCGAGAAGGCTAGCGGAAATGCAGGCGAGCGACAGCGAGCCTGAGCGCGTCGGCTCGAGGCACAAATTCGCAAGGCACGGATCGCGGTAG
>JAJZQG010000295.1 GCA_021847645.1 Myxococcales bacterium
GGGGAGGGCTGGCGAGCAGGGCGTATCCATGGCGTCCGTGGGCGTTCCTGATGGTCGAAGCTGGCCGTATCCATGCCGGCTGAGCTCGGTTCCATCCAGGGCAAGTCAGTGGCGGAGCTGACCAAGTCCTTGCCATTGGCTCGACGAGGCGGGCAAGCCGTGCTCCCCCTTCGCGCCGCACAGACCTGCCCGCTGGTGCCGGATTCGCGGCTCCTCATGCCCATCTCCGGTCTGCTTTGACGCCGATGGGCCCGGCCCCGGCCACCGCTGGCGCCAGAAGGCTCCATCTCAACGTGACCCAGTTTAGACCTCGTAGCCGCGGCGCGCCGGGTCAGTCGAGAAAATCCGGCAGCTGCTGGATCGGTGTCTTGCGCAAGCGTCGTGCCGCATGCACGGCCGCCCGGCCGTAGCGGCGCGCGAACTCCCACGCAAGCGGCAGGGCACCGCGACGCACGGCGCGCAAGGTTACCCGCGCCCGCGAGTCCGTCGCGAGCTGGAGCTTGTAGAACCTCTCGCGGCCGAGAAAGTCATACTCGCGCCATCCGTGCTCGATCGCGTGCTTGATCGACAGAGCGTGGATCGCGATGCCTGGCCGAACACCGGACGGCACGCTCATGGAGCGACCCATCTGGTAGAACCAGACCTTGTCGTCGAACACGATGTTGTAGAGCGCCGCGATGGGCTTGGTGCCGGCGGTCAGCCAGAGCATCTGCACCACGCCGTCGCGCGCGGGGAACGGCTCGTTGACGATTCGCTGGTGGAACACCCGGAATTCAGGGTCTGCGAACACCCCGCAACCGCCCGCGGCGCGCCAACGCTCCTCGTGCAGCCGCTCCAGCACGCCCGATGCGAAGCGCAGCTCCTCCCGCGAGGACGCCTCGTGCAACGCGAGCTGGTCCTTGCCAGCCCAGGCCTCGATGTCGCGCAGCGTGCGGCGTACGAAGTAGCGCCGTCGTCCCCCGATCTCCTGCAGATACTGCTCCCAGGTGCGCGGGAGACGAATGAACGGACTCGCTCCTTGCTGAATCCTCTCGACCCTGCAGCCGTCGCGCTGCAGCTCGGGCTCGAACGCGCGGAGGAACGGGGAGTCGTCTCCCATGTTGGTGAACCGCAGCTCGTCCCATCCGCCGAGCTCGCCGGACGAAAGAACGGCCGCCAGCGCCTGGGCGACGTCGGGCTCTGCATGCGTGCGCGCCAGCACGCCGATGAAGTCCGAGCTGATCTCCTGCTCGGGGGGCTCGCCCGAGGCCAGCAGCTCGATGCGCCGGCCACCCAGTCCCCGCGACGGCGACAGGCAGAAGCGCCGGAGCAGCGGCGCGAGGCCCACGAGCTTCCCGCCGGCGTCGCGGAACTCGACCGCACGCAGCTGCCGGTGCTCCAGCCGGCCGAACACGTCCCACCAGGTGAGCAGCCACGTGGGGCTCGAGACAGGCGCGGGCGAGGAGCAATCCGCGAGGAGCTCGCGCCACTCATCTGCGATCGCCTCGAGCTGACCGCGTTCCCGTAAGATGCTCGTCCGAAGCATGTCCGTTCGCGAACAATAGAGTTCCCGCGTGGCCGAAGCGCAAGTACGGCGGCTCATCAAGAGCGCGGGTTGTCGCCCGGCAGCGTGGACGCGAGGCATCGCGGCCCAGCACCTTACGCGGCGGCACTTCCGCGACGACCGGCTGGAAAACACCGTGCGCGCTTGCTTGTTGGAGAGCGGGCGGGCGTTGAGCGACGCGCGATGGGTACCGCGGAGCTGTGATGTGCAGCGCGTAGCGACGGCTCTCAGAACGTGTGAAGGAACAGCCCCGATCGCAGCTTGGGCTCGAACCAGGTGCTCTTGGGCGGCATGAGCATGCCTGCGTCGCTGACCGCGATGAGCTGCTCGATGCGCGTGGGGTACAGGTGCAGCGCCAGGTGCCAGCCTTCCTCGCGCACGCGCTTCTCGAGCTCGCCGTAGCCGCGGATGCCGCCGACGAAGTCCACGTTCTTGTCGCGTCGCGGGTCCGTGATGCCGAACATGGGGGCGAGGATCAGGTCCTGGCAGATCGAAGCGTCGAGCGACGCCACGGGATCCTTGGCGTCGAATGTTCCCTCGCGCGCCGTGAGCCGATACCAGCGGCCGCCGAGATACAGGCCGAAGGTGCGGGGCTTGTCCGGAACGGCGGTGTCGGACGGGGCTACGTCGAAGCGCTCGCGGAACGCCTTGAGCAGCTCTTCGGCAGAGCGGTTCTTCGTGTCGCGAACCAGGCGGTTGTAAGCCAGAATCTGCATCTGGTCGTGCGGGAAGATCACGGCGAGGAACACGTCGTGCTCACCCGGCTTGCCCTTGCGAAGCTCGTGCACGCGCGCGGCCGAGGCGCTGCGGTGGTGCCCGTCGGCCACGTACAGCGTCGGCACCTTGTCGAACAGCTGCACGAGCCGCTGCGTCTGCGCCGCGTCCACCACCCACAGCGTGTGGTGCACCTTGTCGTTCGTGTCGAAGTCGTACACCGGGCGGGTCGCCGTGACCCCGGCGATCACGTCGTCGATGGCCTTGACCGCCTTGTAGGTCAGGAACACGGGCTCGTCGTGCGCCCCGAGCGTGTCGATGTGGCGCGTGCGATCGTCTTCCTTGTCCTGCCGGGTCTTCTCGTGCTTCTTGATGCGGTCTTCGACGTAGTCCTTGACGGACGCGCACGCGACCAGGCCGACCTGTCGGTGCTGGCCCATCTTCTGGGCGTAGACGTAGAGCCGCGGCTCCGGGTCCTGCACCAGGGCCTTGCGCTCGATGAGCTTCTTGAGATTGATCGCGCCCTGGTCGTAGACGCGATCGTCGTGCTCGTCGGTGCCTTCGGGCAGGTCGATCTCGGGGCGGGAGACGTGCAGATAGGAGTCGTCATTGCCGCGTGCCAGGTCGCGAGCTTCCTTGGTGTTGATGACGTCGTAGGGCGGGCTGGCGACGCGGGCTACGGTGGACTGGGGCGGACGATGCGCGCGGAAAGGTCGGATAGTGGCCACGGGAAAGCCTCCTTGGGGCTGCGTATACCACGCGGCGCGCGAGGCGAGCTTGGAATTGCAGGTGCGGCGCGGCCGCGGCTTACGTGCGAATCCGTGCCCGAGCACCGTTGCAGCATGTGCTGGCTACCGGCAGGTCAGCGCAGGATCCACAGCAGCCAGGGCGATCGGTCTGCCGTGTGGATGAGCCGTGCGAGCGGATAGCCTTCCCACCCCGGGCCGAGCGTGGACAGGACCTTGGAGATCGAACGGAAGATCTCGGTGGCCACCGCCTCGGTCGTGTCGTGCGTGATGCCCGCGAACGCGCGGAAGTAGGGCCGAAACGCGCCTTGAATGCGCGCGACATGCGCCACCGCGCCAGCCTGCAGGCGCGTCGTCTCCAGCGCGCGGTGCGACACCCCGCGGGACCGGTGCAGCGCCAGCACGTATTCGACGTGGCGTTCCTCGTCCTGCGCGCAAGACTGGAACAGAGCGCGCGCCAAGGGAAGGTGGCACCTGCGCCCTACCGCCTCGTACAGCGTCTTGGACACGACCTCGTCGACCAGCAGGTTGAGCAGCAGTCGGTCGTCGTCCAGCCGAAGCGGGCCCGTCTGGGAGACCCGCCACATGCGACGCGGGTCGGTCTTGTTGTTGATGACTCGGACGTCGTTGCCCGCCGCCTCGAGCGTGACGGTGAGCCTGCGCAGGCCGCGCAGGTGGCGCTGCTCGTCGATGTCGTGCCACTCCAGACACTCGGCCAGGGCCTCTTCGCTCGACCATGCGCGCGAGATGTAGTCTCCCATGCGGATGCGCGCGCCCAGCTGAAAGTGGTACATCGCCTGCGCGCCGTCGATCAGGTCGAGCTTGTTGAGTGTCTTCTCGCGCTCGGTCGAGCCGCAGAACTCGATCGGCTCGTCCCACGGCATCTCCTCGAGCCGCCACTGACCGCGACGCCCCCTCTCCGCGTGCTCAGCGAACATTTCCGTGGCCATGTCGGCTCCCAGCTTGCCCCAACCGGAGTCGGCGCGCTCGTGATTTCGTCCTACTTCACTTCGAGAAGCTCGATGTCGAACAGCAGGGTGGCGCGAGGCGGAATGGTCGGCGGCTTGCCCTCTTCCCCGTAGGCCAGGTCGTAGGGGATGGTCAGCTTGCGAATGCCTCCCACCTTCATCCCCACTACGCCCTTGTCCCAGCCCTTGATGACCTGCCCGGCGCCGATCGTAAACTCGAACGGCTCGCCCTTGTCCCGCGAGCTGTCGAACTTCGTGCCGTTCTTGAGCGTGCCCGTGTAGTGCACCTTCACTGTCGAGCCTTCCTTGGCCTCGGCTCCCGTGCCCACCTTCACGTCCACGATCTTGAACTCGTCCGGAACCTCCTTGACCGTGGTCCCCGGGCCGGCCGGCAGCTCATCCTTGCGGTCACACGCGGGCAGCGCCACCACCGCGATCGCGGCCACGGCAGCCCAACGAACCATTCGCGCGGGAATCGGCAGATGCTTGTTGCTCATGACGCCTTGGTTCGTAGTGCATGGAGGCGGCTGGTTCAATGCGTGCCTCGCGTATCGTTCGGCCGTCACCCGCCCTTGGCCCCCGTCCACAAAAAGCAGACGGGCCGGGCGCCATTTCGGTGCTCCCGGCCCGCCGTCCCTTGCCCCGTTCCGGGGGCTCGGCGTGTGTTCGATCCTCGAGGGATCAGCCGCACATCACCTCCGGGTTGGGACCACAGGATTGTTTCATGGGTTGCATCCCTCCTCCGGCGTGCCGGCCACCCGTGGAATCCCATGAGCTCTTGTCGTGGGGGGCTGACGGGTGTTTCATGGTGGGGGCTCCTTCGGAACCCGCGTTTTTTTCCTTGAGAACGACCCCTGTCGTCAGACCAGTCTGGGCACTAGGCCTCTCGAGGTGACTAGATATTACGCCGTGCCACCCGTTCAGGCAAACCACGACCCGGCCGCCATGACCCCCGGCCCCGCCTCCACGCCGCCCGGCCTCTGGCGCTCCCTCGCCTCGCTCGCCCTCGCCCCCGCCGTCGTCGCAGGCATGTCCCTCCTGGCTCCCCATGTCCGGCTGCCCGAATCCGCCGTCGACCTCCTGACCTTCGCCGGCGCCTGCCTCACCGCCCTCGGCGCCGTCGTGCTGCTCTCCCGCTCCCCCGTCCCGGACCGCGCACGCCTCGCGCTCGGACTGCTGTCCGCCGCGACCATCGTCGCCGTCGCCTGGACGCGCTCCAGCTCCGCCCTGTCGGCCGTCGCCATCGCCGCCGCGCTCATCTCGCTCGCCCACGTGGTCGGCGACTTCATCGGCTCGCACATCGAGCACCCCGGCCACATCCTGCCCGCCTGCGTGGTGGCCTCCTGCATCGACATCACCTCGGTCTTCCATCCCTCCGGCCCCACGCACGCCGTCATCGAGAGCCCCCGCGCCCTGGCCTTGCTTGCCATGTCCTTCCCCGTGCTCGGCACCCACCAGCACGCGCCCGTCATCGGCATCGGCGACCTGCTGTTCGTCTCCCTGCTGCTCGGCGTCGCGCGCACCCACGCCATCCGCTGGTGGAAGGTCGCCCTGGCCGCTGTCGCCGGTGTCGCTCTGGCCGGCGCCGCCTCGGCCACCGTCCCGCTCGTCGCGCCCAACCTGCCTGCCGCCGTGCCCGCCTTGCCCGCCATCGGCCTCGCCACCCTGCTCGGCGTGCGCGAGATGCGAACCCTTCGCCGCAAGGACCGTCGCGTCGCCTGGGTCTTCATGACAGGCGCCGTGGTGCTGGCCGCCGTGACCCTGTCCTCCCGCTTCCTCTTGGCCTCGAGCCCCTGATGCCTGCCTGGATTCACAACGATGCCTTCCTGATCGGCGCCACCGTCGTGTCGCTCGTGATGTTCGTGGGCACGCTCGCGGCCATTCCGCTCATCGCGGTGCGCCTGCCGGCCGACTACTTCGTCGCGCCCATCCCCAAGCGCCGCGGCTGGGTCGTCGCACTGCGTTCCGTGGCCGGCGTCCTGCTCATCCTGGCCGGCGTGGCGATGCTCGTGCTGCCCGGCCAGGGCATGCTCACCATCCTGGTCGGCGTCTCGCTGCTCGACTTCCCGGCCAAGCGACGTATCGAGCGACGGATCCTGGGCCAGCGCAATGTGCTGCACGGCATCAACCGGCTGCGTCAGGCGCGAGGCAAGCCGCCGTTGCTCAAGCCGTGAGGCGCGGCAGGAGACGTCGAGACGCAACCCGCGTTATGGTGGTGCCGATGCCGACGAGTCGAATCTGCATGCTTGCTGGTCTGGCCGGCCTGGCGCTCGCGAGCGGCTGCGCGTTCGAAAGCGGCGTCGGCGAGAGCACGGGTGCGTCGCAAGGAGCCATCTCGGGCGGCGAGCCCGCGCCCGACGACTTCGCGGTCGTGGGCCTGCTCAACGGCCATGGCGCCTGCTCCGGAACGCTCATCGCGCCCAACCTGGTGCTGACCGCCCACCACTGCGTGGCCGAGAGCCCTGCGGGCAACGTGCTGTGCGGCAAGGCCACCTTCGGCCCGACCTGGACCAACGACATGTCCGTCACCACGCGCGACGTCATCTTCGCCATCTGGCGCGACCATGTCGCGAGCATCGAGGTGCCGCCCGGCGCCAACGACGTCTGCGGCGGCGACGTGGCGGTGCTGTTCCTCGACCAGAACGTGGAGCCGTCCGAGGCTTGGCCGATACCGCCGCGCATCGACCAGGACCCATCGCCCGGCGAGCCGTATCGCGCGGTGGGCTTCGGCGGCACGGCCGACGACGGCTCCGGCGCGGGGATGCGTCGCCAGCGCGACGGGCTGGCGGTCGGCTGCGTGGGCGAGAGCTGCGTGCCGATTTACGGCGTGCAGGCGGACGAATGGATGGGCGAGACGGGCATCTGTCCGGGGGACTCGGGCGGGCCAGCGCTCGACGACGTCGGGCGGGTTATCGGGGTGACCTCGCGGGGCGGGCCGAACTGCTCGACGCCGATCTACAGCGGCGTGGTGCCGTGGGCCGATTGGCTGAAGCAGATGGGCGCGAAGGCGGCGCAGCAGGGCGGCTACGAGCCGTGGCCGTGGGTGACGGGCGGCTCGACGATGCCGCTCGAGCCGCCGGAAGCTGGCCCGGAGGCGTCGGTGGTGGCCGAGGCGCCGGCGCTGCGCGTGGCTGGAGGCTGCGCGGTGGGCGAGGGGAGGGCGGCGGGCGCGGGTGCGTGGCTGATCGCGGCGGCGGGTGCGCTGGCGGTGTTGCGGCTGCATGGCCGCGGTGGACGAGTTGCGGATCGCGGCGTCCGTCGCGCGCGCGAACACGGAGTGGAGAATGCCTGACCATCGACAGAAGAAGCTGCAGAAGCACAAGAAGAAGCGGGCGGCCGTGGTGCGTCGCGCGCCCGCGCATGCGGAGGACGCGCAGAACGAGGCGCTGCAGAAGCGGTTCTTGGAGATGGCGGTGAGCCGTCCGTTCGGCCCGTGCTTCGTGACGCGCGGCTGGGACGACGAGGACAAGAAGCGCATGCACTGCGTGGTGGTGACGCACGAGCTGGACGACACGAACCTGTTGCCGGCGACGTTCCTGGTGGACCTTGGGTGCGAGGGCATCAAGGATGCGTTCGCGATGGTGCCGGTGCCGCAAGGCGAGGGGATCAAGCTCGTGATCGAGAAGCTGGCCGAGTGGTTCCCGCAGGGGTTCGTGGAGGCGCCGCCGCACGTGGCGTCGGCCATCGTGGTCAAGGGCCTGCGCTACGCCGAGAAGCTGGGCTTCGAGACGTCGCCCAAGATCCAGCGCGTGCTGGCGGTGCTGGACTCGTCGGAGTACGTGATGTCGGTGGAGGTGCCGCTGGGGCGGCGCGACAAGCCGGTGTACGCGCCGGAGCCGGACGACGACACGCGGCCGGTGGTGCAGAAGCTGGTGCGGGCGGTGGGGCCGGACGGGTTCGTGGTCGAGCTGCCGGAGAAGGAGTGAGGCTCGCCTACTCGAAGACGCGGTCCACCGAGTCGAGCTGGGCCGCGCGCGCGATCCATCGGTCGAGCGTGGCCGAGTCGCCGCAGGCCATGAGCTTGTCACGCTGCTCGTTCGACAGGCTCCAGCCGCGCGCGGCGACCACCGTCAGGAGCGCCTCGCGTCGCGCTACCAATTGTCCTTCGGATCGCGCTTCCGCTCGTACCGCGCCCAGGTCCCGGTAGCCCTCGCGCTGCAACAGGTTCGACAGCGCCACCTCGCGCGACGCCTTCGGGTCATACAGCGCCTCGACCGGCACGGCGTTCTTCAGGATGCCCGGCGCCTCCAGCTTCTCGCCCGGCAGCACCATCCGCATCGTTCGCCCTTGCTCGTGAACCTCGACCCGTCGCGCACCGGCCAGGCGAACCACCCAGATCAGCTTGGTTCCCGCCGCCAGCAGCTCGCCGATCTTCGCGGCCAGCTCGTCTTCGTCCTGCCCGCGATCCGCGTACTCCACCGCCAGCGGCGGCACCCCGCGCACCCAGCCCGGCTCGTCCGGCACGTTGCCGATCGCGATGTCCGGCGCCCGCAGCGTCCCTGGCTCCGGCGAGTAGCCCGTGTCGATTCCGGCTTCCTGCACCATCGGATCCGTGGTGAGCGCCAGGGAGCCGTCGGCAATCGACGCCGACCCGCGGCCGCCCGTCGGGACCGCCAGGATCGGATGGCCGTCGGAGAGCTCGTACGGGTCGCCGCACCGGATCTGGTCGGCGCGGAACGGGCCAGGGGCCAGCTTCGGTCGGGTGCTCATGCCGTCATGATAATGCGATCGCTGGGCTGCTGCCACGGCGCGCCCCTCCTTGCCGCGCCTCTTGCTGGACGCCATCCGTCTGGGAGCCTCCTCGAGCGGACCTGTTGCTGGATGCCATCCGTCTTTCTGGTGAGCGTGTCGGGGGAAAGGTCAACGCAGAGGCGCAGAGGCTCGAAGGCCGGGAAAGCGACCGAGGGAGCGTGTGGGGAGGCGGCGTGCGTGACAACGCCCGGCCGCGTACGGCTGGCGCGCCAGTTCAGAGCCGGGCACAGCGCACGACCCGAGCGAGTTACGCGACGGCCATCGCGGGTTGCTCAAGTCCGAGTCCACTTCGGAAGAGCTTGAGCAGA
>JAJZQG010000296.1 GCA_021847645.1 Myxococcales bacterium
GTGAATTGCGGGCAAATCCGCCGCCGCCGACCGCCGTGCGGCCACCAAGGCCCGGCAGACTCGGAGAGCCGGACTCGCCCGCGGGACAATGGAGCGAACCTGGCCCGTTGCCAGCGATGGTGGACGAACGATCCAAACCATTTTATGGTGATAGGGTTTGCATGATCTCTCCGTTGTCCCCGTCCAACTCCCGCTACCTGTTCGACGCGCGGTCGCAAAGCACCGCGGCTGGGAAACCCAACGACACCGTGAGGTGCGCCGGGTTGGGTTCGAACAGGTCGCGGCCCGCCGACGGCCAACGAAGCGAACGTAGCACCGCGCAACAAAGCAGGAGGTTCGAGGGGATGTCCAGGAAGGTACTCGCATTGATGTTTGGGTTGGCACTGCTGCTGGGAGCCAGCAGGGAGGCCCGCGCCGAGAACGTGCTCAAGTTCGGCTCGCTGGCGCCCAGCCAGAGCCCTTGGGCCCAGGTGCTCAATACCTGGTCGCACGCGGTCGACGAGAGGAGCCACGGCTCGCTCAAGCTTCAGTTCTTCTGGAACGGCACCCAGGGGGACGAAGCCGCGATGGTCGGCAAGGTCAAGTCCGGCCAGCTGCAAGGCCTGGCCGCCACGGCCGTCGGCCTCAGCCAGATCTACAAGCCAATCCTGGTCGTGCAGATGCCCGGCGTGTTCAGCAGCTGGGCCAAGCTCGACGCGGCCCGAAATGCGCTCATGGGCGAGTTCCAGAGCGGCGCCAAGGACAAGGGCTTCGTCATCCTCGGCTGGGGTGACGTGGGCCGGATGCACTGGTACTCCAAGGGCTTCGCCGTCACCGGGCCCTCGAGCCTGAGAGGCCAGAAGCCCTACGTTTGGCGCGAGGACGATATCCACCGTACGCTGTTCGGCGCGATTCCGGGTGTGACGCCCGTTCCGCTGGGCGTTCCCGAAGTGCTTCCTGCCCTCAACTCCGGAGCCGTCAACGCAGCGCACACGCCGGCGCTCACCTGCGGCCAGTTGCAGTGGGTCTCGCGCTTCACCAACGTCGTGGCGGACAGCCATGCCTACATGATCGGCGCGCTCGTGGTCTCCAGCACGGCGCTCGACGGGCTCAGCCAGGACGAGCGCGACATCCTCACCGAGACGGGCAAGGTCGCCGCCCAGGCGCTCACCAGCCGCATCCGCGCCGCCGACGCGGACGCTCTGGCCAACCAGCGAAAGAAGCTCGAAGTCCACGACCTGACTGATGCCGAGAAGGGCGAGTGGACGGATCTGTACCGGCAAGTGCGCGAGCGCCTCGGCCAGCAGAACGTCTTTCCGCCCGACCTCATCTCCCGCGTCGAGAGCCTCGGCCGCTGATCGCGCGTCCCGACCCGAGCCGCCGGCCCCGAGACCGTGGCACGCCCGCCTTCCCATAGCCCATTTGGCGGCGCTTCCCGTTGATGTCGCCCGCTCTTCGTCGCCCCACGAGAACAAGTCCGTGACGAGAGACGCGAGACCGATTTATCGTGACCCTCACGATGGCAGAGGACACGAAGGCTCCCGAAGGCAAGGCTGAGCAGCAGGACGCGCCTGACCCCACCACCAACGCCGACCAGCGCGCCGGCGCGTCACCCGCCAAGGATAGCGCCTCACCAGCGGCCCGCGGCCAGCCGACGTCCGCTGGCGCGTCCGAGCGCGTCTCCACGAGACCTTCCGGAACGGCTCTCGTCGTACCTTCCGGGGCCCCGTGGGGCCGTCCCTGGAAGCGTTTCTACGACGGTTGGACGCGCTTGGAGACATACCTGTGCGTGCTCGTCGTGGTCTCCGAGATCTTCGCGCTGGTCGCTTGGGTCGTTCTCAAGGGCCTCGCCACACCTCGTTCCGCGGGCACGCCGACCGGAACCATCGTTCGCGCCGTTGTCGGTGCCACGGTGCTCGGTCTGGTGTCGTACTTCGCTACGCGCAAGCGAAGCCTCACGGTCCAGCGAGTCGCCAACACCGCCGCCATCCTCGTCGGCCTTCTCGCTGCCGGCCTGTGGACCCGCGTCGGTGTCTCGTACTTCGCCAACATCCTGAACTGGTTGCAGGACGCCTCCTCGCTCACGCTGGTGGGCGGCCTCCGGGGGCTCGGTACGCGCCTGACGATCTGGCTGGCGATGCTGGGCGGATCCCTGGCCGCAGCCAGCGGCAAGCACATCCACATCGACGTCGTGATGCGCTTCATCCCCCACAAGGCCCGTCTCGGCGCCACGCTGGTGACTTGGATCGGCGCCGCCATCGTTTGCTTCACCGCTTCCTGGGGGTTCGTCGACCACATCGCCATCGAGAGTTACGACGTCG
This sequence comes from Myxococcales bacterium, assembly GCA_021847645.1. Taxonomy (GTDB): domain Bacteria; phylum Myxococcota_A; class Polyangia; order Polyangiales; family Polyangiaceae; genus JAJZQG01. The sequence continues at coordinate 2,301 of JAJZQG010000296.1, forward strand.
AACGCAACGCTCCGGCCAGCGAGAAGCTGGCGGCGATCGCGCACCACGCCAACGAAGGATTCTTCATCCTCCGCAAGCAGCTGGCCCTCGACCTGTCCAGCCTGCCGCACGTGCTCGCCGGTACGCCGCATGACCAGTGGCTCACCAACGACGAGTGGAATCGTCGCATCGAGGGCGCGGGCTGGGAGGATCACTTCACGCCGGAGCAGGTCGCCACGCTCAAGATGACCACCGAGTCCGGCAAGGAGTTCCGCCTCCCGATCGTGATGGTGCCCGGCGAAACCCAGCAAGGTTTGCTCAAGCACCTGCTCAATCTCGTGTTCCCCTTCGGCTTCTTCATCATCGGCATTCGGTTCTTGCTGCGAGGCGTCCTCGCCGTCTCCGGACACGTCAACATCGATCCCGACGGTGCCAATGCCCACGGTGCACCCACGACCGTCGACGACTCCCACGTTGGCGATGCCGGCAACCAAGGAGCGGCGTGATGGGAACCCTGCTCGTCCTGTTGATCGTCGCGCTGGCCCTTGCCGGCATGCCGCTGTTCGCCGTGATGGGCGGCATCGCCACCGTCGCGTGGCTCACCCACCCCGACCCCGCGTACCACTACGTGCGTTTCCTCGCGCCCGACGTGCTCGACGATCGCTTCGCGGGCTCGCCCATCCTGGTGACGATTCCTCTCTTCACGTTCATCGGCTACTTGATGGCCGAGTCCAAGACCCCCGATCGCATCGTCCGCGCCTCGCGCGCCTTCTTCGGATGGATGCCGGGCGGGCTCGCCATCGTCGCCATCAGCGCGAGCGCCATCTTCACCATGCTCACCGGCGGCAGCGGCGTGACCATCGTCGCCATCGGCGGCCTGCTGTACCCGGCGCTGCGCAAGCAGCAGTACCCCGACAAGTTCGCCATGGGCCTGGTGACCACCGGCGGCTCCCTGGGCTTGCTGTTTCCATCTCTGCCCATCCTGATTTATTGCCTGGTCGCGGGCATCGACTTCACCAAGGGCTTCAAGGCCGGCGTCATCCCCGGCCTCGGCATCATGGCGATGCTCGGCGCCTATTCGGTATACGTCGGCATCAAGGCCAAGGTGCCACGCGACCGCCCCCGCTTGTCCGAGATGGCGAAAGCCCTGTGGCTCATCAAGTGGGAGCTCGTCGTCCCGATCATCATCTTCGGCGGCGTGCTCACCGGCACGGCCGGCCTCGACGAGAGCGCGGCCGTGGCCGCCTTGTACACGCTCGGCATCGAGCTGTTCATCTACAAGGACCTGCGCATCAACAAGGACCTGCCCCGCGTCACCCTCGTCTCCATGTCCCTCGCCGGCGCGATCATCGTCATTCTCTCGATGGCCAACGCGCTCATCAACTACGTCGTTACCGAGCGCATCCCCGAGTCCGTGCTCAACTTCATGACCGGCCTGGGGCTCACGCAGACCTGGCAGTTCCTCATCACCCTCAACGTCTTCCTGCTCATCATCGGCATGCTCATGGAGGGCTTCTCCGCCATCCTGGTCGCCGTGCCCCTGATCCTGCCCTTCGCCTCCAAGTTCCACCTCAACCCGTTCCACCTCGCGATCATGTTTCTGCTCAACCTCGAGATCGCGTATTGCCTGCCGCCGCTCGGCCTGAACCTGTTCATCTCCAGCTTCCGCTTCAATCGCCCCGTGACCACGCTCTACCGGCAGGTCCTCCCCTTCGTGGCGATTCTCGTCGTGGGGCTCGTGGTCGTCATGTACGTGCCCAAGATCTCCACCGTGATGGTCGACCCCGAGATCAGGGCAGCCAGGGCGGCGACCCTGCCCGGCCAGCCTCCGAGGGAAGCGTGGCTGCTCGAGTGCGTGCAACTCGACCACAACAACCCGCTGCCCTGCACGCCCGAGGACATCCAGAAGTACGGTGCCGACGGGCAAAAGCTCGCTGGCGCGGGCATGGGCAGCGAGACTGCTCGCCCGGAGCCCAAGGGCGCACAGGCCGATGCCGGCGAGCCGTCCGAAGACCAGTTGCTCAACGAGATGCTCGGCGCCGGAGCGAGCGACGGTGGCGCGGACGCGGAGACGCCCTCCGAGGACGAGTTGTTCAAGGAGATGATGGGGGCCGGCACCGACGGCGGCGCGCCCGACGCCGCGCCCGGCGACACCGAGGAAGACAAGCCGCCCAAGTCGGAAGACGATCTCTTCAAAGAGATGATGAACGCCGGCAAGGGCGACGGCGGCTGAGCCCCGCGCGCAGGCTTCGACCTCCCGAAACACGGCAAGACCGTTGGCCTAGCTCCGAGGCGAAACCTCGAGGCGAATCACGTGGTCCGCGATTGCGACCACGTCGTCGTCGTGGGACGCCACGATCATCAACCTGAGTCCGCGCAGGCTGGCGAGGGTATCGAGCAGACGCTGCCGGGCGGTGGCATCCAGGCCCACCGAGGGCTCGTCGAGCAGCAGCACGGGCATGCGCGTGGCCAGGGCTCGCGCCACGGCGACCCAGCGTCGCTCGCCGCCGGACAGGGGACGGCCTGCGGCGCCCAGTTTCACTCCTGCAAGTGCTGATCTCAGAAATGGAGCGCCGAGCGAGGCCAGTTCATGCTCTGCATCTGTCTCGGTCGTACCCGCGAGCCGGAAGTTGTCGTCCAGCGAGCCCGAGACGATCGGTGCGTCCTGGGGTACCCACGCGAAGGGTCGGTCGCTCGGGCCGACACGTCCTGGCGCCAGCGTGCGCTCGCCCAAGCGAATGCTGCCGCGGGCACGGGGCTCGAGACCCAGCAATGCACGCAGCAACGTCGACTTTCCAGCTCCGGTGGCGCCGACCAGCACGACCAGGGATCCGGCCGGCGCCTCGAAGGACACGCAGGGAGTTTGGCCGTCCACCGCCAGGCCCTGGACCAGGAGGGACTGTGCGCTCGAGGGTGCGGGCGCTGCCGCGGACGCCGTCTGCGTGGAGTGTGGATCGGTGGAAAGCTCGGCGATGGCGCGAAGTGCGTCCTGACCTCTGGCGAGGAACGTCCGGGCGTCGCCCAGGTCGCGCAGCGGCCGGTACGCCATGAAGAAGACAGCGGCGAAGGCGATGATGGTGCCGTCGCCGAGCTGCGAAGACCATCGGGCACCGGCGATGAGAGCGAGAACGAGGGCCAGGGCGCCCAGCACTTCATTGGACGAGGAGAGCACGGCGCGCAGCGTTTCCGCGTGGCCTCGGGTAGCGATCATGCGCGCCGCAAGGTCGTCGAGCGTGTTGCGGACGTGATCGCCGGTCCCGTAGGTGCGCCACAGGTCCGTGTGCCGGATCAGGTCGTCCATCTCTTCGTGCAGGCGGTCCGCGGCGAGGAGGTAGCCTTCGTGGTGCTTGCGCCACGCGCGTCGGGCGCGTGCGAGCAGCAGCGCGAAAGGCAGCAAGACCGTGGCGGCGATCGCGCTCAGCGACGGGGACACGAGCACCAGGGCGACCGCGATGGGCACCAGCTGGGCCGCGGCTCGCGCGGTTGCGAGCACTCCGTCGTGCACGGCCAGGTCGATCTCGCGGACACGCGAGGAGGCCCGGGCGACGGCGACGGGTGACGGATCGGCGAGCCCGAAGTGCAGCAGGCGTCGGACCATGCCGTCGCGAACATGATCGGCCGCGAGGGCGGCGAGGCGAGTCTGGGCGCGTGCGGCGAGGATTCCGGTCCCCCCCTTGATCATGGCGGCCACGAGCCCCATGGAGGCGATGGCGGCAGGAGAAGACGGTCCGGCGGCAGGAAGAACGATGACGGCGCCAGCGAGAGAACGAGCGAGTTGGCCGGCGAACCAGGCCAAGGCGCCATGAGAGACGGCGTGCGCCGCGGATGCCGACAGGAAGACGACGGTCGAGCGCGGCTCACGAGCGAGCACCCTGCCGACGAGGCGCAGCATCGAATCGGGCACGTCCGACCGGAGTGGGTGAGACATGAAAGTCAGACCTTAGGCCTGGAGGCAGCGGGAGTCGAACCGCTGACGAGTTCGGATGCTCTGATGGTGGTGGAGGACCTGACCGAGTGCGTGGACGAAGCTTGAGGTGGGACCGGGGTGCGGCGTGGCCGCAGGGACCGATAGCGGGGGCACGCCGATTGCAAAGTCAAGTGCATCGGAACCCGCCCATGAGGTTTCGGTCAGATCCGCAACGTGTTCGTCGTCGCAAGGAAACCCAGAGCCCCCCCAATTCGTATCACCAGGCGGGGTCCAACGAGGAGCGGCACGAAGAAGACCGATTCTGAAACAAGGTGCTCGGGAATAGCAAGAGGCAGTGGATGGTTGGGAGTTCCAAATCAGGTGTGAGATGAGGAGTTCGAGTGCTCGTCGGTTGGATGTAACGCGCGGCAGCGCGAAGGCCCCCGTGTCGGTTGCGCCGGCCCAAGAATCGACGCCGCCGGAAAGCGAGGTGACCGGCGTGGGCGTGGCCCCGCTGTCCACCCTCGCGGACGACGATGAGTCGGAGAACACGGCGGTGCGTGTGGCCGCGCACTTCACCGAAACCGAGGTCGACGACCTGGAAGTGGTGGACCGCACGCTGGACGACGACTTGCGGGCGTTGGCGGCGCGGGATTCGTCGTTGCTTCCGCCTGCAGTGGACGTCGACGCGGCCAAGATCCCCGAGAACATCGGCGATTCGATGCTAGCTCGGTATTTCCGCGAGATGGCGTCGCACCAGGTGATGGGCCACGAGGACGAGATCCGGGCGGCCCGGGCGGTCGAGAAGGCCGAGATCGAGTACTGGCGAGCGATCCTCTCGTACATCCCGGCGGCGCCCTTCGCGCTCGACGCCCTGGAAGACGAGGTTCGCAAGAGTGGCGAGGCCGAGGAGGTGGACCTGTCCCCGGTCGCCGACGTTCGCAAGCTCATCACGCTCTACGAGAAGCAGCACGAGCGCATGACCGCCGAGCAGGGCAAGCGATACATGCAGGCCTGCACGCGTCTGGCGCGCGCGGTCCGCCTGCCCGACAGCGATCGCGTTTGGGTATCGCGCTGCGCCCGCGTGGTGCACGACTTGATCCAGCCGCTCGAGAACGAGGAGCAGGCCACCAACGACACGGTGCTCGACGATTGCCCCGCGTATCGCCGCTACGCCGAGCGGATCCAAGCCGCCTACGACCGTCAGCTCAAGGCCAAGGCGGCTTTCGTCAAGGCCAACCTGCGCCTCGTGGTGTCCATCGCTCGCCGCTACAACCGCGGCCGCATGCCCCTCATCGACCTCATCCAGGAAGGCAACATCGGCCTGATGAAGGCCGTCGAGCGCTTCGACCATCGTCGCGGCTACCGATTCTCGACGTACGCGTCGTGGTGGATCCGGCATGCGATCAGCCGGGCCTTGGCCGACAAGGGGCGTGCCGTTCGCATCCCCGTGCACATGCTCGACACGCACAATCGCGTGACGCGCGCCACCCAGGCGGTCATCGCTCGCACGGGGCGCGAACCCACCATCGAGGAGCTCGAGCGCGAGACCGGCATCCCGCGCGAAAAGCTCGACAAGGTCAAGGACTTCTACGCCGAGACCCCGTTCTCGCTCGATCGGCCGGTGGGCGACGAAGACGGACGCAAGTTCATCGACTTCCTGCAGGAGGAAGACTCGGTGTCGCCCTACGATGCGCTTGCGAACCAGAAGTGGGCCGATGAAGTGCGCCGGCTGCTGACCACGCTCACGCCCATCGAGTCGCGCATCATCCGCTGGCGCTTCGGGCTCGACGACGAAAACGAGCTGACGCTCAAGGAGATCGGTGACAAGTACAACCTGTCCCGCGAGCGTATCCGCCAGCTGCAGGAGCAGGCACTCGGCAAGATCCGCAAGCAGATGCGGGACTACTGATCTCTCCCACAGCTCGAAGCGCACCGTCCGACGGCACCACGTCAGCCGCGCAATGCGTCGAGGGCGGACCGCGTGCTGCTCCCCATGACATCCCGATCATGGTGCGCCAATTCCGTTGCGCAGTTGGGCTCTGCATTCCGTACGCTACGGCCCGCTCGGCGTTGGGTCTCACGCGCGCGCAGAGCGGTGCGACGGCCTGGTGATCTCGAGCTCGTGGGGATGTCCAACAGCGGGCAGGGCGTGCTGTCGGGAGTTGAGGGCAGGCGCGGACCGCGCAGGACTCCGCGCGAACGGAGGACGGGTCAGCGCGCGACCTGCACTGCGCCCGGCTGCTTGTTGTCGAGCCGCGCGGCGGCGTCCACCAGGGTCAGGAACTCACGCCGGTGGCCTTGCGGATCGCCGCCGAGGCCGCGCTCCGCCAGCTGCCTGGCCAGCGCGTACGTGGCAGTGCCCTTGTGCTCCGAGCCTCGCAGGATCATGCCGAATGCGGCCACCGACGACGCGAAGCGCAAGTCGGCAGAGCCGCCGTCGAGGCGGACGTCCGACTTGCGGACGACGGTCGACAGCAAGCGGCTGTCGTCGGCGTCGGGTGCCTTGTAGCGCAGCTTGATGGTGAGCAGCTCGTCGGTACCGGCGGCGTTGGTGGGGGCAGCGCCAGCCTGGTACTTCAAGGGGTCGACGTCTCCAGCGGGTGACGCAACTCCATTGGGCACGAGCTCGTAGAGGGCAGTCACGGAATGCCCGGCGCCGATCTCCCCGGCGTCCTTGCGGTCGTCGTTGAAGTCCTCGGCGCGCAGAATGCGGTTCTCGTAGCCGATGAGCCGATACGATCGCAAGAT
>JAJZQG010000297.1 GCA_021847645.1 Myxococcales bacterium
GCGACAGACTACTCCTCTCGGGTGAAGACGAAGACGTCGTGGCGAGCGGCAAGCGCGTGCGAGAGCGTCTGCGTATAAACCTCGGAGCCGGCGTTGTAGCGCATCGGGTACCCGTGGATGACTTGCACGATCCTCATGACGCCTCCCTGCACAATGAGCGGTAGTCGCCAATAAGCCTGTCCACACCGACACGCAGCGAGACGAGCGGGCGCCACGACAGCAACCTTTCCGCTCTGCTGGGATCGCCGTAGAACCGAGCCACGTCATACGTGCGGGCCGGCGCGTGTTCCACGGTGAGCGCCCGCCCCCCGAGCTCCATCGCGAGTTCTGCGAGTCCATTGAGAGTTGTCGGGTTGCCGCTCACGAAGTGAACCGCCGGCATCCGGTCTTCTCCTCGCTCAAGAAGCGCCACGACGCTCACGACACCCCGCGCGACGTCGTCGACGTGAGTGAAGTCGAACGTGTGCTCCGCCCCGTCAAGCCTGATCGCCGCGCCCCGGGCAGCGGCACGCGCGAATGCTGGCACTACTCGGTCGGCGTGATCTGCCGTGCTCCCGTATACGTTCGAGAACCTGACGACCGCGGTGCGGGCGCCCGCTTTTCGGGCCTCGCCGAGCGCGCGTTCCGCGGCAACTTTGGAACGTGCATAGACGTTCATCGGGCGCAGTGGAGTCTCCTCCGTCGCGGGCAGGTGCTGCGGCTGGCCGTACACTTCCCGGCTGCTCGCGAGAAGGATCCACGGGCGCGCAGGGGATTCGAGAGCTGCGGCGATCACGTTCTTGGTGCCATCGACGTTGGTGCCCATGCACAACTCCGGGTCACGTTCGCCCCAGACAACGCGCGAGACGGCGGCAAGATGGATGAGCCCGCAACAACAGCGTGCCGCGTCGAACAACGCTTGGCGGTTGAGAACATCGCCCCGGTGGGATGCTTGATCTGCGCGGATGTCGAATTGACGGACGTGGTATCCCGTGTCCGAGAGCTTCGGAGCGAGCGCGCTACCGATCAGCCCCCGAGAACCGGTCAAAAGAATGGTCTGCATCATGGTCGTTCTCCCGAGAAGCGGCCGGAAGGCGGACGTCTCCCATACTGACGACGTCCGCCGCTCCGGCCGACGATCGTTAGCCTTCGGTTCCTTGGTTGCCGCCACCCTTGATGCTGTCGGATGTCGGGGGTTCAGGCGGACGCTGATCGGCTCGCGTGCGCTCGGCGTGCTGGTCGGCGACCGCTTCTGGTATGCCCCTTGCCCGGTAGTACGCTGGGTGCGCGGGGTTGAGTTGGTTGGCGCGGTTGTCCCGCGCCGCCTTCGGGAGGGTGTGCTTCGACATGATTTCGCTCCGTTCTGCGGTGCTCATTCCGGACGTTCGCCAACCCGTGGAGGGCCGCTCGGAGCAGAGGCACGTGCCATTGGGGCACGGGCGAGGTCTTGAATGAGGGGTCGGTGGATTATCTCTCCATGCTGGTACATCCCCTCGCCGGCTCCGTGCCGGTCCGGGACCCACCGGGAAGTGAGGGGTGTAGTAGCTCCGTCAGGATACGGTCGCTCACCGCGTTGTCAACCAGCGGTCTCGTCGGAGGAAAGCAACCCACCGAGTCTCCAGGCGATAAGACTGACTCCCAGCGGAGAGGAGCAACAGAACATTACGAATCGGAAGGCTACCGCTGAGTCGGCAGACGCTTGCCAGGGGGTTGACGCCCAAACGTTAGAAGCGATGCTACGGCCCACCTCATGATCCCAACCCGCGACCTCCGTGCCGACAGCGCCCGCAACCGGAACGGCACCCGACTCGCGTGGATGACGGACCTGCATCTCGACTTCGTGGACGAGACCGATCGCGCGGCGCTCGCAGCAGAAGTTGTGGCTGCGCGCGTGGACGGCGTGGTCATCACGGGCGACGTCGCCACTGCCGCCGACGTCCTCGAGACCATCGACGAACTCGCCCAGGCGGTCCACGTGCCAGTATGGTTCGTCCTGGGCAACCACGACTTCTACGGCGGGTCGATCGCCGATGTGAGGGCGCGCGCTGCCGCGAGCACATCCCTCGGCGGACCACCGTGGCTCGAGGCCGCGGGCGCCGTGCGGTTGGGACCAGGCACAGCACTTGTGGGCGTCGACGGCTGGGGCGACGCACGCCTCGGCGACTTCACGGGGAGCCGCGTCGTGCTCAACGACTTCTTGCGGATCGATGAACTGGCCGGGTTGCACCGCGCCGTCCTTCGAGAGCGGCTCGCGGCCCTGGGCGACGCTGCAGCCGCGGTTCTCCGACCCGCGCTCGACGGTGCCCTGGCCTCGGCCGACCACGTCGTGGTGGCCACGCACGTCCCTCCGTTCCGGGACGCCTGCTGGCACGAGGGCGCCGTCTCCGCCGACGATTGGCTGCCGTTCTTCGCCTGCGGCGCGGTCGGAGACGTGCTCGGAAACGCCGCCGCTACCAACCCGCACGTGCAGTTCACCGTGCTCTGCGGGCACACGCACGGCGCCGGCGAGGTTCGGATCACGGACAACCTCCTCGTGCTGACCGGTGGCGCCGAGTACGGCGAGCCCAAGATCCAGGGCGTCTTGGTGGTCTGAGGGCGCCGTCTCGCAGAGGCGGATTGGCTACGGCTGTCCGGGCCCTGCCGTGTGCACGATCTGGAACTCGCGCGTCGCCGTGTCGAACACTCCGAAGGTCCCAAGCACGGGCTCGCGGCGAACGAACTTCCCCGCGGCGCGGTCGAAGATAAGCGCTGCCTCGGGCGCGTACTTCGCTTCCCGCATGAGCGTTCCCGGGTTGAGCACCAGACCCCCGGAGGCGGCTCGTCGCTTGAGCGGGGCATGGGTGTGTCCCACGACGAGGACGTCCGCCTTGTAGTCCGCGAACCAGCCGTCCAGCACGGTCAATGAAGGATCATCCTCGTGGATCCCGTTCATGTCCGACCCCGGTCGCGCATGAACGACCAGGAACCTGGTGCCGTCGATCTCGAGGCGCAGGGTCGCTGGAAGCGAGCCGAGGTAGGTCAGCGCGGCTCGAGACAGGTCCCAGGACGTCGCGTCCACGCCTGCACTGTCAGCGCCCTCTTGGGAAAGCGCTCCGCCGTTGGTCGTAGCCCACCTGTCGTGGTTACCGCGCACGCAAGGAATCCTGCGCTCCCTGACGAGCGCGATCGTCTCCTCGGGGAAGAGCCCGTAGTCCACGAGGTCGCCGGCGCAAACCACACGGTCGCAGCCGAGCGCGTCGATCATGCGGAGGGCGTCCTGCAGCGCGTGGAGGTCTGCGTGGATGTCCGAGATGATCGCGATCCGAGCCATGTGGGGGCTCGGTAGCACGCTGGTGGGTGTCGGGCCATGCGGAGCAAGGATCCCGAGCAGTGAACCGCATCTCGCGGTCGGGCGCGTCGCTGCCCCTGTTCATGCGCCCTTCCCCGCAGCGGCCGAACGGGCGATGCTTAACCGATGCCGGCCTCGACGCCGTCCCCCGCTGAACTCCGCGAAGCCCACTGCTGGTTCGACGTAGACCGCGTGCCCAAGGACGAAGCGTCGACGGCGTGGAAGCGTCGCGCGAGATGGGGCCAGGCGAAGTGGCGTGCCGCGCGGGACTATCGGATCGGCGCCGAGCCATACGATGGCGGCCCTGACGCCACGCCGGTCGGCAGCCGCCTCGCACTGGACTTCGCGCGGGACTCGCACGCGAACTTCATCTCGAAGGACGTCGTCGCCGCTGTGAAACACCGGTTGGAGCACACCGAGCCGCATGAGACCTTGCGCAAAGACCGTCTCTGGGCTGACCTGCTCTCCTCGATGCCGCTGTGCTTCAACCTGTTCGGCGCGCTCCACGCACAGCCCGAGGCAGCTGCAGCCGCTTTGAAAGCGTGGTGGCCGGACGCTCCTTCCGGGCAGGTCCAGGTGCGCTTCGAGCACTCGCCAGGGCGGCGAGACCCACTCTTCCTGAACAATCGCAGCGCGTTCGACGTCGCGTTCGAAGTGGCCGGCGACAAGGCGGCCGTCGTCATCGGCGTCGAGACGAAGTACCACGAGCACGCGAAGCGCGAGGATGAGCCGAACGAAGGCGCCCTCGAACGCTACATCCAGGTGACGGAGCGGTCGGAGGTGTTCGCCGAAGGCTGGCGCGCTCGCCTCGTGGGGACGGACCTCCAGCAGATCTGGCTCGACCATCTGCTCGTGCTCGCCATGCTTCAGCATCCATCGAAGCGCTGGACGTGGGGACGCTTCGTCCTGGTGTTCCCGGCCGGGAACCCGAGCATTTCATCCGCGGCGAGCCGATATCGCGAGGTGCTTCGAGACAGGACCACGTTCGAAGCGAGGACGATCGAGGATCTGATCGGCACGCAAGGCGCGTTGGAGCCGGCAACGGTGGACGCGCTGCGCGAACGGTACGAACTGGAATAGCAGCGGCGACCACCTTGGCGGCTGGCGGAACTCGGGCGTGAACCTGCCGCCGTGAAGCACTGTGCGCTGTCCGCGGTAGCGCCTGGTCAGCCGGAAGCCATCCACGACTTCTGCGGCTCCGGATTGTCCGGCGTCCGGAACAACCCGAGGAGAAGCCGTGACTGAGCACCTCCGCGTGTCCCACACGCGAGAGATCCTCCCGATGTCCCATCTGACGCGCGCCATGGCTCTGCCTCCACAGGCGGCCATCACGCCGCAGCGAACGAGTGACCCGAATGAAACGAACGCCCGAACCCCGCCCAGCGGATCTCGTTGACCCCATCACGGTCGATGAGCTCGCGCGCCGATATCTCGAAGCCGCGCGCGCGACGAGCAGGCCGTCGAGCCTCGAGACCAAGGCCGATCTTCTGCGCCTGCACATCCTGCCGTCGCTGGGCGCCAGGCCGGTGGAGGCGGTCGACGCGGCGACCGTCGCCGCCCTAGCCGAAAGCAAGCTCGCCAAACGCTCTCACAAGACCGTGATCAATATTCTGTCGTGCCTGCGTCAGGTGCTCGCGTTCGGCGCCGAGCAGGGCATCGTCGCCGAGCTCCCGCAGTTCCCAAGGCAACACCAACCCAAACCGCGGATTCGTCCTGCGCTGTCGGACGACGACGCGGCGCGGCTGGTTGAGGCGGCTGAGCCCGACTGGCGAGCGATGGTTGCACTCGCGCGTTCCGGCCTTCGCCTCGGGGAGCTGCTCGGTCTGCGCTGGCGCGACGTGGACCTGTCGAAGAAGACCGTGGCGATTCGACGGACCCTTGTTCGAGGGCGCATCGGACCGCCCGAAAGGAACCGGCCGCGGAAGATTGAACTGGATGATCAGGCCGTTGCTGCACTCGGCGCACATCGCCGCGATCGCAGGCATCTGGTGTTTTGCGACGAGCATGGCGGTCCGCTCACTGCGGACCAGACGCACCGGCATCTGTGGCGCGCTTGCGACCGGGCCAACCTGTCGCGAATTCGGTGGGACGGGCTTCGCAAGCGCACGGCGGGCAGGCCTACGCCTGCGGAGGCACCCAGTTCATCGCCGAAGGCCACCCGTCTCACGAGCGGTTCGCGCGCGAGAAGGTCGGCGCCGCGACCGATCCATTGCGATGGCTGCGTGTGTGCTCCCGAACAGGCGACCCTTCAGACAGCCAGCGCAGCACTGTCTCACGGCTTGCCCGTAGGCTTCTGCCCACCCGGCGAACCGGAATCAACCCCTGACGCACAAGCTCGTAGACCGTCTTGCGGTTGACACGAAGAAGTTCCGCGACCTCGTCCACGGTCATGACGTCGGGATCGCCGGCCCCCCTCGGGTTCGGGGGCAACCGCTTCGCGCGAGCGGGACCTGCGGAGTCCGAGTCGGGCGGATCGAGCGACACGCAGAGGCGCATGCCCGTCGCCGTCGCCAACTTGCTCATCGAAACACCTTCCTCGCTCATGTCCGACAACTTCGGGAATCACGCCTCCCGATTCGTTGCCGTCTATTTGCCGTATGCTAGCTGCCCGAAAGGGAACTGCGCCGTACTGAACGAGATGCACTGGGATGGAGGACGCGCGAAAATCTTCGAGGAAAACCGCTAAGTGCCTGTCTTGCAATACCATCTTATGACTCTCGCGTAACGCTTCGATTCCCGATGCCGTTGCCCAAATTCCTCCATGATTTCGCCTGAGTGCGGGCCATGCCCGATGACGTGATGCCGCTCCGCGCTTCTTGATCGGAAATCCGACAAACTGCGCCGGCAAATCGATGGCAAATGAACCGTCGCACCCATCCGACGACCCGATTTGCAGCCACTTCCCCGCTGCGTTCGAGGTGGCGGCGCCGGGTAAGGTCGCTCGACGCCTACGGCTCTTCGCCCGCGCCGTCATCCTCCTCGGGCTCGTCGAGGTCCCCCCATGACCCAGGCCACTCCTCCGCGAGCAACTCGAACTGCTCGGGCAATTCCCCCTGGTCGTAGCCGATTGACCTGTAGCTGCGGAGCCGTTTCTCGAACATGCTGGCGAGCAACGGCACGGCCCGATCGACGTAGTCGAAGACGCGCACCTCTTTCTTGCCTGGGTGGAGCCGGTGGAGGCGTCCGACGTACTGGGCCAGGGTTCCCTTCCAGGCGATCGGCAGCGCCAGAAAGAGCGTGTCGAGCGACACGTCGTCAAACCCCTCTCCGATGTACGGCCCGGTAGCCACGAGCACCGTCGGGCCGCTCGTTCTCCCCGCTGCGAGGGAGTCTCGCATCTCCTTTTCTGCGCGCTTGCCCATGCCGCCCTTGAGAACGGCGATGGTCCGCGCATACGGGCCGAGGCGCTGCGCGAACCAGTCCACGTGTTCGCGTCGCTGGGTCAGCACGACCGGGTGGCGACCTTCCGCGAGCGTGCCGATCACGTCTTCCAGAATGGCCGCGTTTCTCCCGTCGTCGGCCGCGAGCTGGGCGTAGACCTGCGCGATGGTCTGCGGGGCTTCGGGATCCTGCAACCGAAACGCGGTCTCACGCACGATCAGCTTGTGCTCGAACGGGCGTGCCGCCGCCAGGCTGCGCGGGTGCACCTCGAATCGAATGGGGCCGAGCTGCATGCGCATGATCGCCTGGTGGCCATCGCGGCGCTGTGGTGTCGCGGTGAGTCCGACCACGTAGCGAGCGCGCACTTCACCGAGCATTCGTTCGAAGGACACGGACGATGCGTGGTGGCACTCGTCAACCATGACCTGTCCGTACTCCGCCACGACGTCCTCCACGGAGTCGGGCTTGACCAGGCTCTGCACCATGGCGACGTCAAGGCGGCCCGTGCGTTTGCGCTTCGTCCCGGTCCCGCCGGCAATCCGGCCGACGTCGGTCTCGTCGATTCCCAGGAAGAGCGCGATCTGCCCTCGCCACTGGTCGAGTAGATGCCGGCGATTCACAAGAACGAGGGTCGACCGTTTCCGCCGCGCGATCAGCGCGATGGCTACGACCGTCTTTCCCACGCCAGGGGGAGCGACGAACACGCCGGTGTCGCGCGCGGCGATGGCTTCCAGCGCCTCGCTTTGAAGGGGCGTGAGGTCGCCGCGGAAAGCTACGTCGACCGGCTCCCCTTCGGTGCGCAGATCCTCGAGGTCGAGGCCGATGCCGTGGCGCGCGGCCAGTGCTTGCAGGTCTGGTACGCAGCCTCTTGGGAGCGCGACGTGCTTCTCGAGGTTCTCCGCGCAGCAGATGATCCGCGGCGTGTCCCACGTAGACATGCGCATGGCCTGCTTCTTGTAGAACTCCGGATTCTGAAACGCGGCCAGCCGGCGAATCTGCGCGATCAACGGCGATGGAAGGCCCGCTTTCTCCACGAACAAGCGCTGGGAGAGCGTGGCTCGAACCTGTTCTGGAAGCGGCCCGGGAATGGCCGGCATCGGCACGGCTCCCGATGGGGAGCGCAACCAGGGAGCCTCTCCGTCCGCGGCTTCGCTCGCGACCGCCTTCACGCCCAGCACCGTCCCCTCCCGGGACGCCTTTCGCACGATGGCGTTGAGCCGGTCGGGGTCGATGCGGGCGATCGATCGAAGGAGCGCCCACTGGCTCGGGACGGGCTTCCAGTCTGCATCGATGAAGACCGAGTTGCCTTGCTTCCTCGGCTCGAACTGCAACGGCAACGCGATGAGGTTGCCGAAACCTCCTGCGGGCATGGTGTCCTGGTTGGGGAACAGGCGATCGTAGGAGTCGAAGGACAACCCCGGGCGGGACGACATCGCCTCGGTGAGCAGGTGCGATCCGAGCTTTCTCGCCTCGGCGGCGCTGACGGGCTGCGCGAAGAAGAGCCAGACGTGGGCACCGTTACCGGAGCGTGATCGCTCGACATAGGCGGGGATGCCCAGGCGATCGCACGTCTCGCGCACAGCTCCCGCATCCTCCATCCACGAGTCCTTGTCGAAGTCCATCGCAAGGAACCAGCAGGTTTCATCCGGGAGCATGGGGTAGACGCCCATGACGTGTCTGCCGTCCAGGTGGCCGCGAACCGCCTCGTCGTCGATCGCGCGGAAAGCCCGGTTCCTGCACTCCGTGCATTTCACATGGCGCAGGTCGCACAGCCCATCGACGAACTTGTTGGAGCAGGCCGGGCTGTAGCCGGCTTTCCCCGTCTTCTTGCTTACGAACCGCGTGGGGTAGACGTCCTCGCGGCCTCGAAACACGCTGCGGAAAAGGGAGATCTTCTGCTCGGGACTCAGCCTGGCCGAAGTCCGTGCCGGTGCGGTCGGGGTCGCGGGTCGGCTATCCGCCCGGGCGAGTGCCCCTCGCGCCTCGGAGAGCTGCGCCTCGAGGTCCGCCCGGGCCTGATCGAGGTCGCGCAGATCGCGTTCGAGCTTCTCTACGCGCGCTGCGATGGTGTCGCGCTGCAAGGGCGACGAGGTTGCGCGCGGATCGGAAGGGCTGCGTGTAGGCAAGGTGGGCGGGGGATCGTGCCACCTGGGCGCGCTCGGGCAAATTTCGCGGCGTTCCCTCGGCCGCGCTCCCGGTCCCTTCCTCCA
>JAJZQG010000044.1 GCA_021847645.1 Myxococcales bacterium
AGATCGCCACGACCGCGATCAGAAGGAGCCGCGACTTGGCGGCAAGGATCGGGCGGGTTCTGCTGCACGAAGCGTTGGATCCCAATGCGGGCAGACTGCCGCTCTTGCCCACCGTCGAGACGGGCATCCACAGCTATCGGCCCCGCCTCAGGTCTCCAAGTCATGCATAAACACCGCAAGAATGGCTGAACCGATCACGC
The DNA here is from genome assembly GCA_021847645.1 of Myxococcales bacterium. Taxonomy (GTDB): domain Bacteria; phylum Myxococcota_A; class Polyangia; order Polyangiales; family Polyangiaceae; genus JAJZQG01. The sequence goes on from JAJZQG010000044.1 coordinate 201, forward strand.
ATGCAGGCCACTTGCACGGATAGGGCAGACTGACCGCGCTGGCACCGTAACGGAAGGCTAGCGATTTCTCTGCTCCCGACCCAGGACGCTCTCCAGGGACCTCTTCAGCTTGTCGACCGCACCATCCACGGCTTGGTCCAAGGCCGCTGCCTGGTGCGTCACCGCCGTGGGCTGGCAGCCGTGAAGGCGTGCCTCGATCATGCACCGCTTGTCGGCCCGGCCAGTCCTGTCGCCGGTCTCGCTGCTGAGGTGGACCTCTACATGTGTGAGCCGATCCTGAAATCGCGCAAGCGCGCTCTCCAGCACGCCTTGGAAGTGGGCGGCGAGCCGCTCTCGGTCTTGGATGCTGCCGTCCGTGTTGATTTGGATGCGCATGGTGTCCTCCGCGCCAAGAGGTGAAGATGTCCCGTCAACCTCCCGGCCACTCGTTCGTAATGTTGGGGTGCTCCAGGACCCGCCTCAGCTCGGCCCTGAACGCGGCGCGCTCCTCGGCCTGGGGCGGCCGGCCGAGATTGTCCTCCAAGGCCTTCCACTCGCCTGCGCCTAGCTCGCCGGGTACCAGATCGCCGCCCGGTTGGGCGCCCGGCTGCCCCGCAACGTGGATCATGCCCCACGCCAACGCCCGCGCGGTCCAGAGGGTCACCTCTCCCGCGTTTGTCGCAACCCGGCCATCCCAGCCCGCAGCTTCTGCGTGCCGCAGCAAGTCCAGGCCCTCCCCAGTATCGCGGAGCGCCTCCAGGTGGCCAAGCCGGAACGCGACCGCCGCCCGGTCTTCACCGAGGTATACCTCGCAAATCCACGCCCCATGGAGGAGCCGGGCGTGCGATCTCAGCTCGCCCTCGAAGTACAATCCCCCGTAGACGTCCTGGTACTGCGGCTTGACTGAGACGGAAATCATGACCGGCCTCCCCGAGCACGCCAGCGGGTCTTGGCCCGGGCGGCTTGGAGCTCGCAGCCTGCCCGCTTGCGGCGCAGGCGCAAGCGCCCCTGTCTTCTTCAGCAAGCCGAAGCTTCCGGCTGCCGCCGGGAGGAAAGCCGCAGCGTGCGGCCCATTTACCATGCGCATGATCGTGCCTTGCGCAAGCGTCCGTTCGCAGCGGAGCCGGGGCGCTCATGGAACTGCCTACGTCGATGACGGCGCCTTCGCCGAGGCATCACTCGCGATCACCTTGTTCTTGCCGCTTCGCTTTGCTCTGTAGAGCGCCCTGTCCGCCGGTTCGACGAGAGTGCGAGAGGAATCGCCGGCGCCCGCCCGCCCACAGCGTCACGCCCGCGCTGATGGCCATCGTCTCACCGTGGCTCGCTATCCTCGTGGCTCCAGCCCGAATTCGCCGCCGGATTTTGAACGCCTCGCGCGGGTCGTTGGTGAAAGGCGGAATGACCGTGAATTCCTCGCCGCGGAAGCGGCGACAGACATCAGAATCCGTCGTCTCAGCTCTTGAGCATCGCCGCCCGCTCGATCAGGATGCGGTCGCTTTCCTGGTGGCCGCACCTGGCGTTGAACGACTTGAACTCGTCGATGTCGACCAGGATCAAGGCCACGCCGACGCCACACCTCCTGTGGCTCCCAAGCCGAGCAACGAAAAGGCGTAGTCCGGTGACGATTGGCGCCTGCGCCGGCTCGCGATCACGCGTCCAATCGTGTCCGCCAGGCGCGCGACGAGCCGGCCAAGCGGATCGAGGAGCCACCTGTGCACCCGCGAACCCGCCTCCACCGACGTCATCACGCGCGAGCGGGCGAAATGGTCCTGGATCCACGCCTCTCCCTGCTCGACGACGTGCAGGTCGTCAACTTCGACGAGCGCCTCCAGATTGGCGAGCGAGAACGGATCCAGGTTGAAGCTGCCCACCAGCAGGCGACGCCCGTCGACCGTGGCCACCTTCGCATGCAGGACCGACCCGTTCCACTCGTGGATACGGACCCCCGCCCCGAGGAGGTGGCGATACAGGCTCCTGGTGGCGGCGCGCGCGAACAGGATGTCGCTCCGCCCGGCGAGGAGCAGGCGCACCTCGACGCCACGACGCGCCGCTGCGGTCAGGGCGCGGACGACGCCGGGGTCGGGCAGAAAGTAGCCGTGGGCGACGTGGATGCGGTCCCGCGCGCCAGCGAACGCCTCCAAGTACCGCCGACGCAAGCGCCACCCTCCTCCGAGCCCGCAGACGGAGAGCCGCAGTTTGCTGTCGACAGGGAGCTGCGGCTCGCGTCGTATCATCTGCCCCAGTCGCAGACACTGCGGCCCATGGATCTCGAGCGCCAGGTCGGCCCAGCCGAGGCGCACTCCCTCGCCCACGTTCTCGTCGCCGATGTTGATGCCCCCCAGGAACGCCACTTCGTCGTCGACCAGGAGGAGCTTGCGATGGTTGCGGCCGAAGCGGCCGACCAGCAACTCCGACAGCGGGTTGTGGATTCGGGCCGCGCAGCCGGCCTTCCGCAATGCCGCCACGACACCGCGCCCGCCGAGCGCAGAGCCCCAGCCGTCGATCAGCACTTGCACCGCTACGCCCCGCGCGGCCGCCTGTCCGAGCGCCTCGACGAAGCGCGCGCCCACGCCCGAAGGAGCGAAAGCGTACACCTCCAGGTGCACACTCCGATGCGCCCTCGTGATGGCCCGGAGCATTCGCGGATAGGCCTGCTCGCCACCGTCGAGCAGCTCCACGGACTCGGGCGCGGAAGCCAACCGGCTGCCGACCTTGAGCGCAACGCTCGCGGCAGGCGATTTCGCCTCCGGCCATTTCATCGCGCCCGGCGGCTCGGGCGCGAGGCGTACGCCCGAGCCGGTGTCCGCCGACCCCTCCGCGTCGCGCACCGCGGATTCGCCGCGACCCGCGATCCGATGGCGTCGGCGGATGACATTGGACTTCGCCACCGGATCGACTCCTACATATCCATGCGGCCGTGGGACCCGGCGTCCGACCCCTGACCCTCGGGCGGCGGGCTTTGGGTGACGAGGCACTCTGTCGTCAGCATCAGGCTCGCGACGCTCGCTGCGTTCTGCCGCGCTGTGCGCACGACCTTGGCGGTCTCGGGGATGATAATCCCGCTCTTCGAGCGCTCCTGTTCCGGAATCCGCTGGACGACGATGTGGTCGTGCAAAGGGCGAATGCGCATGGGAGTCTCCTTCAACGACTTGCGATGGGCCTGACCTCGGAGGGGCGGGTTCCGAGCGCCGAATACGGCTCGACCTCAGGGGGAGTGGTCCGTTGCGGCTTACGCGACTCGCCGTTGGTCCGGCCGAGGGGCAGAACTCCAGCCAACTCGGCGATAGCGTTCACCTGCTCGGTGTTCGAAGGAACCACGATCTTTGCGTTGGAGCCGAGCACGGTCTGAACGGCGATGAGACCCAGCGGGCCCAAGATCAGGTACACGAGCATGACGGCCTCCTGGACGATCCGACGGTCTCGCGCCGTGCGAGCTCCGCAGTGTGCCTCGCGCATCTCGTGGAAGCGCGCAGGCGCCCGGTGTCTGCTGAGCACGTTCCGGGCCACCGATCGCAGACGACCGGCTCAGGCGACAGGGCGCGAGCCTGGCGTGGAGGCGAGGCAGGGCCCCATCAAGATGATAGAGAACGACCTCCAATTCGAAGGAGCACGGTGCAGCTCGCCACTCCGAGCCCAGGGTCCGTTTGTTGCGAGCATCCGCGACGCCGGCGGCGGGGCCTGGAGCCCGGCGGACGGTGTAGGCGCTGCCCCGCAAGATGCTTCAGCGGCCGCGCAACGGGTCGGCGGACGACTTGCCCACCTGCCCGTCTCGGCTGAGCCCTTCGCGTGACCGTCCGGCGGCCCTTCACTGGCACCGAACGTGCAGTGCGCCACTGCGGCGCCAGCCTTTTGCGCGAAGGAGCAATCATGACCACGCGACCCGTTACTCTCAGGGTATTCGGACGATCCGACATCGGCAAAGCGCGCACGAAAGACGAAGACTCTTTCGTCATTTCGAAACTCACCGACGCCCCTCCGATACGCGCCATGACGTCGCCCGTCTCGCTCGCAGTGAACGATCGTGGCATTCTGATAGCTGTCTCGGACGGCATGGGCGGTGCGCAGGCGGGTGAAGTGGCAAGCTCGCTGGTCGTTGGCGCCTTGCAGCAGGGGATGAGCACCGCGCAGGCGAGCAGTGCGGATGTGGCGCTTCGAGTTGCCGCGGAGGGCGCCAATCGGCAGGTCTTCGATACCGCTCAAGCGACGGGGCGTGTGGGGATGGGGGCAACGCTCACCGCCGTGCTGTTCCACGGCGTCTACGCCTACATCGCCCAGATCGGCGACTCGCGGGCCTACCTGCTGCGTGGCAGTCGTATGGTGCAGGTCACACGCGACCAAAGCTATGTCCAGCAACTCGTTGACGCCGGAGCGCTCACTCCGGAGCAATCCGAGACGTTCGAGTTCAAGAACGTCATCCTGCAAGCCATGGGCATCAAGCCGGATGTCGCCGTGGTGATGCGCCGCATCTCCGTCCGCAGGTACGACCGGTTCCTGGTCTGCTCGGACGGTCTCTCCGGCAGCGTCACGGGCCAGCACTTGCTGAATGCCATGGTCGGCAGCCCGACGCTGGACTCGGCGTGCGCGAGGCTCATCGATATGGCCGTCGAACACGGATCCGAAGACGACATCACCGTTGTCCTCGCGGAAGTCGACGGCGAAGGGGCGCCGGCGATATCCGATGCGGAGCGCTTGTCGCTCGAGACTTCCACGACATTCGATCCCGCGTAGCTTGGGGGCCGTCGCAGCGTTGGGGTGAGGTTGCATCGTGGACGCTCCGCGCCGTTGGCCGCGTCCGGCGGCTTCCGCCGAATCGAACTAGGCTTGACGCAGTTCGGCGGAGGAGGGCGATGGGTGTCGAGGACCTGGACCATATCTACCGCAAGCTCAAGAGCTACGGACTGATCGGCGCAAAGGGCGCCGCCCGGACAGGCGGACAATGACGATCCGGGCCGACCGCCGCGCCTGCGGGGATGCCCTTGCGCAAGCTCGTGGTGCTGGCCCCTCGGTCCCAGCGACCTTCGAACGTCAACAAGGCGCGTTGAGCCTGAGCACCCACGCACCTACTTGGTTCTTGGCTTCTCGGGGGCGGCCTGGCTACTATTCTCGTCGGGAACGCTGCAGTGTCCGGGAGGCTCGCACATGTCTGAACGCACCGTCGATCGGCTCATGACCCATCAGCCGCCCAAAGTGTCAATCATCGGCGCGGGAATGGTTGGGTCGACCTTGGCCTATAGCCTCGTCGTCGAGCGTGTGGTGGGCGAGGTCGTGCTGGTCGACATCAACCACGACCGTGCGGAAGGCGAGGCGAAGGACATTGCGCATGCGGTGCCTTTCAGTGCGCCGACCGTGGTCACCTCAGGCGACTACGAAGCGTGCCGAAACTCGGACATCATTGTCATCACCTCCGGAGTCGCCCAGAAGCCCGGTGAGACGCGTCTCGACCTTGTTGGCAAGAACGTCGATATCTACCGTGAGATCGTGCCGCAAGTCGAGCGCGTCGCTCCGGACGCGATCGTCGTGATCCTGTCCAACCCCGTCGACATCCTCACGTACGCTACGCTGCAGTTCTCGAGCTATCCCCGCGCGCGCGTGATCGGAGCGGGCACCATCCTCGACACGTCCCGCTTTCGGCACGAGCTGGGCCGGCTGTGCAGCGTGGACCCGCGCAACGTGCACGGTTACGTCATCGGCGAGCACGGCGACTCCGAGGTGCCGGTATGGAGTCTGGCGAACGTCGCGGGCATCGCGGTCAGACCCAACTGCGGGGCGTGCGCCGCGGGATGCACGCAGCTCGACCTCGACGGGGTCTTTGAGACCGTGAAGAACGCGGCCTACGACATCATCCGGCTCAAGGGGGCCACGAACTTCGCTGTTGCGCTGGGAACCACGCGCATGATCGAGGCCATCCTGCGCGACCAGAATACGGTGGTCACGGCTAGTACACTGCTTCTAGGAGAACACGGCATCAGTGACGTGTGCTTGAGCCTGCCCGTGGTGCTGGGGCAGTCGGGTCTCGTGCGGGTACTGGAGATCCCTCTCGCGGAGACCGAGAGACGAGCAGTCGAACGGTCAGCGGAGCTGCTCAAGGAGGTTGGCCGGAGGCTTGGGCTGGCCGGCCAGGCTGCGCGGAAGAGCCAGGACAAGAACGTGCAGGCCGACGACTCCTGCGCGCCGAAAGGCGGATAGACCTGTTCTCCGGGGCAGTTGCTGGTGGCGTGCAGCGCAGATAACGAGCTCTGCGACTGGGTCTGGCGCTCAGTTCGGGGGCGACGCCGGCCCAATCGCCAGGAGCTCGATGTCGAAGGCCAGGTCGTGACCTGCCAGCGGATGGTTGGCGTCGAGGGTGATCTCCTCTGTCGACACCTCGACCACCTGAGCGGCCAGGTGAGCTCCCCGGTCGCTCTGGAGCTGGACAATCTCGCCGGGCCGCGGCTGCGCCTCTGCTGGGAGCGTCTTCCGATCCAGGCGCAAGATCAGGTCTTTTTTGCGAGGGCCGAATGCCTCGGCCGCGGGTAGCAGGGCGGTCTTCGCCTCGCCTGGGCTCATTCCCACCAGCGCATCGCTCAGCCCCGTAAGGACGGCTGGGTCGCCCACCCTCAGCTCGAGGGCGTCCTTTCCAACGGAGGTTCCGAACACCTTGCCCGCGAGGAAGCGTCCCGTGAAGTGGATACGAACGATATCGCCGTTCTTGACTCGTTGCATGAATCGGTACTCCTTGCTGGTTCGATTCCCCGCTGGAACAAAGCGTTGCGCCAAGGTCCGCGTTCAGCGTGCCGGAAAAAGCCGAGAGCGAGCCCGGCACGCAGGAGCGAACCTCACTCGCCGCATCCTGTGCGCGTAGTTGATTGGCGTCTGCAGTCGGCGCGCCCCCGCGGGTATTGCGGCAGATTGCCCCGGAGGCCGCAGATGGTTTGGCTGTTGGGGCGCCTCCGGGGATGGCTTACCGCTCGCCCAGCTTGGTCAGGATCACCACGTGCTGCGTGTCGATGCGCCGCAGCAGGTCGAGCATGACCTCGTCCTGCTGCTCGAGGCGGACCATGAGCGCCTTCACCTCATTCCTCTGCCTTGAAGTTCACGACGTAGTGCTGCTCGGCCATGAGTCGATCCTTAGCAGCCTGCCGGTTCTGCGACATCATGATAATCGGCGCCGCGTAGGCGGCCTGGAAGCTGAGTGCCAGGTTGAGCAGGATGAAGGGATAGGGGTCCCAGCGATGCATGAACGCGAGCACGTTCAGCGTGATCCAGCACGCCAGCGCGATCGACTGGATGATGATGAACGGCCAGCTGCCCATCGCCTTCGCCAGGCCATCGGCGATGCGCTGGCTCCGGCTCAGCCTCTCGGCGTGGACCTCATTGACGTTCTGGATGGGGCTGTGCTCGTGACGGTGCCTGATTCTTGCCCGTTCCCATTTTTCGACCACGGCCGGCGTCGACATGTAGAATCATCTCCTGCGGAGAGGATAAGACGTTTCCGGTCCGGGCCGCAGCTCATTTCGCAAGGCGCGCCTCGATGTCCCCTCCGCTGTTGCGGTGTCCATTGCTCTGCGGGGAACCTCCGGCTTTGCCGGGGCGGCTCTCATAGCTACGCAATTCCACCACCATCAAGTTTCCCTCACCCCCTCGGTTTGCGGCACGAAGCTCTCTTCCCCTCTCCCGTGGGAGAGGGGCCAGGGGTGAGGGAAATCTGTTCAGAGTCGTACCAGCGCGCTTTGAGCGCGGCGACTCTGCAAGCGCCGGCTTTGCCGGGGTCGGTGACTGCCCTGCTCAAGTGAGTGCCCGCCGATCTCCCGCCCGCCGCCAAGAAGGCGGTCAAGCGTCTTCGCAAGTCGGTCGTCGAGCTGCAGGCAGCCTGGGCCGGGCGCGACCGGCTCATGAAGCCCGCCTCGCCGGTCGACCCGCGCACGGTCGATCTGCGCGTTGACACCTCGTGGGGCGGGCTGTTTCCTCACTCCCTGGGCAGCATGCCCTCGATGTCCTCGAAGTAGCCGCTGCTGCGCGCCATGAGGGCCTTGAACGCCTGCCGATCGCGCTGGGCGATCGCCTTGCCGTACGCGTCAATCGCCTCGCGCAGGTCCTGCAGCAGCGACGGCGTGGCGACATTCTCGGCCTGGATCTCGTAGTACAGATCGGGGTTCTCCCGCACGACCGTGCCGGAGACGGCCGCCTGGGCCAGGAAGCTCGTGCTGCCCGCCTGTACCAGTTCGCGCAGGTCCACGCCGCTGCGCACCAGCGTGTCGGCGAACACCAGGCTCACCAGATGCGAGAGCCCGAGCAGGTGTCGCATGAGCTCGTCGTGCCGCTGGATCGGCATGCGCACCAGGTTCGCCGCCGAACCCTGGAACAGCGCGAGGGCCTCGTCGCACGCGGCCGTCTCGCCCGCATCGCAAAACACGATGTTGCGTCCGGCCAGGTAGCGCACCTGCGGGCCGAACAGCGGGTGAATCGACGTGACGTGCAATCCGCGGACACGCGCCCTCTCGATCGCCTCGAGCAGCGGCGACTTGGACGAGCAGATGTCGAAGACCAGCGCTTTGGTGCCGCTGGCCGCCACGGTGTCGATGACCTCGGCGGTGGCCGACACGGGGGTGGCGAGTACGACCACGTCCGCAGCAGGAGCGGCAGCAGGCAGGTCCTGCGAAAAGGGAAAGGGGGAGCCGGTGTCCGGGGATGGGACGCGCTGGTCGCACAGGGTCACGAGGTGGCCCGACGAGGCGAAGAACGCCGCTATCCAGCGGCCCATCACGCCAAGGCCGCCGACCACCAGAACGCGCTTTCGCGCCTCGGCCGGGCCTGCGGCGCGACGCTGTGCTTCTTCCTGCTCTCTGCAGGAGTAGCGGATCAGCAGGCGCGTGAGCTCCACGGACAGATCCTGGGACAACCCGAGCTGTGCGGCGCGCTCGCGCGCATGGTCCAGAACGGTCTTTTCGACGGCGGGCATCCTGATGGGCAGATGGTCGCGCAGCTTGGCCTCGCCGATCTCGCGGGCAAGCTCCTGGCGGCGAGCGAGCAACGACAGGATCGCATCGTCGACGTGCCTGAACCGCTGCCTCAGAGATGCCAGTCTCGCGTCCGAATCGGAGTCGGTCATGACCCGATCGTATTCGGCTGTTGCGGTCAGAACAATCGATCAGAGTTCGGCGCCGCGAACCAGGGCTTGGTGCTCCACGCGGTGGGCCCAAGGACCGTTGCTCCGCGCCTGCTGGCGGGGGAGTCCGACTTCACCCGGGTGGAGTTCGGACTTCAGGCGCCTGAAGTTGCCATCCCTCTTGACGCCGTGCCGTCCTCAGGCCAAGCGTTGCCGTGGGACAACATGGCAAACCGCACCTTCGCGATTGGCGACATCCACGGCGACCTCGCGCCCCTGCGCGTGGTGCTCGATCGTCTGCCCGCTCTCGACGGCAAGGACACGCTCGTGTTCCTGGGCGACTATGTCGACCGCGGCCCGAGCTCCAAGGGCGTCATCGACTTTCTCATGGCGCTGCCGTCGCGCATCCGCGCGCGCACGGTCTACCTGCGGGGCAATCATGAAGACGGCTGGCTCAAGGTGCGCGAGCGCGGCTGGCCAGAGTTCATCATCCCAGCCGACAACGGATGCTGGGACTGCATGCGCTCGTACACCGGCCGTCCCCTCCAAGGGAGAATGCCGGACCCGGCCGATTGGGCAGCGATGATGAATGCGACGTTCTATCCCGCGGAGCACATGGCGTGGATGAGCGCCACGTCGATTTGGTACGAGGACGACCACGCCATCTTCGTGCACGCAGGGCTGCCCATCGTCGACGGCGCGTTCGCGCATCCGTCGAAGGTCCAGGATCCGGAGCCGCTGCTGTGGTCCCGCAGCGAGAAGTTCTTTCGCGAGTACCACGGCAAGCGCGTGGTCTGCGGGCACACGCCCACGGACCGGCTGCCGGTCGACCTGTCCACGCACACGCCGGAAGATCCCACGGACATGTGGCACCGGGACCCGGTGGTCGCCATTGACACGCAGTGCGGCCGAGGCGGGTACCTGACCGCGGTGGAGCTGCCGGCCTTGCGCGTGTACGAATCGCGCTAGGCGCCATTTGCCGGCAGATCGATCGTCTCGCCGTTGGCCGGAACGAGCTTGCGATCGCCCGGGAGATCCCGTCGGCGCCATTCCGCGTCCAGGCGCACCGGGGGCTCACCCAGGGGCTCGTCGGTGAGCTTGAAGGTGCCCCAGTGCATCGCCAAGAAGGAGCGTGCGCCGAGGTCGACGAACGCCTGGATCGCCTGCTCGGGATTGAGGTGCTGCTTTTCCATGAACCAGGGCGGGTCGTAGGCGCCGATGGGCAGCATGGCCGCGTCGAGGCCGGGGAAGCGGCGGCCGATTTCGGCAAAGCCCGCAAACCAGGCCGTGTCGCCCGCGTGGTAGATCCGCGCCGAGGACCCCTCGATGACGAATCCGCCCCAGAGCATGCGGTTGCCGTCGAACAGGCCGCGACGACTCCAATGCTGCGCGGGAACGAAGGTCACGCGCACGGGCCCCACGTTCGTCGACTCCCACCAGGCGAGCTCGGAGCAGGACAGGGACTCGGCGTCGAACAGGCTGCGGTGGCCCAGACCGGAGATGATCGGAGCGCGCACCCGCGCGAGCGTGGGCAGGTCGAGGTGGTCGCGGTGATTATGCGACACGAGCTGGGCCGCAATGGCGGGCAGCTCGGAGCAGGAGACCGGGGAGGGAACATTGCGGCGCACGCCCGGACCGATCGTTTCGGACAACACGGGGTCGATCAGCAGGGAGACGCCGTCGAGCTGCACGAGCCAGCCGGCGTGCCCGAGCCAGGTCAGACGGGCTCCCTGACCCGGCGCGGGGGCCACGGCGATGCGATCGAGATCGGGCGCGACGCTGGGCACCGGTGCGGTCTTGGGCGTGCGGCGCCGGCGGCCGTAGATGCGATCGACCACCGCCCACTGGATGACCGTGGAGAACGTTTGCGGCGTCGAGCCGTCGAGGTTGAGGAAGCGTCCGTCGGAGTCGCGCAACATGGTGACCCGTGATGTATCCGATCGGACGGGCCGGACGGCAAGGGGCAGGCGGCCGTGATGCTCGGGAAGCTTGCACTGCACCCATGCTCCCGTAGAAGATCAACCACGAACCGCGCATGAGAGTCGCCCTGATCTACCCGCCGCCCTGGAAGATGCCGGCCCCCGGCCAGCGAGCCTATGGCGAAGGCCAAGGTGCACCCGCGGGCTTCCATCCCAGCCACCTCGACGGCGACTTCTTCCAGATGCCCTACGGCATGATGTCGTTGGCCGCACAGGTGCGTCGCGCTGGGCACGCGGTCAAGCTGCTCAACCTGTCGGCGTTCCCCTGGCCGATGGTGGAGCAGGTCACTGGACGGCTCGAGGCGGACCTGGTCGGGCTGTCGTGCTTCACGGCGAACCGGCGAGGCGTGGCGTTCGTGGCGCAGAGCATCAAGCGCGCGCGGCCGGGCAGCTTCGTCATCGTGGGTGGCCCGCACGCGACCGCGTTGCCGCGCGAGCTGCTCGAGCACCACGCCGAAATCGACGCCGTGGCGATCGGGGAAGGCGAGGAGACGCTGCTCGAGGTCATCGATCGTCTCGGGCGAGGCGAGCCGATGAGCGGCGTGGCCGGACTGGCGTGGCGGCAGGGGCAGCGGATTAGGCTGGAGCAGCGGCGCGAGCGGATCCGCAACCTGGACACCCTCGCATCTGCGCACGAGCTGTTCGACACGCACCTGGTGGTGACCTCGCGCGGCTGCCCGGGGCGATGCACGTTCTGCGCGACCAAGTCGGTCTGGGGCCATGCGTATAGGGTGCAGTCCGAGGAACGCGTGCTCGACGATCTGGAGCGGGCGCTCTCGCGGCTGCCGCTCAAGATGCTGATGATCAAGGACGAGACCTTCTCGGCGAGCCGCAAGCGGGCCCTTCGGATTTGCGAGGGAATCGTGCGCCGGGGGCTGCGGTTCACCTGGAGCTGCGACACGCGCGCCGACGCCCTGGACGAGGAGCTGATTCGGGCGATGCGCCGGGCGGGCTGCGAGCGGCTGAGCCTGGGTGTCGAATCGGGATCGCCCCGGATCCTGCAGTCGATCGGCAAGAACATCACGCCGGAGACGATGCTGCGCACGACACAGCTCGCGAAGAAGTACGGGCTTCCGGTGCGGTTCTTCATGATACTGGGCAATCGGGGGGAGACCGCGCAGAGCTTCGGCGAGAGCCTTCGCTTCCTCGAGAAGGCGCGCCCGAACCAATACATCTTCGCGTGCCTGTCGATCTACCCGGGCACGCAGGACTTCGTCGACTTGAACAAGGCCGGCGCGCTGGATACGCGCGAGTACTTCGAAGGCGACTTCCAGGAGCTCAAGGTGCCTTTCGACGCGTCCGAGGCCGATACGGCGGTGATGACCTCGTGGTTCGACAGGCACGGTGGCGTCCAGACGATGTACGAGCCGGGCGTGGCGGAATGCGAGGACGTGACGAGGCTGCTGCCCGGGCACGCCGGGGCGGAGCTGGACCTGGGGGCGGCGCACTACCGCGCCGGGCAATTGCAGGACGCGGAAGCACACGTGCGTCGCGCGCTCGAGCTGGGCCACCCGCTGCCGGGACTGGCACATAACTACCTGGCATGCGTGGCCTTCGCGCGCCGCGACATCGAGGGCATGCTCGGGCACTTCCGTGCGGCCGAGGCCGACCCGTGGCATCCGGTGCTGATGCGCAACCAGCAGCGCGTCAGGCAATGGCTCGCGGCGGACGGCCCGAAGCGGGGCTTGCCGCTGGCGCTGGAGGCACGCCACGAGTTCGAGCTGTTCCTGCGGGCAACGCAGCCGTCGATGCCCGGGCCGCTCGCGCCGGATTGGCATGGTTGGGAATGAGCTGGTGGGGTGAGGCTCGCCCGCGGGTCAGCTCGCGCGATGGACAGCCGGCTACTTGGGTCCGGTGCACATCGCCGTAGCGGGAGCCGATACGTTGTTGTCCGTCCGGCACTCGTGCAGGCTCGCCGGGACATCGACCTCGGCGAAGACCGGCGTCGTGCCCTTGGCAAGATCTGCCGCGGGGTTGTCCACGGCGATCGTGACGAGCTCGGACTGCACCGAGTAGAGCGGCGCCGTGGTCGTGCCCTGGCCGAGGAGCGTGCCGGTCTGCGGCGCGTCCGCCCAGAAGGTGACCTGAAGCCCGGCCGGTAGCGCGGCTTCCCCGATGTTGCGCACGGTCGCCGTCACCGACTTGGCGCCGCACGGCACGCTCAGCGACACGACCGCGTCCGGCGCCGCGAACTCGCTTCCGGGCTGCTTGTTCTGACGGAAGTTGTTGAGCCCCGGCTGGGTCCAATTGGGCTTTTCGTGCGCGGGGATCGTCCCGTCCTCTTCCACGTTCGTGATGTGATAGGCGTGCTCGTTCCACACCCGGCGCGTGCGCACCCACGTGCCCGAGGTGCTCTCGAAAATGCGGATGCCCGCCTGCTTGGTGCCGTTGCACTCATAGGCATAAGCGTTCGACGCTACGACGATATCGGCGCGCCCGTCGTTGTCCACGTCGGCGATGACGGGATACTCGATGAGCGTGCCCGTGGTATTGCACGTCTCGAACAGTACGTCGCCAGTTTCCCCGTTGTAGATTCGCAGGTAGTACTCGTCGGAGTAGACGACCTCGGCGTGCCCGTCGCCGTTGAAGTCGAAGATCGAGCTTCCGGTGGCGGCCGAGGAGCAGTCGTGCGTCTGCTTGACCCACAGGAACGTGTCCGGGCCCGCCACGCTCGGGTCCATCAGCTTCTTGCCGTCGAATACAGCGTAGCCCACGCCTCCGGCCAGGGCCACGTCGGGGTAGCCGTCGCCGTTGAAGTCCGCCACGGTCGGCGGTCCACCTCCTCTCGTGTTGCCTGCCGACCCGACCGGGCACAGTGACGGGTCCAGCGATCCGTTGATGTCGACCCAGTCGCGCACAATCTTGAACTTCGACGGCTCCGCAGCGTCGTAGTGCCACAGCGCCATCCGGTGCCCCTGGTAGTCCACGGCCACGATCTCGGGCACGCCGTCCTTGTCGAAGTCACCGACGGCCGGCCAGCTCGACGCCAGACCGGTGTCCACGAGCTGCGTGCCGTCCGACGCCCACGCGCCCGCGCCCGCCACCAGCTCGAGCTTGCCATCGTCGTTGAAGTCCGCAGCTACGGTCGACTGGCCCGTGGGGAAGGTGACGAGCACATCGCCGGTCGCGCCGTCCACAATGCCGCCTTCGACAATCACGGCCGGATGGCCCTGTCCCTCGAGATCGGCGATAGCGGGGATACGGCATCCGATGGCGGTCTGGGTCTTCCACAGCTGCGAGCCGTCACCGTTGAACGCGACGACCCCGCCGCCTTGCACGCACGCCACGACCTCGTTTCCGGGCTGACCGTCGATGTTGCCCGCAGCAAGCTCGCTCGCGGCAGCCACGATGCCGGGCACGCTCCACTTATCGACCACCTGCCCTCCGACGACGGAGATGGCGTGGATGGTGCCCGCTTGGGTGTAGCCGCCGGTCGCGGCCGAGAAGGTGTTGAAGATGATTTCCGGGATGTCGTTGGCCGTGATCTTGCCATCGCAATCGTCGTCATCGAGCTCCATGACGATCGGCGTCATCATGATATCGGTGCTGTAGGGCGACGTTGTCTCGCCGCCCCAGGAGTAGGCGACCTGCGCTTGGAAGTCGGACGTGGGCGGGACGTACTGGCAGCTTTCGAGGCACGTGATGGCGCCTCCATCGGGCGTGCCGGCGTCCTGGTTCGCGCACGAAGGCGGACGCGGCAGGCACTTGCCCTGCACGACGAACGCTCCGCCGGAGCAGTGGCCCGCGTCCGTGTCGCCCGCGTCCGGAGCGCCGCCCTCGGGCGTACCCGCATCCGCGTTGTCACCGATGGAGTACTCGCAATACTCGTCCGCGTTGCAGTCCGTCGAGTCGAAGCACGTGTCGCCCGGCGTGACGCACTTCTGGAAGGAGCACACGGTCCCGGTGCCGCAGCACTGCTCGCCGCACGCCGAGGCCGGATCGCAACACACGTTGCCCGTACACACGCCGCCGTCGCCACAGGCCTGGCCGCTCTGGCATCCGCCCGACTCCGGCAGGCTCGTCTCCCACGTTGCGTCGGCCGATACATCCAATCCCGCGTCGCCGCCCGGCATCGAAGGAGGATTGGCCGTATCGTTGCCGGAAGAGCTGCACGCGGGCACGACGGCCGCGAACGCGATCAAGAGGCACGCAAGACTGGACCGGGAGCAAGGAGTCATCCACCGAGTCTACGATGACTCGGGGGGACATCGTTTGGGAAACGTCACGCGGTCAGGGCCGGACGGTCATGCCCGGGCCCACACTCTCCGTCAGGCAATTTGGACGAGTCCGGTGCGAACCCGGTCGCCGAAGACGAATGGATCGACCTCGAACCAGAAGATTCCCTCGGTCGGGTTGGCCTGGCCCATGAACTCGAAGTCATCGTTGGGTGTCTCGGCATACGCCTTCAGCGCCGAGTCCGTGGTCATCCAGCCCAGGATGCTGTCCTGTCCCCAAAACTGGCCGACCAGCACGCGCTTGTGGGCAGGCTGGTTCTCGAGGATGCCCAGGATCGTATGGGACCAGCGCTCCGAGGGCGCGAGGTCGATGGAGGTGGCCTTGTCGCGCACGAGCTCGAAGTCCGACTGCCACCACCAGGTCGAGATGTCGATCGAATATGTCGTAGGAGCCCGGCTTGTCCAAGGCCACCGACACCACTGGCTGGCCCGAGGTCGGTACCGGTTTCCCGCCAAGCGTCACGCTCAACGCCAAGTCCGACGGCAGGAACTGGGCCCAGATGTCCATCGGGTAGATCTCGAGCAGCGCGCGCGTGTCGGCCGTGACCACGTTCGCGTCGGCGTCGTGATCCGCCTGGTCGCCGTCGGGCAGCTCGCCGTCGGGCAGCTCGCCGTCGGGCAGCTCGCCGTCGGAGCCCCCGTCGTATCCGGGGCTTGGGGCCAGCGGCTGGGAGCTCGTGTCGCCCGAGCCGCCGCAAGCCGGCAAGCTGACAGCGCTGGCGAGCATCGTGACGACGGCAGCAAGACAAGCGACGGTACTGCGGGGCCATCCGCGCACGGATCTCCTCCAACCTCAGGCAAAAGGACAACGCGCAGGATAGCCCGCGCACGCTTTCGAGATCCAGGTTCGAGTGTGACATCGGGCGAGCTCGTTCGACCTGGTGTAAGGTGCTCCCGGGGTGGCCCGTTGCTGGGAGTGAACGGCGAAACGCAGGAGGCGATCATGAGCAGGTTGGGCAAGTGGCTTTCGGTGTTGCTGGCGACGATGACGTTGGGCGTGACCGGGTGCGGCGCGGCGAAGATGCCGCCTCCCGCAAGCTCTCCGTCGGAACCGGCCGCGAACGGGCCAAGCGCAGCCTATGCGGCCAGCGCTCCCGCCGAACAGAGTTCGCCCACGGGCGCGGCCGACAAGTCCGCGCCCGCACCCGCGGCTGCAACCTACGGTGCGTCCGGGGCTGCGCCTTCCACGATGGGCGGCGCCGGTGCGCAAGCGGAGACGTCGCGCTCGCGCGAAGCCTACGAGCCCAGCCCTCCCGCGCGTCCCGGCCTGGGTACCGCATGGGGCGAGACCGTCGAGAGCCGCACGACCACGGCCCCCTTCATCCGCGATAGCGCCACCCCGTTCGCGGTCACCACGCTCTGGTACAACGACCGCACCGGCGCCGAAGCCATGGCGCGTTGGGCCGACTACCGCGCCTACGATCGCGGCGCGGCCGACGTGATGGGCGGCGCTCTGACCGTGAGCCTGCGCAACGACAGCGGCAACGTGCTCCCGGGATTCTTCGCCGGAGGCAAGCAGTACGTGGTCGGCGAGGCGGGCGACCGGTACGTCATCGTCATTCGCAACAACACGAACTACCGCTATGAGTGCGTGGCCTCGGTCGACGGGCTCGACGTGATCGACGGGCAGACGGCTTCCTACGCGAAGCGCGGCTATCTCATCCAGCCCTACGGCGTGCTCGAGATCGACGGGTTCCGGCGCAGCGCGGACGCGGTCGCGGCGTTCCGGTTCAGCTCGGTGCGCGGCTCGTACGCGGCGCGATCGGGAGCCGGCGATCAGAACGTGGGTGTGATCGGCGTGGCGTTCTTCAACGAGCAGGGCACTCGCCCGACGTGGACACCCGACGAGATTCAGCGCCGCCAGAACGCCGATCCGTTCCCCGGGCGCTACGCGGTGCCGCCGCCCAACTGATGTTGCCGACGGTGTCTCCGCGGCCGGCGCGCACGCGGCGAGGCAAGCGTGAACGAGAGCAGCTCGCGGGTGGATGGACGGCCGGATCTCTGCTAGCGAACACGGCGCCTTTCCGGACCGGCTCCGGGCGGGCCGTTTCGCACCATGACCAAGCTCAATCCCGATCAGAAATCAGCGATCGAACACGATCGCGGCCCGCTGCTGGTGCTGGCCGGCGCAGGCTCCGGCAAGACCATGGTCGTCACCCATCGCATCGCGCGGCTCGTTGGGCGAGGCACTCCGCCGCGCGCGATCCTGGCGATGACATTCACCAACAAGGCCGCCGAGGAGATGGCCGTGCGCCTCGAGAAGCTGGTCGGCCCCGGGGCGCGGGAGGCCACCATCGGCACCTTCCACGCGTTCGGCCTGCGCGTGCTCACCCAGGAAGCCCGCGCGTTGGGCTTTCACGACGGGCGCTTCGCGATCTTCGACCAGGCCGACCAGGCCGGCGCGGTGCGCGAGATCCTGCGAGCCATCCGCGGCAACCGCAAGTACGACATTTGGGCGATCCTCTCGCGCATCTCCAAGGCCAAGAACGAGTTCGTCGAGCCCGAGCAGTTCGCAGCCCGCAAGGGCGACGAGTACGACGACATCACCGCGCTCGTCTATCCGCGCTACGTCGAGGCGCTCCGCTCGTTCCACGCGCTGGACTTCGACGATCTGATCTGCGAGGTGGTCCGCCTGTTCCGAAGGCGCCAGGACGTGCTCGACAAGTGGCGCGAACGCTACTGGTACGTGCTTGTCGACGAGTACCAGGATACGAACCACGCACAGCTCGAGCTGGTGCGCTTGATGGCCGAGGAGCACCGCAACATCTGCGTGGTGGGCGACGACGACCAGTCGATCTACGCGTGGCGAGGGGCGGACGTGCGCAATATCCTGGACTTCGAGCAGCACTTTCCGGGCGCCAAGGTCGTCAAGCTGCAGAACAACTACCGCTCGACCGACGCGATCCTGTCGGTGGCGAACGTGGTCATCCACAAGTCGTCGGCGCGGCGGCACGAGAAGCGGCTGGTGGCGACCCGTCCGGGGGGCGAGAAGACCCAGGTCGTGGTCGCGAGCGACCCGGAGGTGGAGGCCGGGTTCATCGCCGACGAAGCGCAGCGGCTGATCAACGACGGGCTGCAGCCGCGCAACGTGGCGGTGCTCTACCGGTCCAACGCGCTGTCCGAGCCGATCGAGACGGCGTTCCGGCAGCGCGAGATTCCGGTGCGCGTGCTCGGCGGAACGCAGTTCTACGAGCGCAAGGAGGTCAAGGATCTCATCGCGTATCTGCGCGTGCTCACCTCGCCGCGCGACGAGATCTCCTTGCGCAGGATTATCAACTATCCTGCACGGGGCATCGGACCGGTCGCCCTCGAGCGGCTCGCCACCCACGCCCTGGCTTCCGACAAGCCCCTGTGGAACGCCGTGTCCCAAGCGTCCTCGATATCGGGCCTCGCACCCCCGGCCGTGGCCGGTTGCGCGTCGCTGGCCGGCATTCTCCAGCAAGCCTCGCACCGCCTCGACGCCGGAGAGCCGGCGGCCGACATCGCACGGTTCGTCGTCCACGATACCGGCCTGGAGGCCGACATCGCGGCGGGATCGTCGTCGAGCCAGGCCGCGGCGCGACGGCGGGGCAACCTGGCGGCGTTTCTGCGCGTGCTCGAACGCTTCGACCAGTCGGGCCGGCGGGGTCGCGACGCGCTCGGAGCGCTGCTTCGCGTGCTGTCCCTCAACACCGAGGCCGAGGAAAAGGACCCGGGCAACGTGGTGACCCTGGCGACCATGCACGGCACCAAGGGCCTCGAGTTCGAGGTGGTCTTCGTGGCCGGCGTGGAGGAGGGAATCATTCCCCACGCGCGCACGCTCGACGCGCGGGCCACCGACGTCGACTCGCAGGACGTGGAAGAAGAGCGCCGGCTGTTTTACGTGGCAGTCACCCGCGCGAAGGCCAGGCTCTACCTGTGCCGGGCCAGGCACCGGAGCCTGCGCGGCAAGCCTGCGCCGCGGACGCCGAGCCGCTTTCTCACCGAGCTTCCCGAGGAGCTGTTCGACACGCGCGAGGTGCGCGACGCGACCCCGACCACACAATCGATGATGGACGGGATCGCGGGGCTGCTGGCCGCGTTGGAGAAGTGAGGCGCCTGCCATCGATGACGGGTCCGAGAACGGAATGCTCCGTGCGCAGCAAGGCCGCTACTCGTTTGCTTCGCCGCGGCTCGCTCGCTCGTGCATCTTGCGCAAGGGCGCGGGTGATGCGGCAGACTCCGGCCCTGCCGAAGCCGCTGGCGTGTGTTCGGAGCGCCCGTCCCGACGGCGTACGATCGCCTCGGAACAGGACGAGGACAGGACCGTCCGCTGCCCCTCGCACCCACACAACCCGGCCAGCGAAGCCGTCAGATAGGCCGCTCTGCGCTCGAATACCCGGCGCCGGATGTCCGCGTCGCGATCCCCCATGGCGGCAGACTACCATGAACGGCCGCTCGGCCACCACTCATCGCGACCGGCCCACGACCAGCACGCTGGCCTTGATGCGATGTCGAAGGGCGTCCGCGGTCGAGCCGAAGATGATGTCGCTCAGCAGCCGGTGCCCATGGGCGCCGAGCACCACCAGATCGGGCTCGACCGTTTCGATCAGGCGCACCAGCGCGGGCACCGGCCGCCCCGCGCTCAGATGGGTGGAGACGTCGAATCCCAGCTCGCGCAGCCGTGCGGCGTGGCTCTCGAGCTGCGCCGCGTCGTCGTCGGTCTCGCTGTCGCCCACGTCGGCGCCGAGGAACCGTGCGCCGGCGCTCTCGGTGACGTGCATCAGGGCCAGGTGCGGACGCTGGGCGCCGAGAAAACGAAGGGTCTCGGCGAGGATCTGCCGCTCGCGGCCTGAGAAGTCCAGGGCCACCGCCACGGTCGACAGCGGTGTCGACGGCGCCTCGAGCGCGGCGTCGGTGGGCATCGCGTGCACGCTCTTTTCCATCTTCCCGCGCCGGACCCGGATCCAGCGCTCCAGCCAGGGCTTGATCGTCACGTACACCAGCAGCGCTCCCAGCAGGCCGGAGGCCGGCACCAGCAGCAACAAGGCAGTCAAGGACAGGGTTCCACTCGGCCACAGCCAGCCGCGAAGGACATCGGCGACGAGCGCGAGATTGAGAGCTAGCACGATCGCCGCGCAGATCCAGGCCACGATGCGCAGCGGCCGTGGCGCAACCAGGGAGCCCATCGTGTCCCGGTCGGAGACGAAGTGGATCAGCGGGATGATGGCGAAGGGCAGCTGCAGCGATAGTAGGACCTGCGACAACACGAGCAGGTTGCCGGCGCTGCGGTCCCCCGATACCATGATGACCGCGATGGCCGGCACGATCGCGAGCATGCGCGTGATCAGGCGGCGGATCCATGGCGAGATGCGCAGGCGCAAGAACCCTTCCATCACGACCTGGCCGGCCAGGGTGCCCGTGATCGTCGAGCTCTGCCCCGAGGCCAGCAGGCCGATCGCAAAAGCCATCGGGGCGACCGCGCTTCCCAGCAGGGGTGAAAGCAGCTTGTGCGCGTCCTGGATTTCGGCCACCTCGCGGTGTCCGGCGCGGTGGAAGACCGCGGCGGCCATGATCAGGATGGCGGAATTGACCAAAAAGGCGATGTTGAGCGCTACTGCGGAGTCAAGCGTGTTGAGACGGATCGCCTGCCGCTTGTCCCGATCGGTCTTGCCCACCGATCGCGTCTGCACAAGCGAGGAGTGCAGATACAGGTTGTGGGGCATGACCGTAGCGCCCAGCATGCCGATGCTCACGAACAGGGCGCGTGCATCCGGCATGGTGGGAATGAACCCGTGGGCGACTGCGCCCCAGTGCGGCCGGGCGAGCCACAGCTCGACAAGGAAGCTGCTGCCGATCACGGTAATCAGGCTGAGAATGAGCCCCTCGAGCTTGCGGATGCCCAGGTGGCTGAGGAACAAGAGGGCGAATGCGTCCAACCCCGTGAGCACCACGCCCCAGACCAGCGGCAGGCCGAAGAGCAGCTGCAAGGCGATGGCCGAGCCGAGCACCTCGGCGAGATCGGTGGCGGTGATGGCCAGCTCGCACAGCACGTACAAGGCGAGATTGACCAGCGGCGGATACTCGGTCCTACAAGCTTGGGCCAGATCCTGCCCGCGGGCGATTCCCAGACGCGAGGCGAACCCCTGCAGCAGTATCGCCATGGCGTTGGACATGGCGAGCACCCACAGCAGCGAATAGCGAAATCCCGAGCCGGCGGCGAGATCGGTGGCCCAGTTGCCCGGATCCATGTAGCCCACCGCCACCAGGTACGCCGGCCCCGCAAACGCTAGGATGCGGCGAAGGTAGCTCCCGGTCCTGGGCACCGAGACCGACGCGTGGACCTGGGACAGGGAGGCGTGGGGCGACTCGCGGCTCATCCGGCGCAGAGCATGCACCCCCTGCGCCGCAACGCCAAGAGGGCCCGGACTGCTTCGTCGAGAAAGGAGTGCTTGTTGCGGGTGGCGATTCCGTTGTCGACACTGACGTTACAGAACCGCCCGGCGATCGCCACCGATCATGAACCTCTGCCGCGAGGGCGATGCGGGGGGCGACGCAAAGGGCTCGCCGGCCAACATCGACCTAAGGTTCGATGATGCGGCTGCCGCTGCTGTGGCAGCTGTTGCACCACTGGCCGGCCGAGCCGGGCATCGTGGCCTCGCCGTTGCCGTTGCGGATGCGCACCTCGGCCTGCGTGAAGTCGATGTTGACGCCCGGAGTGTAGAAGAAGTTGCCGTTCGTCCCGCTGTAGGTCGTGTACGTCGTGCCGTTGTAGCGCACGCCGACCTCGACGTGCGGAGCCGCCATCATGCCACCTGTCTGGTAGACGGTTCCCGCGTAGCTCCAGGCCGGAGCCCCGCCGCCTGTGTGGCAGTTGCCGCAATCCTTTCCCGCGTTGTGGTTTCCGCTGGCCGGGTTCGACAGCGCCGTGGCGTCGTAGCTGTCGGGCCAGAACGTGTCGGCCGTGCTACCGCCCGCGCCTCCCGTCGCCGAGCCACCCGCGCCTCCCGTCGCCGAGCCACCCGCGCCTCCCGTCGCCGAGCCACCCGCGCCTCCCGTCGCCGAGCCACCCGCGCCTCCCGTCGCCGAGCCGCCCGCACCTCCCGTCGCCGAGCCAGCCGCGCCTCCCGTCGCCGAGCCAGCCGCGCCTCCCGTCGCCGAGCCAGCCGCGCCTCCCGTCGCCGAGCCAGCCGCGCCTCCCGTCGCCGAGCCGCTCGTCGTATCCGAACTCCCGGAGCATGCGGCGACAAGCATGCAAGCGCCAACCAACATCAACCCGCGACCAAAGACCTCATGCATCGACGATGTTCTCCTTTGCACACGATTCGAAGAGAGCCGATCGAGAGCGCGGATCGGCTCTTCGATCGGACAGTGGAGTGTGAGAGGGCACGTCGAACCGGTCAACCGAAATCGAGACAACATTAAGAAGGGTTCACTGTTGTCCTCCGCAGTGGGCGCAAGGCGCAGAACTCACGATGCGTGACGGCGGCGCTCGCGCGGGCCTGGCCCACGCCGCCTCGAGCGCTCGTCCACTCCCCGGCTCACTCCTCGTAGCGAATCGCCCGCACGGTTACCTCGGTCGGCCCCTTCGGACGCATGACCGTCGCGTCTTCCCCCAGCCGTTTGCCGACCAACGCGCGCGCGACCGGCGAGTCGATGCTGATCCACTTCTTCGCCAGGTCGAACTCGTCCGAGCCCACGATTCGGTAGGTCGACTCCACGCCGTCCTCGTCCTCGATCGTCACCCAGGCCCCGAAGAACACGCGGTCCCGCTCTTCCGGAGGCGCCTGCACCACGGTCACCGCGTCGAGCCGTCGCGTCAGGAACCGGATGCGGCGATCAATCTCGCGCAGCTTCTTCTTGCCATAGATGTATTCGGCATTCTCGCTGCGGTCGCCCTGCGCCGCGGCGGTGGCGACCTCGTCGGTCACCCGCGGACGCTCGACCTTCCACAAGCGGGCGAGCTCGGCCTGCAGGGCTCTGAACCCCTGGGGCGTGATGTATGCCGCACCGCGGCGGGGGGCGGGCTCCTCCGGGAGGTCCTCGTCCTCCGAGTCGGTGTCTTCATTGACGAATGCCTTCGACATCGAGCCCATTGTACCGCGGCGCACCTGTGCGACAAGCGCCGCTGGAGAGGCAGACCCGGCGTTCGTGCCCTCAGACCGACGGGGACCTCTCCTGCGGCCCCGGCGACGGGGTGGGGAGCTCGATCAAGGCGTGCAGGATCTTGAGCTGGATATTGAGCTTGAGCGCATCCGCACGCTGCGGGATGATCTCCAGCAGCTTGTTGTAGAGCAGAGAGCTGTTCTCCTGCGCATAGTACCCCGTAATGGCGCTGATGAGCCCCAGCACGTCGCTGCACGAGCTCAAGTACTTGATGTCGTGTGCCTTGGCTGCCGGGTCGCTGCCGAGCACGTCTTTGGAGGACTGGTGCATGCTCACCAGGCTGATGAGCGAGTTCAGCTCGTGGAACCGCTGCCGGTAGAGCACCACGTCCAGACCGAGCAGCGCAACGAAGGCCAGGCCGATGTACACGAGAATGCCCAAAAACGCTTCCACACCCTGGAGCAACCCGCTAGCCGCGTCGATCGACGACATCGGGTCCGCGGCCTCGATGACGTTGGCCCTGGGATCCACCAGACGGCGAGCTGCCGCCATCTGCTGCGGCGACAGGTCGGGTCGCGCGACGAGGTACGTCTTGACGGAGTAGGTGGTCAGTCCTTGCGGCGGAATCGCGTTGGCCGGGTCGACGCCGCCGGGGCCCAGCTGCAGGGGTGTCAGGCAGGACATGTCCAGCGCGGCCGCACCCAGGTCCGCGGGCTCCATGCGGAACCCGACGTCCACGAGACGCTTGGGAATCGGTGCCAGGCGCCGGTCGAGCGGGTCCTTGACCACGAAAACGGCGTCGACCTCCGGCGGGATCGGCCAGGCCGGATTGTCCACGATGGACTTCCAATCATGCACATAGCGCACCGAGCCGTCGATTCTCCAATAGCGGGCGAACTGCCGGGCCAACGAATGGCTGCCCTGGCCCTCGCTCGAGGTGAGGATCACGCGAATGTCCGAGGGACGCTGGATTCGAGCGCGTACGAAGAACAGAAGCAGCTCCTGGTCCGGCAGCTCGATGCGCGGCAGCTCCGTCGGAATGGGCACGCCGCCTTGCACGAACGCCATGTCCGCCTTGCCTTCCTGCAGCCGCGCGAGGCTCTCGCGCGAGCCGGGCGTGGTGAAGTGCACGAACTGGATGCGACGATCGAGCTGCTGGCCAATCTCTACCGCATCGGATTCCGAGATGGCGACCGTGATCGTGGAGGTGTGGAAGAAGTGCCACCACGCCCAGAACACGATCAGACCCACCGCGAACAGCAGAAACACAGCCGGGAGCCGGTGAAGGCCGAACAGGCGATTGAGCCGCAGGTGCAGCGCTTGCGCTTGCCGCGCTGCCTGGGCCGTGCGCCGCGCCGTGCTCAGCAGGCCCGCGTGCGTCGGCAACTCCTGCTCCACGCGCTTCGCGATCGCCTCCGCCTGCTCGATGACCGGACCAATCTGCAGCATGCGGCCTACTCCCTCACAAGCCCTGCACCGCAACCGGCGACGGACGGGTGCTCGTGCTGCCATCGCCCAGCTGCCCACTGCCGTTGGCGCCCCAGCAGTAGACCTTTCCGCCTGCCGCAAGCACGCAGGAGTGAAGCTCCCCGCTCGCCATGGACACCACGTCGGACGGCAGGCCCGGCACCACGGTCGCCGTGTACCGATCGGTCGAGGTGCCGTCGCCCAGCTGGCCCTGGCCGCCCGCGCCCCAGCACTGCACGGCGCCCGTCTTGAGCAGCACGCACGTGTGGCGGGATCCCGACGCCACGATCGCAGCCTTGCCTGCCACGTCGATGACGGGCTGAGGATAGGCCTGGCTGCCTCCCGCGCTGCCGGTCCCCAGCTGTCCGTACTGGTTGTCTCCCCAGCACAGCACCGAGCCGTCCAAAACCACCGCGCACGTATGCTGGGCCACCGCGTCTATCGCGTAAGCGCCCGCTGCCGACAGGTTGTAGGCGTCCGCGGGGATCAGGCGCGATATCTTGGTTCCGTCCCCCAGCTGACCGAGCTGGTTGTTGCCCCAGCACTGGATTCCGCCGTTGTGCAGGCCGCAAGCGTGAGCTCCGCCGGTGGATACGAACGACAGCGCGGCCAGCTTGGCCGCCGGCACGGCTACGTTGGAGTCGAGCTTGTTGCCCGTGCCCAGCTGTCCATCGCTGTTGCGCCCCCAACAAGCGTATCCGCCCGCCGTGAGCTTTGCACAGCTGAACCCCGATCCCGCCGCGATCGCCGTCGCCGCGCCCCCCAGGCCCTGCACCTCCACCGGCGTCGCCGAGCTGTTGCCGCTGCTCGCGTTGCCCAGCTCTCCGTAGGTGTTGTCGCCCCAGCAGAGCACTGCGCCGTTCTGCAGCAGCGCGCATGTGTGGGAGTCCTTGCTGGCCAGTGCGGTCACGCCCGAGGCCAGTCCGGGCACGTCGATCGCTACGTGGCTGTCCGCCGCCGAGCCGTCTTCCACCGCCTTCCCCCAGCACTTCACGCCCCCGGCGGACGTCAGGACGCAGGTGTGCGCTCGGCCCGCGACCAGCGTGCCTGGCGACGACGAGATCGACGGACAGCAGCCCGATGCGCACGGCGCGAACCCCGCAAGGCAGACATACGAGCAGGAGCCTTGGTTGCAGTTGGGGGTACCCCAGCTGGTGGCGGGGCATTCGTTGCCGCAGGCCTGGCAGTTCTTCGCGTCGGTCAGCAGGTCTACCTCGCAGCCGTCCGCTTCGTCGTTGTTGCAGTCGGCGTGGTGGGCGAGACATTCATCGAGCGCGCAGGCTCCCTGCAGACACGTGGCGTATGCCCCAGGGATCGAGCAGGGGAAACACCCGGTGGCCGTGCAGCCGTAGTCCGGGTCGCCGATACCGACACATTGGCTGCCGCACATCTTGAGATTCGCTCCGCAGGGCGACGCCTCCGGAGAGCTGCCGCCTTGCCCCGCATCCCCGCCCGCGTCCTGCGCGCCAGCCGACCAGGTCGCCGGTGAGGACTCCGACGCCGAGCAGGACACTGCGGGTATTGAGGCCAGCAGGCAAAACAGGAGCGCACCACGCTGCACGACAGAGCTCATGGGCGCATGGTAGGAGCAGCTCGCCTCGGCACGCAACGGCCCATCACGGCCAGCCGGTCTTCGAGTGCCGCCCCGGGCTCAGGGCCTGGAGGCCGTATCCTCTGGTTGGGTCTCTTCCGTACGTGTGTTGGGCTGCGCCAGGCTCGATGCCCCGCCCGCCTTCGTGGTCGCCGTCGGAACGGGTGCCGGCGTCTCGGCGGCCGTGGGCGCCGTCGTGGAGGCGGGCGTCGTGGGCGCCAGCGTCGGCGCGGACAGCATCGGCGGTGGCGTCGAAGGCGGCAGCGCCGATGATGCGGGGGCAGGTCGAGCAGGCGACGGCGCGCTCGCGCTGGGCCGCGGCGCGGGCGGTTGGCCGCTCGGGTCGGCATAGGGATTGTCTTCCGACGAGCCTTTGGAGCTGCCGGCCGGATTGGACTTGCACTGCTCGAGCTCGCCGATCAGCTCCGAGACCGTGGCGGACTGGGCTGCAGCGTCGTGCTTGCACTGGTCGCGCTCGGCTTCACAGTCTCCGCGCGCCGACGCGGCCTCGGCGGTGATCCTGTCGCGCTCGGCTGCGCACTGCTTTTTGGCCGCGGCCGCATCGTCTTCACACGCGCGCAGCCGGCTCGTGTAGAGCAACACGTCATTGGCGCAAGAGCGCTGCGAGTTCGTCCCGGTGCGCGACATGTCCTCGAGCGTCTTCTTGAAGTCCTCCTGGCAACGCTGGCTCTGCTCGCGGCACTGGCGTACGTCCTCGAGCGTCATGCGGTGGGCCGCAACACACGTCTCCAGCTTGTCGAACGACGCGGCTTCGTCGGCCTTGGCCTGTGCCAGCGCGCTCGCGAGCCGCAGCGTCTGGCGCTTGGACCACGCCACGCCCAGCAGCGCGATGCCCATGACCACCAGCGCCCCCACCGCAAGCCGGGTGCGCTGCAGGTTCGACTTCTGCTTGAGAATGCGCTGCCTCTCCGCGCGCGCCTCGGCCCGCTCCTTCTCCAGCAGCACGTCCAGGTGCTCGGCCATCTCCGTGATGGACGCCCGCTCCGTGGCGTCGAGCGCGAACCACTCGCAGAACGCGTCGGACAGCATCTGGCGAGGCTCGCCCTGCAGGTCGGGCAGCGCATCGGCATGAAGCGGGCGCGTGGCGCGCACTCGCTGTGCTTCCGCCATCTCGTCGTAGGTGCCCGCGTTCGACCCCGGAAACAGCTTGGGCCCCACCAGCGCCAGCAACAGCGTGGCTGCCAGGCAGTAGGTGTCCATCTTCTCGTTGAGCGGCGGCTTCTCGTCCTCCGATTCCGCCGTCAACGCCCGGATCTGCTCGGGCGACGCATACAGGATCGTGCCCGCGACGAACGAAGCGGAGCGCTCCGCGGCCACGCCGAGATCGAGGATGATCGGGTGAAGGCGTCCGGCGAACTGGGCCAAGAAGATGTTCTCGGGCTTGAGGTCCTGGTGGCGCAGGCCTGCGCGATGCAGCGCCTCGATGCCCCGGGCGATGGGCACGAAGATCTCGTAGGCCTCGTGCAACGTGAGCGTGCCCCGCGACAACCGCGCCGCGAGCGTCTCGCCTTCGTACACGGGCGTGGTGAACCACACGTAGGCCCCCGTGGAGCCGTGGTCCTTGAGCTGCACGATGTTCGGGTGCCCCGCCGCGGCCAGCATCACCAGCTCGCGCTCCACGTTGCGCCCCGAGTACATCTCCCGCGGCATGACCTTGAGCGCCACCTGGTGCTCCGGCACGTCGATGCGCTCGGCCACGTAGACCTTGCCGAACGCGCCCTTGCCCAGCACCCGCACCAACCGGTACAGCCCCCCGACCAGATCGCCCTCGTCCGGCAGCTTGGACGCGTCTCCGGCCGCACGAGCGCCGGCCGCGCCTCGCGCAGACTCGTCCATGACCGTGTCGGCCAGCGCCTGCGTGATCGTGGATCGGAAGGACGGGGTGTCGGTCACCGTGCGTCGAGCGTAGCGAATTGCCGGCCGACTTCCAAAACAACTCGCGACCTCCCCGCAAGGCTGGCGTTCCATGGGTGGGCGCACTTACATAGGTGCCGTGAGCAGGGACCGGCCCACTGACCCGACCTTCGTCAGCAGCGAGGAGCTTCTCGCGCGTTCTACCGCTCAGGGCGCGCGCGGCATCTTCGTGCGATTCGTTCTGGTCGTCCTCGGTATCAACCTCGTCATCGGCGGCGCCGTCGTCGCCTTCGACATCTGGTCCTCCGTGCGCGAAACGCGAGAATCGCTCGAATCTTCGGCCAAACACGCCCTCTACGTCGCCGACCGCCTCCACGCCGCTCAGCCCGACTTGCCCCTCGGCGCCATCGTCACCCGCGCCTCGGAGCTCACCGGCATGCCCATGGCCCTGCTCGACGCCCGTGGCGAGGTCGTCACGTCCACCTCGCCCAAGCTGGCTGGCGGTCTGCGGGTCGTCTACGGCAGCCACCTGTCGCCCGGCATCCGCTACGAGATTCGCGAGGACCTTGGCGAAGTCAGCGGGGCCTGGATGGTGCGCCCTTTCCTCGAGGGAGCACGCCTCGTCGTCGTGGTGCCCCACACCGTCGAGGACGAAGGCAGGGTCGAGTACTTTACCATCAGCGCTGGCGTGCTCGCGCTCGGCGAGGCGTTCACGCTGCTCGCGATGCTGCTGTCCGCCAACTGGATCCTGCGACGGCCCCTCGCGCGCCTGGTCAACGAGCTGACCAGTGCCCTCGCGCGCGACGTGCAGCGGCGTCAGCTCGCCGAGCAGTCCCTGCATGCCAAGGAGCTGCAGCTGCTGCAAAGAGCCCGGCTCGCGAGCCTGGGCGAGATGGCGACCGGCGTGGCCCACGAGCTGAGCCAACCTCTCAACAACATCGGGCTCCTCGCCTCGCGCGTCACCCGCCGCGCCCTGGATGACCAGCCCGATCCCGCCTTCGTTCAGGACAAGCTCCAGAAGATCCAGGGCCAGGTCCAGCGCGCCAGCCGGCTCATCGACCAGCTGCGCGCCTTCGGTCGCCCGGCTGTCCACAACATGGCGTTGTTTCCCATCGACAGGCCGGTTCACGCTGTCCTCGATCTGCTGCAACAGCAGCTCCAGAACCGAGGCATCGCCGTCAAGGTGGACATCCCTGCTGACCTGCCGCAAGCCTGCGGCGACGAAGCCCAGCTCGAGCAGGTCTTGATCAACCTCATCAACAACGCACGCGACGCCCTCGAGGACCGACCCGCGGATCCGTCCTGCCCTGCCATCGAGCTCACCGCCGAGGCCGTTCGTCCGTCGGCCGATGCGGAAGCCGAGGTCCACCTGCGCGTGGCCGACAACGGGCCGGGGATTCCGTCCTCCGTCGCGGAGCGCGTGTTCGAGCCCTTCTTCACCACCAAAGAGGTGGGCAAGGGCACTGGGCTCGGGCTGTCCATCAGCTATGCTCTGGTGCGCGGCTTCGGCGGCAGGCTCGAGCTGTCGTCGATCCCGGGCGGGTGGACCACCTTCACGTTGCTCCTGAAGACGACTCTCGTGTCCGCGACCAAGGATGCCTTGCATGCCGGTGCCGATGATCCTGCTGGTTGACGACGAACCGCTCGTTCGCGAGGAGCTCGGCGGCCTGCTCGAGGACGAGGGCTATCGCGTCCTCACGGCGGACGACGGGGAACAGGGCCTTTCGCGCTTTCGCAGCGAGCATCCGGACATGGTGATCACGGACGCCCGCATGCCTCGTCGCGACGGGCTGTCGTTGGCCGCGGCGATACGGGCCGAGGACGCACGGGTGCCCATCACGGTGATCACCGGGCACGGCAGCGAAGCGATGCTGCTGGATGCGCTGCGGGTCGGCGTGACCGACTTCGTGCGCAAGCCGGTGCGCATCGAGGACCTGGAGGCCGCGCTGCGCCGCATGCGCCAGGCCATCGACATCGCCACTCGCTTCGAGCAGAAGATCCCCGAGTCCGCCAGGCCCGTCGAGCAGAGCTGGGTCTTCGAGGTCGACAACGACCTGACCGCGGTGCCGCAGTTCGTCGAGTCCTTCGTCGCCACCTGCGCGTATGGCGCCGATCTGCGCCGCGCCACCGAGCTGAGCCTGGCCCTGCGCGAGTTGCTGATCAATGCCATCGAGCATGGCAACCTGGAGCTGACCTCCGTGGACAAGGCCCGCGCCGTTGAGTCCGGCTCCCTGGCCGCGCTGCTCGAGCAGCGCTCGCGACAGCCCGCCCTGGCCGCCCGCCGCACCACGATCAAGGCCCGCCGTAAACACCAGCGCATCGAGGTCGAGCTGCGCGACCAGGGCAAGGGCTTCGACTGGAAGCTCCTGCCGGATCCCACCGAGCCCGCCAATCTCCTTCGCGAGCACGGCCGAGGCGTCCTGCTCGCCCGCGTGTCCGTCGACGATCTGGTCTACAAGGGACGCGGCAACCTCGTGTCGTTCTCCAAGCTGCTCTGAGCTACACTGCCGCCCATGCGCCTTCCCTTCCGTCTGCTCGTGGCCGGAGCCCTGCTTCTGCCTGCTTGCGGCTCCGACAGCTCGCCCAACAGCCCGGCCGATACCTCCGTTCCCGGAACCAGCGTGGTCTTCGATCTGCAGGCCGATACCTCTTCGCCCGACCACTTCTTCGACCTTCCCTATCCGCTGGACCTGAGGCTCGCGCCCGACGGCACCCCCGAGGTCTCCGGTTTCCCCAACCCCAAGAGCATCGCCATCCTCGAGGACCTGCGCACCGTGGCCGCGCGACGCAAGGGCTTTCCCATGGTGCCTGTCGCTTGGTTCCGCTTCACGGGAGCCCTGGCCCCTCGCTCCGAGGACGACGTCCTGCCCGCGGATCCGTCATCTCCCTTGCTGCTGGTCGATGTCGACGAGTCGTCGCCCGACCGCGGCAAGCTGATTCCCACCGTGGCGACGACCATCCCATCCGACCTGTACGTGCCCGACAACGTGCTCGCGGTCGCTCCCCGCCCGGGCTTCGTTCTCCAGCCCAAGACGCGCTATGCCTTTGTCGTGCAGCGCAGTCTGGGCGACGAGGCGGGACAGCCCCTGGGCGTGCCGGCGCCGATGGTCGCGCTGGCCTCGGGGGCTACGCCGTCGGGCGATCGCGGCGCCGCGATCCAAGCCTCGTTCGCCTCCCTATGGCCGACTCTCGCGGACATCGGTGTCCCCGCCAACGACGTAGCCGCGGCAGCCGTCTTCACCACGGGCGATGTCGTCTCCGACCTGCAGCAGCTGTCCTCCGGTATCGTCGACGCATACGACGTCAAGATCACCGGACTGCACGTCAATCCCAACGACGCCGCCTCTCATGTCGGCTATTGCGAGCTGTTGGGCAGCGTGACGTTTCCCCGGTTCCAGCAGGGCACACCACCGTATGACACGCAGGGCTTGTTCGCCTACGGACCGGATGGACTGCCGATCAAGCAGGCCGACGATCCGGCGCCGGTGACCATCACGCTGCCCACGGCGCAGATGCCGTCGGGCGGATTCCCGCTCGTGCTCTACTTCCACGGGTCGGGAGGCCTTTCGACCCAGGTTGTGGACCGGGGCACGTGGCACCTCGAGACCGACCCCACCCAGTGCCCCAACAACGAGCTCGAGACGTGGAATGGCCAGACCGGCTGCAATACCAAGGGTCAGGGGCCGGCGTTCATCCTCGCGCCTCACGGCTTCGCCATGGCGTCGAGCGCGCTGCCCGTCAATCCCGAGCGCGTGCCCGGGGCAGGGGAGACGGCCTATCTCAACTTCAACAACCTGGCGGCGCTGCCCTACACCTTCTGGCAGGGAACCATCGAGCAAAGGCTCTTCCTCGAAGCGTTGTTGAAGCTCCAGATCCCGGCCGACGTCGTGCAGAGCTGCAGCGGATTGTCCCTGCCGGCCGGCGAGAGCGCCTATCATTTCGCCTCCAAGCCCGTGATGGCCCAGGGCCAGTCCATGGGCGGCATGTACACCAACATGATCGGCTCGGTAGAGCCCAAGATCGAGGCCGTCGTGCCCACCGGGGCCGGCGGGTTCTGGAGCTACTTCATCCTGCGTACGTCGCTCATCCCCGACGCGGCCAGCAAGCTCGCCGTCCTGCTGTGGCTGCCGGGCGTCAAGCTCACGTTCATGCACCCTGTCATGCACCTGGTCGAGACGGCCTACGAGCCCGCCGATCCCGTGGTGTTCATGCCGCGCCTTGCCCGCCGCCCCTTTGCGTCCCATCCGAGCCGTCCGATCTACGAGCCAGTGGGAAAGGACGACTCGTACTTCCCGACAACGCTGTACGACGCGATGGCTCTGGCGTACGGCCATCGGGAGACCGGGGATGTCGTCTGGCCTTCCATGCAGCAGGCGCTCGGGCTTGCCGGGCTGGACGGCCTGGTGCCCTATCCGGTGACGAACGACCTGACCTCGGAGAACGGCACGCCGTACACCGGCGCCGTGGTGCAATACGAGGGAGACGGCGTGTACGACCCGCACGCGATCTACTCGCAGCTCGACGCGGTGAAGTATCAATACAGCTGCTTCTTCGAGTCGTTCCTGAAGACCGGGACAGCGACCATCTTCCCGCCGCGGCCCCTCGGATCGCCCTGCGCCGCGCCGTGACGCATCCCAGCGACCGATGCCGCTGCCCCCGGCCTACTCCAGCCGCAGCGCGTCGGCCGGCTCCAGCCGCGAGGCCCTCCATGCCGGGTAGATGCCCGCCAGCAGCCCGATCCCGCTGGAGACCACGAGCCCCAGCGCCACCGCCCACATTGGGACCTGCGCCGGAAAGTCGAGGAACCGCCCGAGCAGGGTCGCGCCGAACGCCAGCATCACGCCGATCACCCCGCCGAAAAACGCCAGCAGCACGGCCTCGATGACGAACTGCATCAGCACCCGCGAGCGCCTCGCCCCAAGCGCCTTGCGAAGCCCGATCTCGCGCGTGCGCTCCGTGACCGCGACCAGCATGATGTTCATGACGCCGATGCCGCCCACGATGAGCGAGAACGCGCAGATGACCAACCCCGCCGCGGTCACCGTGCCGGCCAGTTGGTCGAAGGTCGCCCGCGCCGAGTCGTTGGAGAACATGTCGAAGTCGTTGTCCTTCTGCGCATCGAGCCCGCGAATGATCCGGAACGCTCCGATCGCCTGGTCCTGGATCCGCGCCATCTCCTCGTGCGACTTCGCCATGACCGTGATGTTGAGCGAACGCCCCGTGCCGTAGAGCTCCAGGAAGAGCGATATCGGAATCGATATCAGGTTGTCCGGATTGCCACCTAGCGGGCTGCCCCCCTGCCGCTCGATCGTGCCGATGACCTCGAGCTCGAGGCGGCCGAGCCGCACGCGCTGGCCAACCGGGTTGCCCCGCGGAAACAGCACGTCCACCACCGAGGACCCCAGCACCACGACCCGCGCGGCGCCCATCGCCTCGCCCTCGTCGTAGGCACGCCCCTCGCCGATCGGCAGCATGTTGTTGGTGAAAAACTCCGGCGTTCCGCCTCCCACCATCACGCCTTCGGCCGTGTGACCGTCTCCGCTGATCTCTTTTCCTCCCTCCCACACCTCGCCGCCCACCTGCTCGGCCTGGGGCAAGGCCCGGCGCAGCGCCCCTACGTCGGCCAGCGTGATGTTCTTGCGACGTTGAATCTCCGGCGGGAGCTGGCCGAAGTGGAAGCTGGGCAGCCTCTGGATCTGGAAGACGTTGGAGCCCAGTCCCCCCATGTCCTTGTCGATGGACGCCTGCAAGCCGTTGAGCAGGGACATCATCGCCACCACGGTGAACACCCCGATGACGATGCCCAGCAGCGTGAGGCCCGCACGCAGCCTGTGCGCCCCGAACGCGCTGAGCGCCAGCCGCAGGTCGTCGACGCGCGCGCGGACCGTCGCGCGAAAGCCCGACGCTCGCTTTCGGCCGGCGCGCGCCGTCGCTGGCATGGCAGCGGAGCTCTTGCCGCTACTCATGGCGAAGCGCCTCGATGGGGTGCAGGAATGCCGCGGACAGGGCGGGCCACAGACCGAAGATCACGCCCAAAAGGCACGAGCCCAGGACGCCGCCCGCCACCACGGCCGGGTCGATCGTGGCCGGCATCGGGCTCACCACGTCGATGAGCGCGGCGGCCCCCGAGCCCATCGCAACGCCCACGGCGCCCCCGGCCAGCGCCACCATCACGGCTTCGCACATGAATTGAAGAAGAATGCTGCCCCGCCGGGCCCCGAGCGCGCGCCGGATCCCGATCTCCCGCGTACGCTCCTTCACCGACACCAGCAGGATGTTCATGATGCCGATGCCCGCCACGATCGCCGTGATGATGCCCACCAGGATGCCGACCACGTTGGTCGTCATCATCGTCTGGTTGAAGCTCGACAGGATCTTGTCCTGACGGTTGACCGAGAAGTTGTCGGGCTCGCCCGGCCCAAGCCGCCTGGCCGCGCGCATCACCGCCGTTACCTCGTCCTCGGTCTCGGCAACCTTGCCGTCCGGCGCCACGACCGCGATCGTGATGTCCCGCTTCTGCCCGAACGACCGCAGAAACGCGCTCAGCGGCAGCACCACGATGCCGTCCTGCGACCGGCCGAACGCATTGCCCTTGCGCACCAGCGACCCCACGACCGTGCAGCGCGCCGTCGGCCCCACTTTCAGCGTGCGCCCCACCGGATCCTGGCCCTTGAAGAAGGCGTCCTCCACGTCCGCCCCAATCACGCACGCATCGGACCCCAGCTCGTCGTCCAGCTCGCTGATGAATCGCCCGCGCCGCAGCTGCCAGCCCCCCGCCTCCAGAAACGCCTCGCTCGTGCCCCGCACGCCCACGTTCGGCACGTCCTTCTCGCCGTACACCACCACGGCGTCCGCCCCGGCGATGGGCGCGATCGCGATCGGCAACGTGGCATTCGCCACCAGCGCGCGATAGTCGAGCTGGTTGACCGCCGGACGATTCCGCAGCTTCCACCAGTCGCGCCGCTCCACGCCCCACGCCCACTTGTGTACGTACAGCGTATTGGGCCCCAGCGAGTTGAGCTGACGGGCAAAGCTGGTCTGCATCCCCGACTCGACCATGAAGATGACAATCACCGCCATGATCCCCACGGAAACGCCCGCGATCGTCAGCGCGGCCCGAAGCTTGTGGGCCACGATCGATCGGCTCGCCTGCACCACGGCGTCGCGCACCTCGGCCAAGAACCGACGCACGCCGCGCCGTCGCTTCATCGTCCGCTTTCCCCGGGCAGCGCGTCCGCGCCCATCGCCGCGATGTTCGCCATCGCCACCTCGGTGCCCGGCCCGTCCGCGATGACCATGCCGTCGACCACGCGCACCGCCCGCGGGCAACGCGCCGCCAGCCTGGGCTCGTGCGTCACCAGCACGATCGTGTTGCCCCTGCCGTGCAGCTCGAGAAACAGCCCGATGATCTCCTCGCCGGTCCGGCTGTCCAGGTTGCCGGTCGGCTCGTCCGCCAGCAGCAGCGACGGCTCGGTCACCAGGGCCCGCGCGATCGCCACGCGCTGCCGCTGGCCGCCCGACAGCTCCGTGGGCTTGTGCTTGACCCGGTCTCCCAGCTGCACCCGCGTCAATGCCTCCATCGCACGCTCGCGGCGCTCCTTGACCGGCAGCCCCCGGTAGATCAGCGGCAGCTCCACGTTCTCCAGCGCGCTCGCCCGCGGCAGCAGCTGAAAGCTCTGGAACACGAACCCGATCTCCATGTTCCTCACGTCCGCCAGCTCGTCGTCGTCCAGCTGGCTCACGTCGCGCCCCGCCAGCGAATATCGACCGGCCGTCGGCACGTCGAGGCAGCCCAGGATGTTCATCATCGTGGACTTGCCCGAGCCGCTCTGGCCCACGATCGCCACGAACTCCCCGGCCTCGATCGCCATGTTGATGTCGCGCAGCGCCGGCACCTGCGACATCCCCAGGTCGTAGGTCTTGCCGATGTGCTCGAGCTCGATGAGCGCCATCGCCGCCGCCTAGCTCCCGCTCCTCGAGCCCTTCTGGCCGTCCGACGACTTGTCCTTCTCCTGCTCCTTGACCGCCTGGCCAGCTTCGAGCTCCCGCGCCAGCGTCCGGTACGGGCCGTCCACGATCGTCTCACCTTCGCTCACCCCGTCCAGGATCTCCACGTCGGTGCGGCTCGCGATGCCCGTGTGCACCACGCGCATCTCGGCCTTGCCGTCCTTGCCCACGACGAAGACCACCTTCGCGGGCTTGGACTTGCCTGCGGCCGTCACGGCTTCGCCGCCGTTGGTCTCGACGCTCGCGCCGTGGTCGCCCGCTTTCGGGATGCGCGAGGTCACGGCCTGGATCGGCACGGTCAGCACGCCGTTGTGCGTGGCCGTTGCGATGGATACCGCGGCCGACATGCCGGGCAGCCCGCCCTCCGGCGGCGCGTCGAGCCCCACGCGCACGAAGAACGTCGTGACCTCCGCGTCCGTGCCCGGGTTCTTGATCTGCGCATTCTTGCCCACGGCCACCACGTGGCCCTTGAACTGCTTGTCGGGAATCGCGTCGATCTCGACCGTGGCCTCGTTGCCCACGCGAATGCCCACGACCTCGTGCTCGCCGACCTCGGCCTTGACCTCCATCTCCGCCAGCCCGCCCATCAGCAGCACCACGTCTTCGCTGAAGTCCGACCCGCGAATCCGCTCTCCGACCTTGTGATACAGCTCCAGGATCGTGCCCTCGATCGGCGCGGTCAGCGTGGCGCGCGACAGATTGTACATCGCTGTCTCCAGCTGCCCCTGGGTCTGGGCCACGACGAACTTCTGCGTCGAGAGCCTCGCCTCGTCGAGCTTGACCGCCGTCTCGGCCTTCTCCAGATCGGATTGGCTCGCCAGGCTCGCCGCCACCATCGCTTGCGTACGTGCGAGATCGCGACGGCCCTGGGTCAGGCTGGCCTCGATCTGCGCCGTCTGCGCCACCGCCGACGCGACCGCGCCGCGAAATTGCGCCACCTGCGCTTCGCCCAGACGCTTGTCGATCTGGCCGAGCACCTGGCCTTCCTTGACGTGATCGCCCTCCTTCACCGACAACGACAGCAGGTCGCCCGTCACATTGGAGCTGATCTTGACCGTCTCGCGCGCCTGCAGGTGGCCCGCCGCGCTCACCAAGCGCGTGACGTCCTGCTTCTTGACCTTCGCCAGGGTCACTTCCACGGGCGGCGGCGGATGCGGACGTAGCCCCTGCGCTGTCGCCAGTCCCACCAGCACGACGATGATCACCGCCAGAATCCAGCGTCCCTTCGTCATGTCAGCTCGTCATGCCTCCTATGGCGACCTGCGTCAGCAGGCGATAACACACCCAGCCGACCGCGGTGCCGATCAGGGCGCGTCGCGTCGGGATCTTGCCGGCCGCGGCCACGCCCAGGGCCATGATCACCGCCGCCCACAAGGAGTAGAAGTCCAGCGTGTTGCCCAGCTTCGCCCAGGCGCCCGCCAGCGGATGGCCAGCCACCTGCAGCAGCGCGGTCAGCGTCCGCGGGGCGAGCGACGTTCCCTCCGGCGCAATCGAGGCATGCCGATAGGCCGAGGCCGCGTCGAGAAGCGTCGCGATCGAGCCCGGCAGAAGGGTGGCCGCTGCGATCGGGGCGACAGCCTTGGCCTTGATCCGGCCCCGGAGAAACCAGCCCAGCCCGACCAACCCAAGCGACGCGAGCCCCAGATCGAGCGGCGGACCGAGCACGCCCTTGGCGACCGCCTTGACCTGGAAGAGCCGGTCGGCCTTGCGCGTCTCGTCGGCGACCTGACGATCGCTCATGTTGTTCAGCTCGCCGCTCGTCTCGAGCTTCTGCAGCGTGGCTGCCTGGGCGTCGACCCGATAGGCCAACGCGCCGGCCAGCAGCAGCGAGCACAGCCACGCAAAGAGCAGGATGCCGAGCGTGCGCCCTACGCGGGCCTGACGATCCATGCTGCGGTCGGGCGCGAACAGCAGTGCGAATGGCGACGGCCGCCGTTCGTCCGGCACCAGCTCGGCTTGTTCGTCCGTCATCGCCATGTGCACTTGCGCTTCGGGGCTGCCAGGGTCAGCAACAGCCGGGCGTGGCGGGCATTCCTATAGCCCGCCCGCGCGGGCCGTGCGACAGATCTTCGCGTGGAATCGGGAACGCTCCGTGATGCGGC
This sequence comes from Myxococcales bacterium, assembly GCA_021847645.1. Lineage (GTDB taxonomy): Bacteria > Myxococcota_A > Polyangia > Polyangiales > Polyangiaceae > JAJZQG01. The sequence goes on from JAJZQG010000044.1 coordinate 38,585, forward strand.
TACCGAGATCCGGAAAGCGAGGTGCTTGACCAGACCCTTGTTGCGCTCAGGCTCGCTTGCTACTCGCGGACGGTAGGACATTCCCTCATCCCAGCACTGCTCTCGGTGGCGTCGTTCGCCCTTCTCCCGAAGGAGAAGAAGGGCCAGCAGGACCGCGGTATGGATCCGCCGACGACCGTCGCAAGGGTTCCGTGCAAGGCGACGCCGACGCCAAGCCGGCCGCGGGGCCCTTCTCCTTCGGGAGAAGGGCGCGCGATGCGCAGCGCGCTCGGTGGGGGGATGAGGGAAATTGCCTTCGGTCCAGGGGCTTGTCCGCTGCGCGGCGCGCGTCTCTCTCTCTCCGCTCACGCCACGCGACGAACCGCCCGCTGGTGCATTGCCTTCGGTCCAGGGGCTTGTCCATTGGGTGACGAGCCTCTCTCTCCGCTCACGCCACCCGACGCACCGCCCGCTCATGCACTTCGGCGTACTCGCGCTCCACCGGACCCACGGCCTCGATGATCTCCCGCGGGCTCGCGCCAGCCACCATCGCCTCGCGCGCTTCGCTGCCCCCGACCAGCAGGTCGATCGCCGGGATGTCATCCACGAACTCGTAGCGTTCCGTGCGGAAGCGGAATTGGTCGGGCCGCTGCCGGTGGGCCAGCGCGATCACCGCCAGGTACGTCGCAAAGGGCCGGAACGCTGCCGGGTCGGTCACGTGGATCTGAATGCCGCCGCAGATCTGGCCGGCATGCTTGTGGAACATCGGCTGGAAGGTCAGCGGCCGCGCGACGAACCCGCGCAATCCCACGGCGCCCAGCTCACGCGCCCATGCCGCGCCGTCCAGCCACGGTGCGCCCAGCAGCTCGAACGGGCGCGTCGTGCCTCGCCCCTCCGACAGGTTCGTCCCTTCCAGCAGGCAGCCGCCCGGATACACCAAGGCCGTGTCCGCGGTCGGCATGTTCGGCGACGGAGGCACGAACGGCCTGTCCCAGTGCGCCGCGGTCTGGTCGCGGCGCCAGCCCTCGACCGCCACGACTTCGAGCTGCTGACCCGGACCGACCCGAACGCCGTCGCGCGAGCCCATCTCGGCGACGAGCTCGCCCAGGGTCAGGCCGTGGCGCACCGGGATCGGCTCGAGGCCCACGAACGACAGGTAGCCGGGGCGCTGGGATCGTCCTTCGGCCAAGGCCAGCGTGCCGCCGATGGGATTGGGACGGTCGAGCACGACGCAGCGCATGCCCGCACGCACCGCGGCGCGCACGGCGAGTAGCGCGGTCCACACGAACGTGTAGTAGCGGCTTCCGACATCGGCCAGGTCGACCAGGAGCACGTCGTGGTCGCGAAGCGACTCGGCCGAGGGCGAGAGCTTGTCGAAGGAGTCGCCGTACAGCGAGATGACCGGGGCGCCGGTCTCGGGGTCGACGGCGTGGGCGACGCCGATCATGTCCTGGGCTTCGCCGCCGTAGCCGTGCTCGGGTCCGAAGATGGTGCGTGGACGGACACCGAGCGAGAGCAGGACACGATGGATGTGGACGAGGTCGTGGTTGACGCTGGCGGGGTGTGCAAGGAGTGCCACGCGCTGTTGGGCGAGCGAGCGAACGAGGCTTGGAAGCGAGGGCAGACGGTCGAGTCCGACGCGCATGGTTTCGCAAACATTGCATAATGAGCCCCGGAATGCTAACAAAGTTGCGCACCGATGCGAAGAGTCCTGGTGGTCGACGACGAAGAGAACATCCGCCTCGTGCTGAGGACGCTGCTGAAGCGTCACGGCTACGAGGTGGAGGTGGCATCCAACGGTGAGGAAGCGCTCAAGCAGGTGGAGTCGTTCGGGCCGGACTTCGTGCTGACGGACGTGCGGATGCCGAAGATGGGGGGGCTGGACCTGCTGTCGACGTTGCGGGCGAAGCAGAGCGACGCGACGGTGATCGTGATGAGCGCGTACGGCAACGTGGAGGCGGCGCTCGAGGCGATCAAGGCGGGGGCGTACGACTACGTGCAGAAGCCGTTCAAGAACGACGAGGTGGTGTTGGCGCTGCGCAAGGCCGAGGAGCGCGAGGCGCTTCGTCGGGAGAACCGGGCGCTACGCGAGGAGATCCGCAAGGACTTCCGCTTCGAGGATCTGTTGGCGAAGAGCGCGCGGATGCAGGAGATCTTCCGCACGGTCGCCAAGGTGGCGGACTACAAGACGACGGTGCTCATTTCGGGGGAGAGCGGGGTGGGCAAGGAGCTGGTCGCGCGGGCGGTGCACGGCAGGTCGTTGCGAGCGGAGCGGGGGCGGTTCGTGGCGGTCAACTGCGGGGCGATTCCGGAGAACCTGCTCGAGAGCGAGCTGTTCGGGCACAAGCGCGGGGCTTTTACGGACGCCAGCGCGGACCGTCGCGGCCTGTTCGAGGAGGCGGACGGCGGCACGCTGTTTCTGGACGAGGTGGGCGAGCTGACGATGCCGCTGCAGGTCAAGCTGCTGCGCGTGTTGCAGGAGGATACGATCCGCCGGCTCGGGGACAACAAGGACATCAAGATCGACACGAGGATCGTGGCGGCCACGCACCGGGATCTGGTGGCCGAGACCAAGGCGGGACGGTTCCGCGAGGATCTGTACTACCGGCTCAACGTGCTGCCGATCGTGGTGCCACCGCTTCGGGAGCGTCGAGAGGACATTCCGCTGCTCATCGACCACTTTCTGTCGCGCAACAACGCGAGGCTGGGCACGGGCATCCGGGGCATCGACGCGGAGGCCAGGCGTCTGCTGCTCGACTATGCGTGGCCGGGCAACGTGAGAGAGCTGGAGAACACGATCGAGCGAGCGATGGTATTGGCCGACGGCGAGACGGTGGGGGCCAATGATCTGCCGGAGCGGATTCGCGAGTCTCGCGACCCGATCAAGATGCAGCTGGCGAGCGGCGAGCTGTCGATCAAGAAGACCTCGCGAATCATCGAAGAGGTCTTGATTCGTCGGGCGCTGCAGAAGACCAAGGGTAATCGAACCCGGGCGGCGCTGGTCTTGGAGATCAGCCACCGAGCGCTGCTGTACAAGATCAAGGAATACGGCGTAACGGATTTGTAGGGGGGGCGCAGGCGGGTGTCCGCGGGCGAGGGGCCCCCATCCCCGGCCCTTCCCCCAGATTTGGGGGAAGGGAGCGAAAGACGGTAAGTGTCTATCCTTGTCCTCCCCCGAAACCGGGGGAGGACCACAGGTGGGGGCTCCACCTACGCGCCGTGCCGCGCAGCCTCAACGCCGGCAAGCTTGCGAAAGAATGTGGCGCGGCCGATGCCGAGCAGGCGCGCCGCGGCGGTGACGTTGCCTTGCGATAGCTCGAGCGCCCGAATCAGCGCCTCGCGCTCCGCGAGCCCGAGCGAGAGCAGCCCTCTTGCGAGTGTGGGATTCGGACGTTGGCCCGGTGAGACCTCGCCGATCGTGGCGTGCACGTCGGAGACGCCGACACGACGGCCGCGGGCCAACGCGGCAGCGTGTCGCACGACCAGTCGCAGCTCGCGAACATTTCCCGGCCATGCATGCGCCGCCAGCGCCGCGACCGCGTCGGGCGCCAATCCACGACACAGACCCGCCGAATCGGCTTCGGCGAGGAAATGCCAGGCGAGCAGCGGAATGTCCGCGGCTCTGGCGCGAAGGGGCGGCAGACGGACGACGTGACAGGCGAGGCGGTGATACAGGTCCAGGCGCAATCCCGCACGGTTGGACTCGCCGGCGAGCTCGCGGTTCGACGCGGCGATGACGCGCACATCGACCCGCGCCGTGCGCGAGGATCCGACCATGCGCACCTCGCCGTCCTGCAGCACGCGAAGCAGCTTGGCCTCGACACGTGGGCTGAGCTCGCCGATCTCGTCGAGAAACAGGGTGCCGCCGTGCGCGTGATGGAACAGGCCGTCGCGACGATCGGTGGCGCCCGTGAAAGCGCCGCGGGTGCGACCGAACAGCTCCGCGTCCGCGATCTCGTCGGCAAGCGAAGCGCAGTTGACTGGAATGAACGGCCCGGCGCGCCGCGGCCCAATGTTGTGAATGAGGCGCGCCACGAGATCCTTGCCCGTGCCTGTCTCGCCCAGCAACACGACGGGGTCCGACGTGCGGGCTGCGACCAGCGCCATTCCAAGAGCGGCCTTCATGGCTTGCGAGGCGTGGACGATGCCGTGGCCGGCAGCGACGATCGAAGCTTGGTCTTCAAGGGCTTCGGCTTCGACTTCGGCTTCGTCTGTGAGCGGGCCGGTGAGTCGTGCGATGAGGCGATCCAGGTGCCGGACGGGCTTGGGCAGAACACTGACGAGATTGTCGCGCACGCAATGGGCGAAGCGCGGGATGTCGGCTGTGGAGCTGATGACGATAATGCGCGCGCCGGGAGAGACGGCACGAAGCTGGTGGATAACCGGGCGGGGCGCGGCGCCGAGCAAAGCGATGTCGACAAGCAGGTCGTCGTGCGCCAGGCCGGCGAGGCGGGTGAGCGCGCGGTCGAGACGATCTTCCCGTGAGCAGGCGAGGCCGGCGCGGACGAATTCACGCTCGAGGCGCGCTGCAAGACGCTTGTCTTGGGAGGCAATGAGGATGGTTGGCATAGCGGGAATCGGCGCGAAGCAGGTGAGGCTGCAAGTTCGAGAGGGCATCGTACGAGGGGGGATTGGTTACGTGCAAGACGGACGAAGTGAAAAATGAGTAGGAAGACGTTCGAACGTGCGTGGGGCGAAGGCCTCGACTGGCAGCGCGCGAGACCGGAGCAAACGGCGGACGTCGTCCCAAGAACCTCGGTAATCGTGACGACAGCCCCTGCAATCGATCGGAGAGGGCCTGCGCGCTGAGCGGGAGTCGGGAAACGAGCCGATGGGAGGTCACCCGAGCGAGCGTGGGCGCCCGTTCGAGAACATGGTCATCGACGAGATGGACGAGGCGGCGCGCGAGGCCACGGCCGAGCTCGACGCGAACGACGAGCCGATGTTCGCGCTCATCTCGGCAGCGTTGATCTTCGACTATCCGGAGCAGCACGACGTGCTGTTCGCCGGCGGCCTGAAGGCGGCGACGGGCGCGCAGTCGATCGAGACGCACGCGCTGATGCTCGACCGGGCCGACGACCTGGAGAGCGGCAAGGACCGCAAGGCCACGCGCAAGGCGGACCAGGCCGCGCTGGCCAAGGTGGCGGAGAAGGGCATCACGGTCGAGGAGCGCAAGCGTCTGCGTAAGCTGATCGAGGTCGCCAAGGGCGGCAACGTGGAGCCCGAGACGATGCCGGTGGAGGACCCTGGGCCCGTCAATCTCGACGACCCGCACACGCGCGACATGATCGATCTGTACGCGTGGCTGTACGAGTGGAGCGAGACGGCGAAGGTGGTGATCAAGCGTCGGGACCTGCTGATCCGGATGGGGCTGGCGAAGGCCAAGAAGCGGGCGAAGACGCCTGAGAAGCCGGAGCCGTCGGCGCCGGTGCTCACGACCGGGTGATCAGCTTTCGCGGTCGTTGTCAAGACCAATAGGCGCGAACGTTGGTGCGGCGCGGGCGGGGCAGCGTCGTCCTGGTAGGGGCACACCACGGTGTGCCCTACTGCGGCGCGCCATGGCGCGCTTTCGCACGGAGGTGCATGCGGCCCACTGCCGCGCGCCGTGGGTGGCGTAGACGAAGCGCGAGAGGATGTTACCGAAAGCGCGGCATGACGAAGGCTCGGGAGGCATTGGGGCGAAAGCGCGGCATGACGAAGGCTCGGGAGGCATTGGGCCGAAAGCGCGGCATGCCGCGCCGGGGAGGCACGGCGGGTGCCGTGCCGCTACCAGGACGACGCTGGACGGAGCGAATGCGCGCGTCGCGCCATGGCGGATCCGCCGCAAAAGTGGCGGCCGCCAGTTTCGAATCGTGGTTTGGCGCGGGAATGTGCCTCGTGCGTGCGGGCATGAAGGTTGCTCAACCCGTCGGATGCTCTACATCCCTCGCCGATCGATGCGACATCCGTCCGGGGACTACACGGGACCTGGCGCCTGGTTCATTACCATCTCGACCGTATCGGGCATTTCGCTGTTCGGTACGGTCGTCAACACCACAATGGTGCTCAACGAGGTAGGAAATCTCGTGCAGCAATG
>JAJZQG010000045.1 GCA_021847645.1 Myxococcales bacterium
CGCTCCGCCGACGTACACGTTCCCGGGGTTGGATGCGTTCCTCGACACGGGTCCGCGCATCACCCTCGTAGCGTACGGCGGAGGCTCGACCGACTGGGATCCGAGCCCGAACGGCTGGGCGGGCGGACGAGACTTCGGCACGGCCATCGTCACGGGCCGCACTATCGGCGGCGGCAGATGGGACCGATGCGACGGTGTGCGGACCGACGATGGCCCGCAGCCCTCGGTCAACCTCGCCGCAGCCGATCACCGCGATGCGTACACCCGAAACGGGGATTCGGGTGGACCGGTGCTGATCGGGCCAGGAGCGATTGTGCCCGACGCCATGCTGGCGCCGACCGATCTGCCGGACACCGCTGGCCTTTCTCCGGGCCGGTACATCATCGGCGTGAACTCCACGGGGGGGGACGCGCCATCTCCGGGCGATCAATTCTGCAGTCCGCTGGTCTTCTGCCCCGCAGGACAGACCTGCGTCGACCCCAATGTGAACGGCGTCGGGCGATGCGCCACGTCGTGTACGACAAGCGCCGACTGCGCGGACAACGCTGCCTGCCGCACCGACCACGGACCGCCTCACTGCAGGGCTGTTGGAAGCGAGGCGGCCACCACGTTCGACGCGGGCAACGGCGCTTGGCTGGCGCATGTCATCGACGACATCGACGGCGACGGAGTCCCGAACGAGCAGGACAACTGCCCGGGGGTTCCCAATCCCGGACAAGAGAACTGCAACCTCGACGCCGAGCTGGATCGGCAAGGGGATGTGCTCGGAGACGCATGCGATCCGGTGCCGTGCCCCCGGGCGAGCGATCCGGTGGTCGCCGAGGTGGTGCTGGAACGAAAGACGACGAGTTGCGCCGGCGTAGAGCGTACGCGCCAGGTGCGATCCCGGATCGCCCCGGATGTGATCGGCTCGCACAACCTGATCAACGGCGCGGAGATGTCGCAGCAGGGCAAGCGCACGGCGTTCAGGTTCTGTCAAGTCGATCCGCTAAACCACAATCGACGGTGCAGCGTCGGCTCCCACCAACGCCGCGACCAGGACTTCGACCTGCCGGACAGCTTTTTGTACAACTGGCGCGACGTCACGCTCCCGTCGCTCGGGGCGACCGGCGCATTCGCCGCGTACGACTATCCGTCCCAGACTGCCGCTCTGGACTGGACCTACTGGGACGATCGCGCGCGCTGGATCGCCGATTCCTGGCTCGTCGACCCGGGCACGACCCCGAAGCCCGCCAACGCGCTTGACAGCCTGTGGGACGTGTCTTCGGGCCTGTCCGGCGCATTGGGTCTTCGCGCTGGTCTCGCTCGTTCGCAGGATCTGCTGGGCACCGTGTCGCATCCGAATAACGAGATTCACTTCACTCTCGACTTGCACGACGGATACGCCATGGGCGAGGGCCTGGGCCGGCACTACCTCGACCCGATGGCCCCAGACGCGTACACCACGCGAATCTGGGATTCATGCCTCGAGTGTGCCGGAAGTGCGTGTCCGACACGTCCGCCCGTCACGCTGCGGCTGCCCAACTGGAAGATCGGCAGTCCCCTGCCTACGGATCCGGTCCTGCCTCCCTGGTGGGGACAATGGCCGCGCCCCTGGACCGACGGGCCGGTGGAAGCCGTGCTCGTGCAGGGTGAGAGCGGATGGGGCCCGGTCGACGATCAGGGCCGAATCCTGCAAGTCGACGGTCTGATCAGCCCGGCGTTGCGCGACGCGCTGGCGGACAGTACGCTTGAGTTCGTCTCCGCGGTGGAGCCGAACCTCGCGGCCGGACAAGGCTATCGCTACGCGCAGGGCGTCATGATACGCAACGACGGCACAGCCATCAGCGGCGTCGTCAAGGCATCGTCCGACGGCTTGGCGCTGAGTTGGGAGAAGGAGATCGCGCCTGGCCGCGTCGCGCAGGCGGTACCAGCCGCTCGCGATCTGCCGGCCATTGCTCCTCGAGCCGAGTTCGCCCCGGTGTTCAGCCGCACGCTCGGAGCGCTGGTGCTGGTCGGCGGACGCGACCGGTCCGGGCAGTGGACCAAAGAGATCTGGATCGTTCCCGAGTGGGGCGATCCCTTCTTGCTGGCAACCCCGGGCTACGAGCCGAACCGCGTCCTGGCCGCCACCGTCGCCACGACGGATGGAATGCTTTGGGTGCTGGACGACCGGTTGGTGAACGGCTGGCTGCACATGGCCAGGCTGGTTCGCATCGACCCGTTGTCGGGCGATCTCGAGGTGGTCTGGCAGGGCCCCCATCTCGGTGTCTTCGAGCAGCACTGGCTTGGCGTGGACCGCGACGGGAACGTGCTCCTGTTCGGATCGAGCAAGCTGGTTCGCAAGCACGTGACCGTGCGCTTCGAGGCCACGCCGTTCGTGCTGGGAACCGCGAAGCCGAACCTGATGCGCTTTGATCAAGGCGAGCTGATCGGCCAACCCTTGGTCGACAGCCACGGCTATCAATTCGTCACGCGCACGGGCGGAAAGCGCTTCCGTGTGCAGCGGCTCGACTCGCTGGGCCAGCAGCCGTGGAAGTGGCCGGATCTACCGGGGTGCTTGTGACATGACCCATCCCGGATGGACACAAATTGCATGGCTGGCCGCAGCGGGCGGCATTGCGGCGGCCGCGCTGGTCGCGCGCGGCTGCGGCGCGGAGAGCAACAGCGCCGTGCCGCCCGTGAGCGAGCCGGACGGCGCCGACGCGAGCGACGCCGCGTTCGAAGCGGGGCTCGACTCGACCTCTCCGGACAGCAATGATGCGAGCGCACCGGCTGACGCGGACGCGCAAGCCACCTGTGCGCCGCAGCCCATTCCGCCAGACGTGCCGCAGGGCTGGGTTGAGTATCCGGTCATGGACTGCAAGTACCGGCTCTACGTGCCGCCCAGCCGTGACTTGCTGCCGCCGCCGCTGGCCTGGGAGGCGTGCACGCAGGACCTGGGCCCAGACAGCTACAATTGCCGCCAGATCAAGGTGGATTGGCCAACGGACATCAAGCCACCGTATGCGATCGGCGGCGAGGCACCAGCGTATGTTGACGCAGACGGGAAGGTCGTCATGCAGCTCGCCAAGACATACAGGCGAGAAGGCACATCAGGCCGTGAGACGGCTTTCATGTCCATCGTCGTGGAAGCCGACGGTCCCGTGCGGCAAGCGTTCTGGAACAACTACCAGACGGGGCAGATACCGCCGCTCTGGCTAACGCAGCGTGGAGTAGCTCCTGGCAAGTCGAGCTGGGTCATCTCCGAATGGTCCGGCGGAACGAGCATCCGTGATGTATCCGTCGGCGGCGATGACACGCTGCTCAGTCCACCAGTGCTGCTCGACGTGTTGGACAGCAGCCCTGATGTCGCCACGGTGGTCGCCGGCTCTGACTACTACGTAGAGACGGGCTACAACTTCCGTGTGCGGGCGTGGGATGGTGCGGACATGGGCCTCGCAGCGCAGGGAGCCGGCGCCTACTCCCCGCCGACGTGGGTCGGGCCCACGCTGTTGTTTGCCCTGGAGTCGTTTCCGGCGTACCGGGTGCGGCGCTGGACCGCGCAGGATGGCGCACAAGAGTTGGTGGGGTTCGGCTCCGACATGACCAAGGGCGCGGGCGACCCGGGCAGCGACGGCAAGGATCTGGTCTGGATCCAGGGCGAAAGCCTTGGCCCGAATGACACGGACTTCCCCGTCAAATCCATCATGACGTCGCCTTTCAGCACCGACCCGAGCAAGATACAGCCGAGGCGGCTTCGGCGCTGGGATGTCCAGTCCATAGGAACCGGCAGCATGGCGCCAGCGGTAGGCTGCGGGCGTGCTGCGTTCCCCTATCCGTTGAATACCGGCAACCCGCGCGACTCCGGGTTGCTTGTCGTACGGTTGTCGGACGGCGTGTCCTGGTTGCTGCCCAACCCCGCGAGCGTGGGAGGCGGCTGGGGTTGGCCCATCGCCCTGACATGCGACGAAGTCTTCTCCATGTACCAGGGTCAGGGCGGGATGACCGTGCTACGGGTCCGCCTTGATTCTCTCGGCCCGGGCACGCCGCCGGACCCATGACCCATCCCGGATGGACACAAGTTGCATGGCTGGCCGCGGCGGGTGGCGTGGTAGCGGCCACGCTGCTCGCGCGCGGCTGCGGCACGGACAGCCATGGCGCCGTGCCGCCCGTGGGCGAGCCGGACGGCGCGGACACGAGCGACGCCGCGCTCGAACCGGGGCTCGACTCGACCTCTCCGGACAGCAACGAAGCGAGCAGCCAACCTGATGCGGATGCGCAACCCACGTGTACGCCTACGCGTTGATCTTCTCCCCGACACGCTCCTAGAGGCAGAATCCCGTGCACTCGGCCAGACAATCGCCCGTTGCGGGGCATTGGTTCGGAGGGAAACAAAGCTCATTGACGTGGCACGTCCCTGTTGGGCAGTCCGCGTCCGAGCTGCACAGCGTGCGGCAGGTCCCGCACGCGCACACCTCGGTGCCGGTCCGCTGCGCGCCATAGCAGAGCCCCGCCTCCGGGCCCGTGTTGGACGGCAGGCCGAGGCACGACGGCGGATCGCAGATGTTGCCGCCCTGGCTGGTCAACGCGCGTTCCCATAGGCCACTTCTGCACGTGCACACGTATGCGTTGCCGGGCCCGCCGGTGTCGAGGCACGGCGGGCACCAGCCGGCCATGAGCGGCGAAGCGCACGTGGCACCTTCGTCGTCGCACGGGCCGGCGGGCAGGTCCTGGTCCAGGGGCGGATCATTCCGGTGCCAAAGGACACACTGCCTTGACATCCACGCGCCGCCGGGTTCCGATGGTGCGTTCCGCGGAGGTTACGATGTTGCGCTTGTCCCCTGCTTTCCGAAGGGTCCTTCGGCTATCCACCGCCACGCTCACGCTCTCGCTCGCCGCCTGCTGGGCGCTGGGCTGCTCGAGCCACTCGGCCGCGCCCGGCTCCGACGACGCCGAGGAAGACTACGGCATCGACGGCCCGTTCGCCTCGGAAGGGCCTGTGGGCAAGGCGGACAACGCCGGGGTCGCGGGCCCCCTGGTCGCCACCAACACCGCGGCCACGCAGGTCTGGACGGCCCGCAACAAGTGGGAGGACAAGGACACGCCGGCGGCCAAGGCCGCGGGCATCGCCTGGGAGGCCAACAGCGGCCTGAACTGGGACCAGAAGTACCAGAAGTGGATCGAGTCGATGTCCCGGACCGCGAGCGAGGCCGGCTACTACGACACGTTCATGCTCACCACGCCCTGGGGCAAGACGATCGCCGCGCCCAAGCTCGAGTGCTCCGAGAACGCGATGTTCCTGCGCATCGCCTTTGCCTCCTGGTACGAGCTGCCCTTCTACCTGACGGCGGTCGACTCCAGCGGAAAGCGGGTGTTCTTCGGCCACTTCGGCGCACGCACCATCAGCGAGCGCTACAAGAACACGCCGAACTACGCCCTGCAGTACAAGGACTACTCCTCGATGACCGCCGACCAGCTCGCCGCCCAGGGCTGGCCCAAGGACACGAAGCTGCGCGCCAAGGGGCTCATCCCGAACGACGACCAGATGGACTTCGTGGAGCCGGGCGCGCACGCCGGGGCGTACTTCGACGAGGTCTTCCTCAACAAGCGCGTGGGCCACTTCCTGGTGCTGGTGCTCGACTTCTTCGGCTCGATGAACCTGGCCGACTCGCGCAACACGTTCAACCTCAAGCCCGACGCCATCCACCCGGGCGACGTGCTGCTCGAGCGTTGGCAGAAGAGCGGTATCGGGCACACGCTGGTCATCAAGCACGTAGCCGCGCTGGCCGAGGGCAAGCTCGAAGCGCAGCTGGTCAGCGGATCGATGCCCCGTCGCCAGCCCAAGTGGGAAGACGGCATCGGCTCGAAGAACTACTTCACGAGCGCCTACACCGGCGGCGAGGGCGCCAACTCCGACGGGGACGAGTACGCCAAGCTGGGCGGCGGCATCAAGCGCTGGCGCGTGACCAAGAACGTCAACGGCTACTGGACCAACACCTGGATGGCCGGCGACGAGGCGAGCTGGATCTCGGACACCGACTACGAGCATATCAAGGCGCGTCCGTCGCAGTTCCAGACCCTGCTGGGCGAGGTTCCCCCGGAGCAGATGCGCGACGCCCTGGTCGGCATGATCGAGGACGCGCGCAATCACCTGCGCCAGTATCCGGCGTCCTGCTCCGCCAGGGAGCGTCGCGAGGAGGCGTTCCGCGAGCTGTACGCGCTGATGCAGGACAAGTTCTACATGTCGAAGTCCGAGGTCGACCGCACCTACCGGGCGATGGACGACTACATGTTTGCGGAGCTGGAGTACTCGAAGTCCAAGACGTGCTGCTGGAACTCGACGACCTCGGCGATGTACCAGATCATCAAGGACTACAACGACAGCCTGCAGGGCAGCGCGTGCGTGGAGCCGACGGTGTTCAAGGCCAGCAACGGCGGCTACGACCTGTTCAAGGCGTACGCGCAGCAGACGGGCCGGGCGGCCATGTGGCGAGACTGGTCCGAGGACGAGCCCTGCGCGCAGCGAGACGTGCAGAACGACACGGAGAAGGCGCACGAGTGGACTGCGTGGTGCTCGGTGAGCCAGAGCGGCGGCGGCTCGAGCACGAGCTGCACGGACGACAGCTTCGAGCCGAACGACAGCCCGGCCGCGGCGGCGCAGCTCGCGGCAGGCAGCTACAGCAACCTGAAGATCTGCCAGGGCGACGAGGACTACTTCCAGATCACCACCACGGGCGGCACGCTGACGGTCCGGGCGACCTTCGACAGCAGCGAGGGAGACCTCGACATGGAGCTGCTGCGGGGCTCCGAATCGGTGGACACGAGCACGGGCTCGGGCGACCAGGAGCAGGTGAGCGCGACGGGCGCGGGCACGTACACGGTGCGTGTCTATGGCTATAGCGGCGCGTCGGCAGCGTACACGCTGACGGTGATGACGAACTGAGGCAATATCGATGGTTCGATGTAGTGTTGTGACGGCTGGCTTCCATCGACAATCTTCCCGCGCGTGTCGCTCGTCCCTTGCCGTGCTATTGGCCGCTTGCGGTTCCCTCGCCCTGCCGGCCTGCGGCTCGGACGCGGCCAACCGCCCTCCCGCCCTCGAGCACCTGACGGACCGCGTGATCTTCGTGGACGACGAGTTCACGCTCGAGCTTCGGGCGTCGGACCCGGACGGTGACGCCGTCACCTTCGGGTTCGTGACCGACATCAGCGACATTGCCACACGGGCCGATCTGCGCCCGGCAGGCAATACGGCATTGTTCCGCTGGACCCCCGTCGCCTCCGACGTGGGCCAGCACTCGTTCGACTTCACCGCGTCGGACGGCAAGGACGTGACGCGCGAGACGATCACGATCACGGTCCAGGGCGGCAGCGAGGGATCCGGGCCGGTCTTCCGGCAGCCGCTGGGCACGGGCACCACGCTCGACCTGACCAAGCAGAAGTGCCTTCAGCTCAAGGTCGTCGTGGAGGATGCGGACTCGCCGTCGGTGGACATCCAGCAGGAGAATCCGGTCATCCCGGCCGCCACGCTCGACCAGGACTCGGGGCTTACCGCGACGTGGAACTGGTGCCCGACCAAGGACCAGGTCGCGTCTGCAGACCGCTACAAGCTGAGGCTCTCGGCGAGCGACGGCACCAACCCGCCCGCGCTCAAGAACTACCTGGTAGTGCTGCGCAAGGCGTTCGATCCCAATTGCAGCGGGCAGGCGCCGACGATTACGCACACGCCGCAGGATGAGAGCACGGTGGTGGGGCTGAGCATCTTTGCGGACGTGGCCGACGACATCGGCATCAAGTACGAGCCGCTGTTGTACTACTCCACGACGCCTCCGGGGGATCCGCCCGATCTCGCGCAGATGTCCCAGGTGACCATGACGCTGCTCGAGGGCGACATGAAGAGCGGGACCTGGGGCGCGGACGTGCCCAACCCGGTGGCGGGGCAGCCCGCGGGCTCGAGCGCTGCGCTGTACTACATCATAGTCGCGCAGGACAACGACGACGCCTCGGGCAACTGCGATCACCTGACCCAGGCGCCCTCGACGGGCACCTACAGCATGACCGTGACCAACCCGGGCGGCTCCGGCGGCCTGGGGCTGTGCGAGCCTTGCACGTCGGATACCCAATGTGGCGGCGACGCCGACCATTGCCTGCTGATGGGTTCGGCGGGCGACACCTACTGCTTCAAGGCCTGCTCGTCCGACAGCGACTGCGGCGATCCGGCGTACTACTGCTCGCTGACCGAGTTCGTGTCGGTGGACGGCGCCACGGGCCGTCAGTGCATTCCGAGCAGCTTCAAGTGCGAGAGCACCGCGCCCACCACCTGCACGGACGACTCCTTCGAGCAGAACGACACCATCGACCAGGCGAAGTACATCTACCCGGGGATCTATCCGGGCACCTATCCCGACCTCAAGAGCTGTCCGTCGCCCAACGGAGGCGCGGACGAGGACTGGTATCCCATCGACACGGACGGCGACAGCGTCATCACCGGATCGATCCAGGGCGGCTCGTCGACCGATCTGGATCTGGAGCTGGTGGGCTACGACGGCAACGTGCTCGCGAAGTCCGACACATTGACGTCCAACGAGACGGTGAGCGCTTGCGTGCCGATGGGCACCTACTTCCTGCGCGTGTATTCGTGGGAGACGGGCGAGAACACCTACAGCCTGGCCTACGAATCGAAGAGCCAGTCGTGCAGCGGCGCGAGCACCTGCACCGACGACCCGGCGGAAGACGACGACAATGCCTCGCAAGCGCGCAACGTGGACCTGGGCGCGGGGACGTACCACTCGGACACCAACGCCATCTGCTCGGGGGACGACGACTGGTTCGGCGTGTACTTGTACGGCGGCGAGACCGTGTATGCCACGCTCGCGTTCGTGCAGACCAACTACAGCGAAGACCTGGACATCCGCTTCTACCAGGGCAGCACGCTGCTGACGCCGTGCACCGAGACGGACCCGAGCGGCTGCGACCCGAACAACGGCCAGAGCGGCGATTCGAACGAGTCGTTCCAGTGGACGGTGCCGACGGACGACATGTACTACGTGGTTGTCCACGGCTGGAAGGGCTCGGAGAACCTATACGACATTTGTATCGGGCTCAACTCTTCCGCGTGCCCGCCTCCCCTGTGAGAGACATGAAGAGCCTGCTTCCGCTTGCCCTGCTCGTCCTGCTCGCCTGCGCGTCGTCCGACGGCGCGGGCGTGCCCTCGGCGCCGCCGGAAACGCAGACGCAGGACATGATCATCCAGTCCGTGGAGCCGCACCTGGTGCTGCCGGGGAGCAAGCTGGTCATCAAGGGCGCCGGCTTCGTGCCGGGAAATATCGGCGCCTCGACGGTCACCCTCACGGGAACGATGGACGGGAGCCCCGCCCAGGTGACGCTCGCTGCCAACTGGGTGAGCCCAACCCAGCTCGAGGCCGAATGGCCCGCGGCCGACGTCGCCGGACTGCCCGCGTCCAGCGGCGAGCTCACCGGCGATGTGGTCGTGTCCTCGGACGAAGACGACGGGCTGACGCATACGTCGCTGGCCTACGCGGTCGGGCTCGACGTACGCGAATCTTTGCAGCCGCAAGTCTCGAAGGTGCAGCAGGGTGTCATCTTCGTCAACGATCCGATCGTGGTCGAGGGCGACGGCTTTCTGCTCGGCGGGCTCGAGGGTGACACGGTGGCCGTGGTGGACGGGTGCTTTCGTCCGGAGACCGGCACGACGTGCGATCCGGTCGCGGAGCAGCAAGTCACAGCGGCCCCGGTGAGCCCCTACGATCGCACGCGGGTCGCGTTCCCGTTTGCGCCAGAGATCGCGGGCATCCATCCGGGCACGTTCGAGGGCACGGTCAAGATCCTCAATCGTCATGGCACGGCCTCGGGTGGCGTTGCGCTCGAGGCACCTCCGGCCGCGATCGCGTTCGACCTTCTGCTCACCACGATCAGCTCGCTCTCGCCCACGACGGCCAGCTTGGGTCAATATGTCGACGTGCAGGGCGCCGGGTTCGTGGGGCTCCCCTCCGGCACCTCGGATCCGTCGGCGCCGCTGACCACGCTCCAGCTCGACGGCACCTTCCTGCTCGAAGGGCAGACGTCGGGCACGAGCGTGTCGGTTTCGCTGGTCCCCGACTTCGTATCGGGCAACCTGGTGCGCTACGTGCTCAACGAGCAGGACGAGCTCGGCAGCAGCCTGGACCTGAGGCAGTCGGCAGGAACCTTCAGCGGGACCATCCGGCCGGTCGTGCGCTTCGGCACCGACACGGCCCAGGGCGACGCGGCCAGCGTGACGTTCTCGATCGCACACGTCAAGCAGGTAGTGTGGCTCAACTTCCTTCCGGCCTACATCGGAAGCCTGCGACGCTTCGGGCTGCGGGCCGTGGACCAGCGCATTCGCGATCGCGTCATGGAAGTATCCGTGCGCGACTATGCGGGTATCAACGTGGAGTTTCGCTTCGAGGAGCCCAGCGACTTCGCCCAGTACGCACAGGTGGACATCAGCGGTCCGGACCCGAACGGCTCGGGGCTGCTGGGCTACGACAACACGCCGGGCAAGGACACCGACAACACCAGGCTCTACGACAAGATCGGTGGCGTGAACGCAACTACCCAGCAGGACGGCTATCCCGGCTACGGCGGTGTTTTCGTCGAGTCGTTCTTCGGGTTCAGCACGCATCCGGGCACGCTCGCCAATCAGCTCGATGGGGCGACGGCCGCGTTCGACCAGCTCTTCGATCCGTTCCGTCCCGACGTTGCGGGTGGTGCGCCGGTGACCGCGCAAGACCTGGCCACCTTGCAGATCCCGGTGCTGCATTCGACCGAGGGCTGTCCGGCGTCGGACCGGGGCACGCAGATCGGCTGTGCGGTATTCGTGCTCGGCTCGCTCATCGGAACCACGATGACGCACGAGGTGGCGCACTCGCTGGGGCTGGCCGATCCGTACGGCGGGGAATTCCACAACGTGGGCGACCAGCCCAACCGGCTGATGGATGCCGGGGGGTATCGCACGTTCAACGAGCGGGCGGAGCTCAACGGCGAAGGGCCCGGGGTGTTCTGCGACGAGGACTACCAGTATCTTCGCAAGGTGCTGCCGACCTCGGCGGACGACCCGCTGCCGGCTCGCCCGCCGTGCTGGTGAGCACGAGTTGGATGGCGGGGGGACTTCAGGAGTTGGCGATGAGCTCGGCGAGGGACTTGCCGGTGTGGATGTACTGAATCGCCTTGGCGAGCAGGTCGGCCACGGACACGACGGTGATCTTGTCGATCTGCTTCTCGACGGGCAGCGGGATCGTGTTCGTGGTGATGAGCTCGGAGATCTTCGAGCGATTGAGCTTCTCGACACCCGAGCCGGAGAGCACCGGGTGGGTGACCGCGGCGCGAACGCTGCGGGCGCCCGAGGTGATGAGCAGATCGGCGGCTTCGGTCAGGGTCGAGGCCGTGTCGATCATGTCGTCGACCAGCACGCAATCGCGTCCGGCGACGTCGCCGATGAGGCGCATGGCCTTGGCCTTGGCGGGGGAATCGCGGCGCCGGTCGATCAGCGCCATGGTTCCGCCGAGCCCCAGGGCAAAGGAGCTGGCGAACTCCACACCGCCCGCGTCGGGCGAGACGAGCACGGGATCGGCCAGGTCCAAGCCGCGCAGGTGCTCGACCAGCAGGCGCGTGGAGCCGAGCAGATCCACCGGCACCTCGAAGAAGCCCTGGATTTGCTGGGCGTGGATGTCGACCGTGATCACGCGATCCACACCGACCGACTCGAGCATGTTGGCCACGACCTTGGCCGAGATGGGCACCCGCGGGCGCGTCTGCCTGTCCTGACGGCTGTATCCGAAGTACGGGATGACGGCCGTGACGCTCGCGGCCGAGGCGCGCCGGCAGGCGTCGATCATCAGCACCAGCTCCATCAGGTGGTCGTTGCCGGGATACGACGTGGACTGGACGATGAACACCTCGCAAGCGCGCACGCTCTCGTTGAGGCTGAGCGCGACCTCGCCGTCCGAGTACCGGGTGACGTCGGCGTTGCCGACCTGGATTTCCAAGGTGTGGGCGATCTTGTGGGCGAGCTCGGGATTGGAGCTGCCGGTGAACAACTTGAGGTCGGACATGGCGCGGGTGTAGCCGCAACGACGGGCCGGCTGCAAGGCTCGACGGTCGTCCGGCCTTCGCTTCGTGGCCCTCGGCTCGGACCTACACCTTTCGCTTGCGCTCGATCGCCTTCTTCGCAGCCTTGACGATCGCGTCGGGCGTCAGGCCGAAGTACTCGAGGAGCTCTTGGGGATTGCCCGAACGGCCGAACGCATCGCGCACCCCTACCCGCTCGAGCGGGATCGGATGGCGCCGCAGCAACACCTCCCCGACCGCGTCGCCCAAGCCTCCGATCACCGAATGCTCCTCCGCGGTCACCGCACACCCTGTCTCGTCCGCGCACTTCAGCACCAGGTACTCGTCGACCGGCTTGACCGTGGAAAGGTCCACCACCCTGGCCGAGATGTCGTCCTCGGCCAGACGCTCGGCAGCCTCGATCGCCGAATGCAGCATCAACCCGATGCCGAACAGGGTCACGTCGGTGCCCGGGCGCACCTCCATTCCCGCGCCGATGCGGAACGGCTTCTCGTCGGGGTAGATCACGGGAAGCTTCTCGCGGGTCAGCCGGATGTAGACCGGGCCATCGTACCAGGCCGCGGCCTCCACCGCCTTGCGCGTCTCCACCGCATCGGCCGGAACGATCACGGTCATGGCTGGGATGGCCCGCATGACGGCAATGTCTTCGAGCGACTGGTGCGAAGCGCCGTCCTTGCCGACCGTGATGCCGCCGTGGGTCCCGACCAGGTTCACGTTGACCCCGGGCATGGCGACACTCTGCCGGATCTGCTCCCAGCACCGGCCGGTCAGGAAGATGGCGAAGCTCGACACGAAGGGGATCTTGCCGGCCAGGGCCATGCCTGCGGCTGTGCCCACCAGGTCCTGCTCGCTGATTCCCATGTTGAAGAAGCGATCGGGGAAGCGCTTGGCGAACGCCGCGGTGCAGGTCGACGACGACAGATCGGCGTCGAGCACGACGATGTCGCGGCTGCGCTCGCCCAAGCGAACCAGGGTGCGCCCGTACTCCTCGCGGGTAGACAGGATCCGGGTCATGACGGCTCCTCCACGGGCTCGCCCAGCTCGCGCAGCGCGATGGCCAGGTGCTTGTCGTTGGGCGCCTTGCCGTGCCACTCGACCTTGTTTTCGAAGATGCTCACGCCCTTGCCCTTGACGGTCTTCGCCACGATCACGGTGGGCTTGTCGGTGCAGACGCGAGCCTCATCCAACGCGCGGAGAATGGCCGGCATGTCGTGCCCGTCGATGCTCAACGCGTTCCAGCCGAACGCGGCGAACTTGTCCAGCACGGGTTCGACGCTCATGATCTGTTGCACGAAGCCGTCGATCTGCAGGCCGTTGTGATCGACGAAGGCGCAGAGGTTGGCCGTGCGATAGTGCGCCGCGCTCATCGCGGCCTCCCAGACCTGACCCTCTTGCAGCTCGCCGTCGCCGAGCACGGCGTAGATACGGGGCTGAGGGCGGCGGTCGCGAAGGGCCAGCGCCATGCCGTGGGCGATGGAGAGCCCTTGGCCGAGCGAGCCGGTGGAGGCCTCGACACCGGGGCAGCGGCGCGAGTCCGGATGGCCTTGCAGGATGCTGCTGAGCGTGCGCAGGCGATTCAGGTCGTCCTGCGCGATGTAGCCGCAGCGCTGGAGCACGGCGTACAAGGCGGGCGCGGCGTGTCCCTTGCTCAGCACGAAGCGGTCGCGGTCCTTCCAATCCGGCCGAAACGGGTGGTGACGCATTTCGGCGAAGTACAGGGCCGTGAGGATGTCGACGCAGGACAAGGAGCTGCCCGTATGCCCGGAGCCGGAGCGGTGGATCATGCGAACGATCGACACACGCAGCTGGCGGGCGATCTCGCGCAACTCGTCGGGGTCACGGAGACGAGGGAGCGGTTGGGACGATGTGACCATGCTCAGGTGGCGCGGAACCTAGAGCACTTCTGGGCGAGATGGAACAGGGACCGAAGCGCTACGGGCAGGTGTTCGCGTTCTCGACGCAGATGATCCTTCCGGCCTGCGGGTATTCGCAGCACTGAGGATTGTCGACGAGCTGGTTGCAGGTGTTGGTGCACGGGCAGGTGTTGCACGAGGAGGCCAGGCGGTAGAGATCGCAATTGCCGCCGATGCAGAGTTCATCGGCCTGGCAGCGCGTCTGGCAGTCGCCGCAGTGCAGAGGATCGGTCTGGGTGTCGACGCAGGCCACGAGGTTGTTGCCGACCGGGCACTCGGTGAGGTTGTTCGCGCAGCCCTGGCCGAGGGACGAGCATTGACCGCTCTCGCACTTCTGTCCGGTGGAGCACGCGGTGTTGCAGCCGCCGCAGTAGCGCGGGTCCGAGGTCGTGTCCACGCACTGGCCGTTGCACAGCGTCAGCCCGGGCCGGCACTCGCACGCACCGGCCACGCAGGTTTCCTGGGCGGCGCACTGGGTGTAGCAGTTTCCGCACCGCATCGGGTCGTTCTGCGTGTCGCGGCACTGGCCGTTGCACAGCTCGAACCCCGGGTTGCACACGCATTGCGAATTCTGGCAGGTCTGGCTGTTCTGGCAGACGTGATCGCAGCCGCCGCAGTTGTTCGGGTCGGTGGCGGTGTTGATGCACTGACCGTTGCAGAACGAGGTGCCCGGCGCGCACTGGCACTGCCCCTGGGCGCTGCACGTCATCGACGGGTTACCGCAGTTGGCGTCGGTCAGGCACTGAACACAGGCGTAGGTCGCGGTGTTGCAGTACGGCCGTTGGGTGGTGCAGGTCGTGTTGTCGACGCAGTCGACGCACTGCCCGGTCGGTGCGCAGACCGGGTGCTGGGTGTTGGCGCAATTGCCGGTGTCGAGGCATTGCACGCAGAAGCCCTTGGTGACATCGCAGTATGGGGTTGGCAGCGCGCACTGGCCGCTGGAGGCGCACTTGCTCACGCAGCGGTTGGTCGCCGGGTCGCAGGCCATCGTTGGATCGCCACAGTTCGTGTCCGTCACGCACTCGACGCACCGATCGGTTGCCGTGTTGCAGTATGGCTGATTGCCACCGCAGTTCTGGTTGCTGGTGCATTGGACACAGGTATGCGTCGCCAAATCGCAGGCGGGGCGGTTGGTGTTGGCGCAGTTCGCGTCGCCCAGGCACGCCACGCAAACGCCGTTCGGGATATCGCAGTAAGGAAGTGGCTGGGCGCAGTTGCCGTCTCCGGTGCACTGAGGACCACCGCCGCTGCCCCCGGTGCCGGACGCTCCTGCCGTGCCCCCAGCGCCCGCGGTCCCCGCCGCTCCTCCCGTACCCGCGGAGCCGTCGGGCGTGGTGCCCCCCGAGCCACCGGTGCCCGCGGACGCATCACCCCCGGGACCGCCGTCGGTCGATCCTCCGGTACCCGCAGCGCCTCCGGTGCCCGGAACGGGCTGCGACAGCGATGTGTCGTTGGAGCTGCCGCACCCAGCGATGGCGGCGGCGCTAAAGAGGATTCCCGGCAAGAGCAAGCTGGCAAGTCGAAGTCGGTTCACGGCACATACCTCCATGTGGTCGTCAGTTCGAGCACTCGTGATCGGCGTTGCAGATCCCGGAGCTGCACTGCGCCGGGCCCAGGCATTCCACACATCGGCCCTCGGACAACAGGCACGTGGGCAAGCCGGATGCCTGGCATTGCGTATCCGACAGACACTGGACACAAACATGCCCCGGGCTGCACCAGGGATGGTCACCGCTGCAATGAGCGTGCGACAAGCACGCCACGCAGGCGCCGCCCTCGGGATCGCAATAGGGTGTGTCACCCGAACAATGCAGCGCGGCACAAGCAGCCGAATCGCCCGCCGGAGCGTCGCTCTTGGCATCCGGCCCGGCACCCGCGTCGTCCAACGCCGCGCCGCCGGAGCCCGAGAAGAGTCCTATCGACGAGTCGGCGCCCACGCCGCAATGGAGCAGTCCGGTCACCACCAGAAAGAGAAGGGCAAGAAAGGTCGCGAAGCGCATGCTGAGCGTTCTCGAGATCATCAGTAACCGCGACGAGGTGACGGCAGGCGCGGGGCGAGAGAAAAAGTTCCGGCGCCACGGTCGGAGCGTGTGCGAGAAGGCCTCGCCACCAACGCACGACGTCAATGGGCCGGCGGCGAGCTCGACGGTGCGGGGGACAGGACGGTGTCACGCGCTTCGTCGCGCGCGAAGCCATCGGGATTCTCGGCAAGGTACCGGCGCGCCTCGCGGGCGGCACCCTTCTCGTCGCCGAGCCGCTTGAGCGCGCGAAAGCGCTCTACCCGCGCATCGGGCGCGAGCGGCGATGTCGGATACCGCGACAACAGCCGGTCGAGCGCGCCAAGCACCGCCCGATCGTCGCCCCGGCGCTTCGCAGCCATCGCAGCCTGGAACAGACCGTTCTCTTCGGCGAGACTGCTGCGAGCCGACGCTCCCGCAGGCGCCGTCGACGCGACCGGACGGGACGACGGCGGGGTTGCAGGCGGACGCTCCGCGCTTCCGAGCGGGGGACCTGCCTGCGGCGCCACGGCGGGCTCGGCCGAGGACGACCACGTCTCTCCCCGCGTCAGCCAGGATTCGCCGCCCGCGTGCGAGACCGACACCAGCCCCTCGGTGACCTGCACGCTCGTGGTGAGCGGCGCGCCGGGCGAAGCCGACGACACCGTCACCGAAAAGCGCGTGCCGTGCACCACGACCTCCGAATCGGGCGTGCGGACGGCAAAGCTCCGGCCCGGGGGAAGTTTGGGCACCGACAGATCGACGCGGCCCATCGTGAGCACGATGTCGTCACGACCGGCTGGCTCCTGCCGAACCGCGCCGATGCTGACGGTCGTGGCTGGTCCCGCGTTGACGATGACGCCCGTGGCCAACACCACCGTAGCGCCGCCTTGCGCCGCGGTGCGAAGCTCGTCCCCCGTTTGCAGCTCCGTATCCTGTTGCGCCGCGACCGGTGACAGAGCCCCGCCGCGGGCAACCAGAACCGTCCCGTCAACTGCTCGCGCCCGCGCCGCAGGCTCGGTCGCGACAGCCGACGGCACCGCGCTCTCGCGAGCATGACGGACAGAGCGCACCGCGCCCAGCACCACGATGAGCATCGCTGCCGCCAGCAGCGCAGCCACCAGCGGCCGCCACCGACGTCTTCTTGCCCTCTGCTGCTCTTCTTTCACCACCGAGGCAACGTGGGCAACGACTTGATCGCGGCGGCTCCCCGCCAGCGCCGGATCGTCGGCGGGAACTCGCAGCTCGGCCAGAGCCTGGAGCAACTGCACGGACTGCGACTCTGGAGGCTTCATGCTTCCTCCCTCTCGTCGTCGTGGGGTCCACCGTCCGCCATCCTCGCGGCCAGCTCGCGACGGCCTCGCACGAGACGAGACTGCGCGGCTGCCACGCTCACGCCCGTCATGGCGGCAATGTCGTTCAGCTCATGGCCCAGCACGTCATGCAGCACCAGGGCCTCCGCCCGTTCGTGCGACATGGCCGCCAAGTGAGATCGAATGCGCTCGAGCTCCCGCCGCGCCAGTACCTCCCGCTCCACGTCGGAGTGCGACTTGGAGTGCACCGAGTCCAGGTCCGGCGCTGCCGATCGGTCCAACACGCGACGCTCACGGGTTCGCGCGCGAAGCGCGTTGAGCCCCACGTGCGCCGCCACGGTCGCCGCCCACGTCGTCAGGCTGCACTCGCGGGCAAACGTTCGTCTCGTAATCGACAACACGATCTGCTCGAAAGCCGACTGCACCAGATCGTCATGGTCCGCCTCGCGGCGCCCCAACAGCCGGTAGATCGTCCCATCCACCACGCCGCACAGCCGATCGTACAGACCGCCCGCTACCTTGTGGTCGCCTCGCCGCACCGCCTCGATGAGCTCGTCGTCCGACAGCAAGCCGCGATCGGCGCACGACGCTCCACCCGGCACGACGCGAAGCTGAGGCCGTCGATCGACGCTGTGGCTCGCACGGTTCGACACGTCCATACTAGTAACCGATCCCGCCGAAGGCAGGCAGTGCACTCGACGAGCTCGGACGATGCACGCGCCGCGTCACGGCACGCGCACTCGCACACCCAACCGTCCGGCCCAGCCGAAGATCGGCTCCGTACCCACCGTGCGGTCGCTCACTCGCACGAACACCCGTCCCGATGTCGTCCAAGCGTCAACGCCCGCCGTCACTGCGAAGGCACCGCCAGCCGGCCAGACCGTGTCGACGCCCAACAGCCAGCCCGTCTTCCAGGCCGCCCCCGACTCGCTGGAGCCGCCGGCGCGATCCGTGGCGGTCACGCCCACGCGCTGCATCATCAACTCGGAACGGAAACGCAGCCCGAACTGCCCCGTAACCGCGAAGTCCATGGATGCGCCGACTCCCACGTTCGTCCAGGCAACTCCCACGTATTGGCTTCCTGCCGCTTGCGCGGCATATCCCCCGCACAACCAAGGCTGAACCGGAAAGTGCGCTGGCTGGTAACCCACCGCGGCCACGGCGCCCAGACGCAGGCTTCCCGACTCCAGCCCAGGACCAGCCCGCAAGCCGCCCTCGAATTGAGCGCGTGACACGTCGGCGCCGGCGTGCGCGGCCGCCGTGGGCTTCTCCGGCGCAACGCGCGCGGCCGACTGCGCCGCACGGACCGGCGCGGTCCCACTCGGAGCAGGTTGGCCGACGGACGCGGCAGGCGGAGCCACCTGTCCGACAAGCGTGGCAACCGTCAACCCCGCCGCTTTCCACCGCTCGGCCGGATCGTCCTCCGCACGGAAGCTCATCGTCCGCGACAACCACTGGGCACGCTCGGTCCGCCGAATCCCCACCTCGATGCGCACGCGCAGCTCGTCGGCCCCCTCCCACGAAACGATCGCAATCGCCTGGGGCACCACGTCGTCCGGCTCGTCGGTGACCAGGCTGCAGCGCCCGCGCTCGACCGCACGAGAGCACGCAGCGACCAACGTCCTTGCGAGCACGGGCGGCGCGTTGGGCGGTGCGATCTCCACGATCACGACGGGAACGGGCATCGATACGGATGTATACCGCGAGGAGGCGACGGACGCGATCAGGAATGAAGACTAGCGGTGGGTGGGGATGCCGCTACCAACAGTAGTTGGAGTGCGACTTGCCGTGACAGGTGCCGTTGCACGTCACCCCGTTGGTCCCACAAGCGCCGCCCTGCGTGATGGTGATCGAGCCGATGGACGTGACAGCGGTCGTGTCGGCGGTGCCATTCATGTGCGTGGACGTGTTGGCCGCCGGGTGGCAGGTGGTGCATGCCAAAGTGAACTTTCCGACGTGCCAGTGCTCTCCGCTGTTGGGCGGGTTGCCGTGGCAAGAGGTACAGGAGCCCGCGTTCCACGATCCTCCCGCCCAATAGGGCGTGACCGCCGGCGCACCGCCACGGCCGTTGGAATGGCACGCACCGGTGCACGTGCCCCGAGCAGACACCGGAGTGCCTTGCGTGCCATTGACGTCGAACGTCATGCCCGTAGCCGGCGCACTGAAGACCACGTCGCCGTGATGCCCCGCCGTCGAAAGGTCGGCCGACGGCACGTACTGCATCGCATGGGACACGTCTCCCGCCGGCGGAATGGCGTGGCAGCTGCCACAGGCGAACGCCACGTGCGTCGTGCTCGACGTCAAGTGCGCCGTGTGCCTGCCCACCGCCAGGGTGTTGGTCAACGTCTCGCCGCCCACGCCTACCGGCGGGTTGTTCTGGCTGGGGGGTGTGCCGTGGCAAAACGTACAGGCGCGCCAATCGCCCCCGTGGCAGGAGGTGTTGTTGCAGGACACGCCGACCGTGCCCCCGTTCAGGTCCGCACCGTGGCATACAGCGCATGACGTGTTGTGCTCGTCGCGCTGCTGGTTCGTCAGGAAGTAGTTGCTGCCGTGATGGTTGGCCTGGTTCTTGGGCGACGTCCAGTTGGCCAGGTCGTGGTACTTGTTGGACTCCACGATACCGTTGATGTGCAGCGTGCGATCGGCCCATATCGTGGCGTTGGTCGCCGGGTCGAAGGTCGCCACCACCGCCTGGTGGCAGATGCGGCAGTCCGTGTGGGCCGGGTGCGATCCGCCCGGCGGATTGGTGTGGCAGGTCGTGCCGCAAGCGTCCCACGTGCCATTGACCGTCGTCCACTGGGGCGTGCGCGCCACCGTGCCTCCGGTCTTGGCCCCCAGCAGCGTGCTGCCGTGGCAGTAGCTCGCGGTGCACGTGTTCGTGCTCGTCGAGTATGTCGTATTCGCACCGTCCGCATTGGCCACCGTGCCCCAGGTGAAGTCCGTCGTGCCGTTCGAGTGCCCCGTCGAGGTCGGCACCGTGTGGCAATCGGTGCATTGGCCATCCCGGTGCCAGGTGCTCGCGCCCAGGTGCTGCCGGTGCGCCCCCACCGCCGCCTGGTTGGTAGCGGTCTCCCCGTTGGTGCCGATCGGGGGCGCCGGCTGGCCGGTCGCGCTGTCACCGTGGCAGCTCGTACAGGTCAATCCGGAGACTTCCACGCTGCCGTTGATGTGCAATGCCGCGTTGGCCCAGGTGGCCGTGGGCGGCGTGTTGCTGTAGGAGCTGATCACCGCACCATGGCAATTGGGACACGCCAGGTTGTTGGGATGCGCGCCTCCCGGGGGGTTGGTGTGACAGGTCGTGCCGCAAGCGTCCCACGTGCCGTTGACCGTGGTCCACACCGGCGTCCGGTCGACGGTGCCTCCGGCGTTGGGCCCCAGCAACGTCGTTCCGTGGCAGTAGGTGCCGCTGCAGGTGACCGTGCTGCTGCTGAACGCGGGCACGGCGCCGCCTGCGGTGCTCACCGCGCCCCAGGCGAAATCCGTCGTACCGTTCGAGTGCGTGGTCGATGTCGGTACCGTGTGGCAATCGGTGCAAACACCCGCTCGATGCCAGGTGCTCGACGAAAGATGCTGCGCATGCGCCCCTACGGCCGCCTGGCTGGTCTGCGTCTCGCCGTGGGTGCCCAGCGGCGGCGCCGGATTGTTGGTCGGCGTGTCCCCGTGACAGCTCGTGCACGTCAGGTTCGTCACCTCCACCTTGCCGTCGACGTGCAGGTTCGGATCGGCCCACACCGTGGCCGACGGATTGCCCGCGTTGTAGGCCGAGACCACCGCCGGGTGGCAGCTCTGGCAGGCGTTCGACGCCGGGTGCGTCCCGCCCGGCGGGTTGGTGTGGCACGTCGTGCCGCACGCGTCCCACGTGCCATTCACCGTGGTCCACACCGGCGTCCGGTTGACGGTGCCTCCGGCGTTGGGCCCCAGCAACGTCGTTCCGTGGCAGTAGGTACCGCTGCAGGTGACCGTGCTGCTGTTGAATGCAGGCGCGGCGCCGCCTGCGGTGCTTACCGCGCCCCACGAGAAGTCCGTTGCTCCGTTCGAGTGCGTGGTCGATGTGGGCACCGTGTGGCAATCGGCACAAACACCCGCTCGGTGCCAGCTGCTCGACGAAAGATGCTGCGCATGCGCCCCTACCGCCGCCTGGCTGGTTTGGGTCTCGCCGTGCGTGCCCAGCGGTGGTGCGGGATTGTTCGTGGGCGTGTCGCCGTGACAGCTCGTACACGTCAATCCCACGACATCCACCTTGCCGTCGATGTGCAGCGCCGGATTGCTCCAGCTGACCGTCGGCGGATTGCCCGGTACGAACGAGCTGATCACCGCCGTGTGACACGTCGGGCACGCGTTGGAGGCCGGATGCGATCCGCCCGGCGGGTTGGTGTGGCACGTCGTGCCGCACGCGTCCCACGTGCCATTGACCGTGGTCCACACCGGATTGCGATTCACCGTGCCACCTGCGTTGGGCCCCAGCAGCGTCGTACCGTGACAGTAGGTCCCGTTGCACGTCACCGTGGACAGCGAGAACGACGGGCTGGCCGCATCCGCCGAGCTCACCGTCCCCCAAGCGAAGTCCACCGCGCCGTTCGAATGCGTCGTGCTCGTGGGCACGGCGTGGCAGTCGGTGCATTGCCCCGCACGATGCCAGGTGCTGCCGCCCAGATGCTGGCGATGGGCCCCCACCGCCGCCTCCGTCGTCAGGCTCTCACCCTTCGTTCCCAGCGGAGGAGCGGGGTTGTTCGTCGCCTTGTCGCCATGGCAGCTCGTGCAGTCCATCGCCGCCACGTCCACCTTTCCGTCGATGTGCAGCGTTCGATCTGCCCACACCGTGGCCTGCGGATTGGCCGGATCGTAGGACGATATCACCGTGCCGTGGCACGCTTCGCACGCTGTCGCCGCCGGGTGCGTCCCGCCCGGCGGGTTGGTGTGGCACGTCGTGCCGCACGCATCCCAACTGCCATCCACCTGGTTCCATACCGGGGTGCGCGCCACCGATCCGCCGGCGTTGGCCCCCAACAGCGTCGATCCGTGGCAGTATACCGACGAGCACGTCACGCTCGTCATGTCGAAGGCCGGTGCGGCGCCGCCGGCGCTGCTCAACGTCGACCAGTTGAAATCAACCGTGCCGTTGGCGTGCTGTGTCGTCGTCGGCAACGCGTGGCAGTCCGTGCAGGAAACGTCGTGGTGCCATGGCGACGTCGCAAGGTGCGCCCGGTGCGCACCGACCGCCGGCTCCGTGGTGGCCGTCTCACCCTTGGTGCCCAGTGGCGGTGCCGGATCTCCCGTGCCTTGATCGCCATGGCAGCTGGTGCAGTTCAGGCCGATCACATCCACCTTGCCGTCGATGTGCTTGGTCGGATCGGTCCACACGACCGTCGGGGGATTGCCCGGTGTGAACACCGAAATAACCTGGTTGTGGCAGGCCTCGCACGTCGTGGCCGCGGGATGCCCGCCCCCGGGCGGGAGCGTGTGACAGGAAGTTCCACATTGCGCTTGCGAGCCGTCGACCGTGATCCACTGCGGGTTGCGGTTCGACGTGGTCCCAGCAAGATCGGGGTCGAGCGTGCCGCCGTGGCAGTAGGTCGAAGAGCAAGTCAACGCGGTCTTGTCGAAGGTGCCCTGCTGAGCCAGGGGCCCCCAGATCACGTCGTCCGCTCCGTTCATGTGGGTGGGGACCGCCGGGTCGTAGGGTTTCGAGGGAACGACGTGGCATTCGTTGCACTGGATTTCGTGGTGCCAGCTCGAGGGGCCCAGATGCGATTGGTGCGCACCGACGCCCGGTGCCGAGGTATCGATGTTGGTGGAGACATCCATGGGCGGGGCTGGATTCCCCGAGCTCCCGTGACAGGTCGAGCACTGCGTGGGCCACGAGTTGCCGCCGCCCGCCGCGCCGTCGTCACCAGCGTCCAGGGTGCCACCCGCGCCTCCAACCCCCGACGCGCCCGCCGCACCGGCCATTCCCGCATCGCCGCCGTCAGCCCCCGCGCTCCCACCAGTGCCAGCGCTGCCAGCGCTGCCCGCACTGCCAGCAGCGCCCGCAGCGTTGCCCGTGCCGCCGGCCGATGCGTCGTCCACCGACGCATCTCCGCCGACGCCACCCGCGCCGCCCGAGCCACCCAACCCCGCCTGGCCGTCCAAGCCGCCTGCGTCGGAGAACGTGCCGCCCGTGCCCGCGATGCCTCCGCTGCCCGACGCGCCGGCAGACGCGCCAGTTCCTCCACCGGGCGGCGCAGAGCCGGACCCACTACCGCACCCCGCCAGCGTCAGGCCCACGACCATTGACGCCATCGCCACAACAACAGGCATTCTCATCCGGTCACCTCAGCGTCAGAGCCAAGCTTCTCGTTCGATTCGCAGGTCGGTCCGTGCCCACCGCGGCGCCGAGCATCGAGTCCAGCCCACGGCGTTGACAGGATCAACTCCCGCGTTGGCCCATGCCCCATCCCGGCGCCATCGAAGGCAACCAGGGAATCCACTGCTGCGGACAAGGCAAAGCTCATTGCAGACCCTTTCCCAAGTGGAGCGCAACTCGAACGACTTCACGGCTTCCGGCCACGCAGGGATCCCGACCCTGCTACACGTGGTCCGGAACGCAGGGATAGTAACCGAACTCAAAGCCGGCAGGCAGCCACGTTGACCAAACTCGTATAATTACCTTGCGGAAGATACGAGACACGATCGTGGCTCGCCGCGCCGTTACGTCCCTTTCCGCTTCGAGTCTATGGCAGCCCGCTGGAGTTGATCATCACGACCCACTCCGCCGACTCCGGCTGGAATGCACCCTCCGAACGCGGATACAGCAACACCATCGCGTCGAGCACCGTGCCTGCGCCATGCAGAGCCTCCGGAAGAGCTGTGCTCCAGACCTCGTGCACGACCGGGTCCAGCTCGGAGGACGACAGGGACTTGGTGCTGTCGAGGTTGAACCCGCGAGCCGCAGGCACAGGTGCGTCGATGTGCTGGATACAGCCCGAACCGAGCTCGCCAGCGGGCTGCCACGACGTCGGGTAGGAGATGTCGCCGCGGCCCATCCAGACGATCGACGCTCCAAACACCGACAATCCCGTCCGGGCGCTGACGACGCCTACCCCGCCGAAGTCCATCGGCATCTCGTAGAAGACGTACTCGTCGGCGGGAGATGCGCCCGAGAGCGATTGTGCTTGGCTGCCGTGGCCAGTGTCGGCCATCGCGGTCGCCCGCGCGTCCGCTTCGCTGGTGGCCTGATACGGACCGCACACGATCTGGTAGCCGAGCGTCACGCGCGTCTGGTAGTCCAAGCGCACGATCGTGGTGCAACCATCCGCGCCCGACAGCTTGGCCTCGAGGGCGGCGGAGAGCGCCGAGCAGTCCTGCCCGGTCGCGCCTCCCGCCCCTGTCGTTCCCCCCGACCCAGACGACCCTCCGTCGTCAACTGGCCCCGAGCCCGCAACACCGCCGCTATCCGTGAGCGTCTTGCCACCACACCCGCACAGGACAGTTCCGGCGCACGCCACGCCGGCCGCGATGGTAACGGGGAACCGCCGTCCGCGGAGACGCTTGTTGCTCGTTTTCAAACCTCTCATATATTGAGCCTAGCACAACGATCGGTCTCTCGCGGCTTCACTGCACCGCTGCCACCCGCACGCCGGCGCTCACCTTGTCGCTCGGATGCACGATCACCGTCTCGCCCTCCGAGGCCCCACCCAGCAGCTGCACGTGCGCGTCATTGCGCTTTCCCACCTCGATTGCGCGTACTACCGCCCGGCCGCTCTCCACCACGAACACCGACCACTTGTCGCCCGCACGGAACATCGCGCTCGTCGGCATGCGCAGCACCGACGGGCTCTCCCACGTAACGATGCTCGCGTCCACACGGAATCCGTCTCCCACCTTGCTCCATCCCTTGTCCGACGGGTCCGGGTCGACAATCACGTTGACGCGCTGCTCCTCCACCCCCAAGGCCGATACCTTCGTAAAGGCCGACGGCTCGACCAAGCGCACCTTGCCCCGCAAGGGCTCGTCGCCGCCCCAGCGCTGCATGATCACCGAGGCGCCGCGCTCGATGCGCACCGCATCGGAGGTGAGCACGTCGACGACGACCTCCAAGCTGGAGGGATCGCCGATCTCCAGGAGCGGCGTGCCGGCCGCCACCACACCCGCGCTCTCCTGCATCACGCGCAGCACTCGGCCGGTCGACGGCGCCTTGACCTCCACCGCCATGTTCTTCGATGCGCTCGTTCCGTCGAACGTCGCCAGCATCGCGCGGTTGGCGTCCGCCTCCTGCGCAGCCACGCGCACGGCCAGGTCTGCCGCCTCGGCTTCCTTGACGCGGCTGTCGTACTCGGTCTGCGCCAGCTCCAGATCGCGCGAGGCCAACGCGCCCTGCTGCACCAGCGTGCGCGTGCGCTCCAGCTCCTGCCCGGCCAAATCCTCGGCCAGGTGCGCGCGCTGCGCCTCGGCCTTCGCTCGCGCCACCGTCGCGTTCGCCACGTTCAGCCGTCCGCGAAGCTCCGCTCTCGACCGCGGATCGAGCGGCGTCGATTCCGCCGGACGAATCCATGCGACCGGCGCGTCCTGCTGGACCGCGTCGCCCGCTTGCAGGGCAATCCGATCCAAGCGCCCGGCCACCGGCGCCGATACCACATAGCGCATGTGTACGCGCGTGCGCCCGTCTTCTTCGACCGTCACGCGCAGCGGTCCGCGATCGACTCGGGCGGTCTCCACCGGCACGGGGCGGGGCACGAGCGCCCAGACGATGGCCGCCACGACCCCCAGCCCGAAAACGATGGCAATGATGCGTTTGATCCAGGTCATGAGGCGCTACTCCCCGGCCGCGAGTACGCCAACGCGGTCGAGCCGATCAACCTTCGCGCGCACGACGAGTCGATGGCGGTGGGATTGCGCAGCCGATGGCACCAGCCCGGCAGCGCCGCGAGCTGCCCGCACGCCGATCGCGGCCACCGGGCCCGTCCTGCCAAACAGCTTGCATCCGGACGCATTCACCAGCGGATCTCCGAGGGGGGAAGGCGGATGTCGTTGTGCACCGTCGAGCTCACGTGCCCGTCGGCCAGCGAGAACACGCGGTCGGCCATGGACGCGATCGCCGCGTTGTGGGTGATGAGCACCGTGGTGGTGTGCAGCTCGCGGTTGACGCGCTCGATCGCCTCGAGCACGACCCGCCCGGTAGACAGATCGAGCGCGCCGGTAGGCTCATCGCACAGCAGCAGGTCGGGCCTCTTGGCGATGGCGCGCGCGATGGCGACGCGCTGCTGCTGTCCGCCGGACATCTGGGACGGGAAGTGCTCGGCGCGATCGCCCATGCCCACCAGCTCGAGAGCCTCGTCCGGGCGCATCGGATCCCTTGAGATTTCTGTGACCAGGGCGACGTTCTCCCGGGCGGTAAGGCTGGGAATGAGATTGTAGAACTGGAAGACGAAGCCCACCACGTTGCGGCGATAGGCGGTGAGCGCGGCTTCGTCGGCACGGCCCAGCTCGGTGCCTCGGTACAGCACCTGCCCGGACGAGGGGACATCGAGTCCGCCAAGGATGTTGAGCAGCGTGGACTTGCCCGAGCCCGAGGGGCCCAGCAGCACGATGAGCTCGCCGTCGGCGATTTCCAGCGACACGCCGCGCAGGGCGTGCACTTGCACCTCGCCCATCGTGTAGACCTTGGCGAGATCGCGCGCCGACAGCACAGGCCCCTTCGGATCGCGCACCGCAAAGGACTGGCTCATCGTCGCCTCTTGCGCGTCGAGGCGGGCGGCGATGCGGCTTCCGGCGCCGGCCCCATCATGCGCCCGAGCATGTCGGACATCGCCCAGTTGATCGCAACCGTCCCGGCCCGGGCCCATGTCTCCCCGGGCTCGAGCCGCCAGCGATCGGCGGCGTCGCACGCCGCTTGTCGGGTTCGAGCTTGTGGATACGGGGACGTGGCATGCACTCGCGCTAGCTTAGACCAGACGGTTCGACCGTCGAATCCGACGGCTCGGTCGAAGGCTAAATCAAGCATCATCGCTGTCAATCGCGATCGGCCGTTTCGCTCCACCTCCCTACTCGCGCTGCTGCCCGAGCCGCGGTACGCTTGATTCGATATGCAGCTCGTCCGCATCCGGCTCGTCCGAGTTGGCCCGTTCGACGATATCGTCGTTCCGCTCTCCCGTTCGGATGGCACCCCCAGACCCATGACCGTCGTGCTCGGCGGGGGCGGCGTGGGCAAGACGACCCTGCTGTCGGCCATCGCGGCCACGCGCCCCGGCCACTGCTCCGTCCTGCAACCCCTCACCGACCCGTCCCGCCTCGAGCGTGGGTTCGCCGTCGCCGACTGGCGGCTCGACGACGAGGACCCGGCGCGCCCGCACCCGTTACAGGTCGCAAGCCCCAATGCCGCGCTCGACGAGCCCGAGGAGCTCTCCAGGCTCAGGCGCAAGGAGTGCGCCCTGTTCGACAAGCAGGCGTCCGATGAGGGCGGCTTCGCGCTCGTCGCCATCTCGGGCGCCCGGTGGTTCTCGCACCAGCACGTCGCGCTGGCGTCGCCCACGCGCACGGTGCTGCGCTACGACGTCAAGGGCTCGGCGCCGTTCGACGACGCGACGCGCGCGGATCTGACCCGCGATGTGAAGCAGGCGTTGGCGTACGCGGCCATCTCCGGGGCGATCGCGAGCAGGGCGGAGGCGCGGCTGTCGCAAGCGGCAGCGCTCGCGGTCGAGCTCGAAGCGGCGATGCGCACGGCGGTGGACCTGCTCACGACGCTCGCAGGATTCCGCTACTTGGGAATCGACGCCGCCTCGCTCGAACCGACGTTCGAGAGCCCTCACGGCGAGCTGATAACGTTCGGCCTGTTGCCTGGCTCGGTACGTCACCTGGCGAGCTTCGGCGCGCTGGCCGTACGGGCGCTGTTTGCCGCGTTTCCCGATCGCGATCCGCGGGCGGCGCAGGGCGTCGTGCTGATCGACGACGCGGCGCTGCACCTGGACGTCGCCGCGCAGCGAGGGCTGCCCGGCGCGCTGCGGTCGGCCCTTCCGCGCGTGCAGTGGATCCTGGCGACGACGTCGCACGAGCTGGCCTCGGGCTGCGAGTCCTCGGACGAGGTCGTTGCGCTGCGTCGCATGCCCGAAAGCCGCCGCGTGGAGCTGTACGAGGGCGAGCAGGCGACCTTGCATTGACGCCCACGTGGCCCCGTTCCGGTTGACAACCGCCCTTTCGCGTGGTTGGTGCACCGAACGGCCCTTTGCGTTTCCCGCCATCTCGCATGACCACTTCCCCGAGACTGTATCAACCCCACAGCGGACTGCTGGCTGCTTCCGGCCTGCAACGCGCCGGGCGCCTCATGAAGGACGAGCTCGCGCGATCGATGAAGCTGCTGCGGCGCCCCGGCCATCCGCGCGTCTACTACCTGTCGTACCTGTTCCGCAACGAGCGCCGCGAGTCGATCTTCGGCCGCCTCGGCTCCGTCGTCGAGCACCAAATCGCCTCGCGCAACTTCGTCTTCTGCGACGTGCGCGTCGGCAGCCACCGCTATGACCAGGTGTCCCATGGCGGACTGCGCGACAACGACGATGCCGACGAGTCGGTCGACTACATCACAATGCCCGCCGAGGTCGGCCCCGACGCCTTTCAGTTCGCGCTCTGGCGCCTGACCGACGCGCGCTACCGAGAGGCCGCGGAGCAGTACTACGAGCGAAAGTCCAAGGAGCTGCACTACGTCGACGAGCAACGGGGACTGGCCTCCAAGGTCAAGGCCAAGGGTGTCCGGTCCCTGTCCATCCGCAAGTTTGCGGAAGTGGATGTCGACTACTGGACATGGCTCATCCGCAAGGCCTCCGCGCTATTGAAGAGTTGCCCGGCCATCCAGGTCTCCGACATGGAGTTCGTCGCCTGGCACCGCCAGCAGCTGTTCGTCGACTCCGAGGGAGCCGAGATCGCACAGCAATCCTCGGTGTTCGACCTGGCGGCTCGCTACTGGCTGCTCACGCCGCGCGGCGCCCCCATCGAGCAGGAAGTCGCGCTCGTCGTCGGCGATCTGGCGGACCTGCCCGGCGAGAAGGAGCTGTTGCGCATGGTCAAGGTCCGCATCGAGCTGATCCTCGCCATGGCGCGCGCTCCCCACCTCAATGCCTTCTCCGGCCCCGTGCTGCTCGGCGCCGTGCCCGCCGGCTTGTTCTTCCACGAAGTCGTCGGCCACCGCCTCGAGGGCTCCCGCCTCCTGTCCTCCGACGAAGGCGCCACCTTCGCCGACCTGCGCGGCAAGGCCATCGCGCCGCCCTTCGTCGACATCATCGACGATCCGACCGTCAAGTCGTTCCGCGGCAAGCGCCTCACTGGCCACTTCCGCTTCGATGACGAAGGCCGCCCGGCCAAGCGCGCCGTTCTGGTCGAGCGCGGCGTGCTGCGCAACTTCCTCACAACCTCCGCACCCCTGCCCGGCCAATCGGAGCTCAACGGCCACGCCCGCAATGCCCGCCACGAGCGGCCCATCTCGCGCATGGGCAACCTGTTCGTGGTCAATCGCGAGCCGGTCGCCACCGACGACCTGTGGCAGCGCTTCCTCGAGGAGATTCGACGTCGCAAGGCGCCGTTCGGCATCTGGGTGCGCGAGACGCTCGGCGGGGAGACGTACACGACCAAGTACGACTTCCAGGCGTTCAAGGGCGAGATCATGCACGCTGTTCGGGTCTTTCCCTCGGGACGGCAGGAGCTGGTGCGGGGCGTGGACTTCGTGGGCACGCCGCTCTCGGCCCTCGATGCGCTGCTGTGCATGGGCGACGACGACACCCTCGACAACGCTTTCTGTGGAGCGGAGTCGGGCCACATTCCTGTCTCCACGATCGCTCCGTCGGCCCTATTGGGCAATCTGGAGCTGCAGTCCAAGGACCGGCAGAAGCTCACCCAGTTCGCCATGCCCCCGCCTCAAGGCCGGGCAACGACCCCCGGCAGAGGCGCCTCGCTGCACCTGCGCGGCTGATGGAGCCACACGCGCCAAGGCGGGCTCCCCTCCCGTCACCGGCCGTGCGCGTCTGCCCAACGTCGGAATGCGAAACGCCGTCATCGCTACATGTGCTATGGCAAAGCGTCTCCATGTCCAACGTATCCCTGCTCCTCGCCGTCGACTCCGACCAACCCTCGAGCGACGCCGCCGCTCCCGCCGAACCGCTGCGCACCGGCTACAACATGGTGCCGCCCTTCTGGCTCGCGTGCTTCCGCCCGGGGGACATCGTCCGCGTCCAGGTGCCCGTGCAGGACGCCTCTGGCCGGCAAGGCACACTGCCGCTGGACATGCTGTGGACGACGCGGGCCCGGGCCTTGGACAATGTGCGTGCGTTTCGGCAGGCCCTGCGGTCCTGCCCCGCCGTGATGGAGCAGTCCGAGCCTTGGCTGCAGGCCCTGGAAAGCGACATCGAGCGCGCTTCCGCAAGGTTCATTCAGCTATACGACGCCGAAATCCAGATGCTGGTCGGCCCGGAGGACAACCGTCCTTGGGTCGATGGGTGCCTTGCGTTCGTCCACGACATCGCCGCTGCGCGCTGGACCGGTGACGGCCTGCTGCACACGCCCCAAGCCGCCGAGCTGTTCGATCAGGCGCAGATCCAGGTGCCTGCGTGGACTTGCGACCTCGAGTGGGAGGAGGCACTGATCGGAGTAGCCGGCTGACGGCCGCACGCGCTCGGGGGACCTTTGGACCGCACGATCTTCCACGTGGACATGGACGCGTTCTACGCGGCTGTCGAGGTGCGCGACCGCCCCGAGCTGCGAGGCCGTCCGGTGATCGTCGGCGGCCCGAACCGTCGCGGCGTAGTGTCGACGGCCAGCTACGAGGCGCGCGCGTTCGGCGTACACAGCGCCATGCCGATGGCCCAAGCGGTGCGCCTGTGCCCGCAGGCGGTCGTGCTTCCCGTGCGCATGCATGTCTATAGCGCGGTGAGCGACCAGATCATGGAAGTGATGCAGTCGTTCTCTCCTCTGGTGGAGCCCCTGAGCCTGGACGAGGCATTCCTCGACATGACGGGAACCGAGGCCTTGCACGGCCCGCCGCTCGACGCCGCTCGGGCCATCAAGCGCCGCATCCGCGAGGTGACCGGGCTGACCGCATCGGTCGGCGTAGCGTCGAACAAGTTCCTGGCGAAGCTCGCGAGCGACCTGGAGAAGCCCGACGGGATGACGGTCGTTCCCCGCGGGCGAGAGGCGCAGTTCATTGCGCCGCTGCCGCTCAAGCGGTTGTGGGGCGTGGGCCCGCGCACCGCGTCCCAGCTCGAGGTACTTGGACTTCACACCATCGGTGACATCGCCCGGGCCGACGAACGCTGGCTCGCGGCCAGGCTCGGCCCGTCCTCGGCCGCGCACCTGTCATCGCTCGCACGCGCCGTCGACGATCGTCCGGTCATTCCCTGGCATGATGCAAAGTCCATCGGCTCCGAGGAAACGCTCGATCGCGACATCCGCGGCCGCGACAAGGTCGTTCCGATCCTGCGACGGCACTGCGATCGCGTGGCGCGAAGGCTCCGCGAAGCGCACTTGTTCGCCGGCGCCGTGCGCGTCAAGGTCCGCTACAGCCGCGGCTTCCGTCTTGCGACGCGCGAGGCGCCGTTGCCCGAGCCGTCCGACGACTCCGACACGCTGATCCGGACGGCGGTGTCGCTGCTCGACCGGCTGGACTTGGACGATCCGATGAGGCTGGTGGGAGTGGCCGCGGCGGATCTGCGAGACGAGTCGGCGCCCGTGCAGACCGATCTGTTCAATCACGCGCGCGCCGTGAAGCAGTCGAAGATCGAGCACACGCTGGACACGCTCCGGGAGCGATTCGGCAGCGCGGTGATTCGAAAGGGTGGCTGACGAGCGGATCGAGGGGAGGATGCAGCCATGGGCAAGCCCGACACGACGATTCCCTGGACTCCGGTCGACGATCCGCTCCGGGCCGACGCTCGCTTTCTGGGCGATCTGCTCGGAGCCGTGCTGCGCGAGCAGGCGGGCGCCGGCCTGTTCGATCGCGTCGAGGACGCCCGCACCACCGCGCGCAGATGGCGCGCTGGCGATGCTTCCGCGCTTCCGCTGCTCGAGCATTCGCTCACGGGCCTGGAGCCCGCCGTCGCCTCCGACGTCACCCTCGCCTTCAGCACCTGGTTCGGTCTGATCAACATGGCCGAGCAGGTGCACCGCGTGCGCCGGAGCCGCGATGAGCAGCGTGGCTCTTCCACGCCCCAGCAGGGCTCCCTGCACGCCGTCGTCGCTTCGCTCGCCGCGTGCGGCGTCGACGCCGCCACGCTCCGCAACACGCTGGCCCGGAGCGTGATCATGCCGGTGTTCACGGCGCATCCGACGCGCGCGCTGCGAAGGACCATCCTCGCCAAGGAGCAATCCATCGCACGCGCGCTCATCGAGCGAATGACCACCGCCTCCCCCACCGACGTCGAGCAAGAGGCGTTCGCCACGCGCATTCGCGTCGAGACCGCCACCGCTTGGCAGACCGAAGAGCACCTGTCCGAGCGGCCCTCCGTGGCGGACGAGGCCGAGTACGTGCTGTTCTATCTGGCCGACGTCGTCTATCACGTTGTGCCCGCGTTCTACGAGTCCTGGGAACGCGCAGTGCGCAGCGTCTACGGCGACGAAGCGGCCGCGGATCTGCCGGCGCCGCAGCTTCGCTTCGGCTCGTGGGTCGGCGGAGACATGGACGGCAACCCGAATGTCGGCGCCCATACCCTGCTCGCCAGCCTGGCACGCCAACGCTCGCTCATCCTCAAGCGCTACATCGTAGAAGTGCGCCGCCTGTTCGACGCGCTCAGCCAGTCCGAGACGCGCATCGGCGTCGACCAGGCCGTGCGCGAGCGCATCGCCCTCTATGCGGGTATCCTTCCCGACATCGATCGCTCGATCCCGTCGAGATACCGCCAGATGCCCTATCGGCACCTGCTATGGCTGATGTCCGAGCGGCTGGCGGCCACCGATCGCGGCGGCACGGAAGGCTACTCCCACGCGAGCCATTTCATCGACGACCTCGAGGCGATCGGCCACAGCCTCCGCGCGCATGCGGGGCAGTACGCGGGCTGGCCGCTGGTGAGACGATTGCTCTGGCGCGCCCGCACCTTCGGCTTTCACCTCGCCACCCTCGACGTGCGACAGGACTCGCAGGTGCACCGGCGCGTGATCGGCCAACTGCTGGGCGAACCGTCCTTCGCCTCGTTCGAGCCGGACCGGCGGCGCGCGCTGCTCGACGAGGCGCTCGCGGGCCGGCTGCCCTTCGCTCGCACGCACAACGAGGAAACCGCCCGTTCGCTCGACGTGATGCGCGCCATCCGCGACGGGCGCGAGAAGTACGGCCAGGACGCCGTTGGACCTTACATCATCAGCATGGCGCAGGGAGCCGACGACGCCCTGGCCGTGCTGCTGCTGGCGCGGGCCGCTGGTCTGGTGGACGCGCAGGGCCAGGTGCCGTTGGACGTCGCTCCACTGTTCGAGACGATTACCGATCTTCGAGAATCCCGCCGCGTGATGACCGCGCTTCTGGCCGACCACGCCTATGCTTCGCACCTCGCAGCCAGGAGCCGATCCCAGCTGGTCATGCTGGGCTATTCGGACAGCAGCAAGGACGGCGGCATCGCCGCGTCGCGCTTTGCCCTGTACGAGGCGCAGGCCGGACTGCTGGAGTGCGCCCACCAGGCGGGCGTGTCGATCGCGTTCTTCCACGGGCGCGGGGGCACGGCCGGGCGCGGCGGCAGCAAGCCTCGCAACGCGATCCTGGCCGAGCCACCGGGCGCCATCGCCGGACGCCTGCGCGTCACCGAGCAGGGCGAAATCATCCACGCCAAGTACGGCCTGCGCGGCATTGCCATTCGCACGCTCGAGCTGATGTCCGGCGCGGTCGTCGAGGCCACGGTCCGCTCCGACCTGGCCTGCTGGGCGCGCGAGCCCTGGCTGGAGGTCATGCGCGCGATCGCCGACCAGAGCCGCATTGCCTATCGTGCCCTGGTCGAGCACCCGGACCTGGTCGCCTACTTCCGCGACGCCACGCCCATCGACGTCATCGAGCGGATGCTCATCGGCTCTCGTCCCACGGCCCGCCGCGCTGCCCGCGGCATCGAGGACATGAGGGCCATTCCCTGGGTCTTCGCCTGGACCCAAAACCGCCACATGATTCCCGGATGGTACGGTGTTGGCGCCGGCCTCGAAGCCGCCGTCCAAGCGCACGGCCTTCCCGCGCTCCGCGAGATGCTGGCCCAATGGCCGCTGTTTGCCAATCTCGTCTCGGACGTCGAAATGGTCCTGGCCAAGGCCGACATGTCCATTGCCAAGCGTTACGCCGAGCTCGCCGGCGAGGCCGGCAAGCGCTTGTTCCCGTCCGTGGAGCAGGAGTACGAGCGGACCACGGAGCACGTTCTCGCATTGCGGCGCGAGCCGCGCCTGCTGCACGGCGACCGGGTGCTGCGCCGCAATATCCTGCTGCGCAATCCGTACGTGGACCCCATGAGCCTGATCCAGGTCGACCTGCTGCGGCGCTGGCGCAGCGGCGGCAGGACGGACCAGGCGCTGGAAAGAGCGTTGTTCACGACCGTCAAGGGAATCGCCCGGGGGCTTCAGAATACGGGATAGCGGCTACCCCGGCGAGGACCTGCTTGTTCCTCGACCTGCGGTGCCATAGCATCAGGCCATGCCGAGCGTGTCGGAGCGCCCTAGCGAGACGGGACGAGCTGCCCGGGAGCGCGGTGGGCCCGTGGCGCGCGCAGGCATGGAGGAGCGCGCCATGAGAGACCTTCGACTTGCAACGTGGTTCGTCTGGGTTGGGACCGTGGTCGTGGGATCCGCGGGTGGATGCTCCGCCAGCGGCACGAGCTCTCCGTACTCCT
This sequence comes from Myxococcales bacterium, assembly GCA_021847645.1. Classification (GTDB taxonomy): domain Bacteria; phylum Myxococcota_A; class Polyangia; order Polyangiales; family Polyangiaceae; genus JAJZQG01. The sequence goes on from JAJZQG010000045.1 coordinate 35,094, forward strand.
CCGGAAACACCGGCGGCAGTGCGGGCGACAGTGGAACGGTCAACCCGGGCGGCAGCGGCGGATCGGACTCCGACGGCTCGATCGTCATCGATGGGTCGGCGGGCTCGGGAGGCAGCGAGATCATTCCCGACCCCACGGACTGCGCGCAGGCGGCGCTGGGGCATACCTACCTGGGGTGCGACTTCTGGCCCACGGTGACCGACAACATCGTCTCGCCGGAGTTCGACTTCGCGGTGGTCGTGGCGAATCCGGGCAGCACCGACGCCCAGATCCAGGTCACCGGCGGCGCGCTGACCGCACCTACGACGGCCACGGCCCCGGCCAACAGCTTGACGAAGATCTATCTACCGTGGGTGGGTGCGCTCAAGTCCCTGTCGTGGATAGAGGGGCAGCCCGACAACGGCTGTCCTACGTGGGTCAAGACCTCGACCGTGAGCGCCCCCGGCGGCGCCTATCACCTCACGTCGTCGATACCGGTCGCGGTCTACCAGTTCAACGCGATCGAGTACGCGGCCAAGGGCGGCCCCTCGGGCAAGGACTGGAACGCATACTGCACCACGCACACGTGCCTGGGTCAGCTCAAGAACAAGTGCTTCTCCTTCACCAACGACGCTTCTCTGCTGCTTCCCTCCACCGCGCTCACGGGCAACTACCGCATTGCAGGCAGCTCGCCCTGGCGCGACGACAGCGACCCGCAAAGCACGTTCACCTACCCCGCGTATTTCGCGGTGACCGGCACGCAGAACAACACCAGCGTCACGGTCCACGTGTCCTCGACCGGTGCCGTGTCCGCGGGGGGCGGCGTGCCTGCCACCCCGGCCGGGGGCACCGCGTCGTTCAACCTCAACGCCGGCGACGTCGTGATGGTGGTAGGCACCGATACGGCGGACTTCAGCGGGACGTTCGTCCAAGCCACGGCCCCGGTGCAGGTCATCACCGGCATCGCCTGCTCCCAGATGCCCCACGGCACCGAGGCTTGCGATCACCTCGAAGAGAGCGTTCTGCCGATCGAGACGCTCGGCAAGCACTACTTCGTCACGGTCCCGACCGGGCCGCTCGGGGCACCCGTCCAGCATGTCGTGCGCTTGTATGGCAATGTCGACAATACCCAGCTGACCTACCCGGGCGCCAACCCGGGCCTGCCGAGCGTCATCAACGCCGGCGAGATGATCGAGCTGGCCGGCGTGTCGCAGGACTTCGAGATCATCGGCGACCACGAGCTGACGGTCGCGTCGTTCCAGTATGGTCAGGGACCGGTCTCGAGCGCCAGCAAGGGAGATCCCTCCCAGAGCTTCATGACGACCGTCGAGCAGTACCGGCTGAAGTACGTCTTCCTGTCGCCGGACGACTACGACCTGAGCTTCGCCGACGTTGTGCAGCCGTTGGATGCAAAACTTACGCTCGACGGCGTGCCGGTGACGCAGCCGCCCGTGCCGATCAGCTCGGGCTTCGGCGTGACGCGGATCCAGCTCGGGCCGGGGAACGCCGGGACACACGTGCTCGAGTCCGACAAGCCCGTCGGCCTGCAGGTGCTCGGGTATGGTGACTGGACGAGCTACCAATACCCGGGCGGCCTGAACCTCGGGCGCATCGCGCCGGTCCCGCCCAAGTAGCCGGCGCTCCGCCTCACCCGATGCCTATCGCAAGTACTCCGGCGGGGCGCCTCGCCACTTGATGCTGCAGCCGACACTCGGCTTCTGGCGCTCGGCCACGGGCGCCCCCGCGAGCACGCTCTGCAGCGCAGCTCGCAGATCCCGCCCGGTCACCGGAACGCCATTGCCCGGACGGCTGTCGTCGAGTTGCCCCCGGTACACCAGCTTCCGGCTGCCGTCGAACAAGAACAAGTCGGGCGTGCACGCCGCCCGATACGCCTTGGCGACTTCCTGCGTCTCGTCGAACAGGAACGGGAATCCCCAGCCCAGCCGCTTCGCCAGCTTCTTCATCTCCGCGGGGCCGTCCTGCGGGTGCGTCTCGATCGCATTCGCGTTGATCGCTACGATCGCCACGCCCTTCGGCTGGTACTCCGCGGCCAGCTTCGTCAGCTCACCCAGCACGTGCACCACGTACGGGCAGTGGTTGCAGATGAACATCACCAGCAACGCGCGCTTTGGCCCCAGCCCCGCCAACGATACCACGGTATCGTCGACCACATTGCGAAGCGCAAAGTCGGGCGCCTGCGTGCCCAACGCGAGCATCGTCGAAGGTGTTGCTGTCATGGACTCCACTCCTCCCGGTCGTCTCGAATCCCGGCCGCCACAGGCGCGGGCGACCTCCACATAGCGCGGACGTCGCGCCCCGGCCAGAGCCCGCTCGTCAGCCCGAGTCGACGACCTTGACCAACACCTCGACATGACGACCCGAGCGCAGCGTGAAGTACGCGCGGCCAGGGCGCCCGCCGCTCGGCGGCTCGAACCCCAACGCGTACGGACCTGCCGACGACTCGTCGTCCGGCACCCCGCCCGCGACTTCGGACAACGACACCGACACCTCGAGCGTCTGCACACCCGCCTCCACGTTGGCGTGCGACAGCGCGAACCTTCCCGCGCGCAAGAACGGCAGGGTCCGTTGCACCAGGCCCGCCAGGTGCGGCGCAATCGCGGATGTCGTCGGCGCCGCAGAGACGATCTTGCCCGCGTCGTCCACCTCGATCCGCAGGTCGAACTTCCCCGCATCCCCCAGCCGCAGCTTGCCCCACACCGGGTCGCCGCTCACCGCCATCGGAATCGCTCGCGTGAACGCCACCGCAAGGTTGCGCACCCCGCCCACGCCTGCCGCGCCCGACGAGCCCGCTGTCCCGCTCCCTGTCCCCGCCCCCTCTTGCCCCGCCGTTGCCACCGATGACGCGCTCGGGGACGCTGCGGCCACGTTCGACGCGCCGGCAGCCGGCTTCTTGTGCTTGGTCGCCTCGCGAGCCGACGCGCGATGCGTGTCTTTCGCCCTCGGCGCCTCGGCACGCTTGGCTTCGCGCTTCACGGCGACGGGCACGGCCTCCGGTGGCCCGACCTCGGGCGACGGCGTCGATGGCTGCTCTCCATTCCCGGTCGCATCGGCCCCGCTCGCGCCCGGCAAGGCGGCAGCCGGCGAGCCTCGCGGCAACAGCGCATTCAGATCGAACGTGTCACCCGCCCAACGGTCCGGGATCGCCGGTGCCTCGACCGCGGACGCCGCTCTCGGACTCAACCCCGCCACGGCCAGCAACGCCGCGTGTGCAGCCAGCGAGCACGCCAGGGCCAGAGTTGTCGAACGTCCGCTCATGTCTTGGGGCTACCGTTCTCCGCTCCGACAATGTGCCAGGGCAGGAGTTCCGTCGCAACGCCGGGGCGACGGGCCGGGAGCGCGCAGGACCAACTCAGACGGTTCGCAATCCAGGCTTCATTCGGTGGTGCTCCTCGACGATCGGACTTCGGGCTCCAAGAGGCTCAGCATCGGCCTCGCACACTCGCGCATGGCCGGCCAACTTTTCGGCACGTTCGGCTGATCGAGCCGCCCGCGCGCAGTTCGTCTGTGCCCACCACGACGCGGCTCGCGCCGGTGCCCTGGACGTCGTTGTTGACAGCTCGCGACGCACCGTTGACCATCCTCACATGGTTCCAACGAGTCCGCTCCCGACGCTGGCGTTCGCCATGCCCGGCCCTGGTGGCTATGCCCCGTACGGACCGCCCCCCGGTCCCTACGGTCCCCCAGGCGGCGGGATGGGCTACCCCTTGCCCCCGCCCATGCAACCCCGGCAAATGCACACCATGGCGATTGTCTCGCTCATCAGCGGGATCGTCGCATGGTTCTTCTGCCCCTTCATCTCCGCGATCATCGCCCTGATCACCGGTGCCATGGCCCGCAAGGAAATCCGCGCCGACCCGCAACGATGGGATGGCGACGGCCTGGCGCTCGCCGGCATGATCGTCGGCGGCATCAACCTCGTGATCTGGACGCTGGTGGGGCTGTTCTACTTGTTGATGATTTTGGGCGTGGTGTCCGCTGCCATCCTCGGCAGCTGATGGATGGGCTCGTCTGTGCGCCGTGCAGATCAGCCCCCCGTGCTCCGAACGATCAGCTGCGCCGCATCCAACGCACGGCGAATCACCATGTCGATCTCCCCAGCCGCGTTGTCGCCCGGATCGGCCGACACGGCATGCCCCTCATCCCACGCTCGCGCCAACTGCGCCGCGAACCTCTCCACCAGCTCCGTGCCCACTCGCCGGGCTCCGCTGCGCGCGCGATCCATGCGCAACATCCACCGGATCGCCCTGCCCTCCTCGAGCTCGCGACGATAGCACTCGATCACCTGCGCCCCGAACGGCGTCAGCCACATGGTCCGGTGCGCGTACACCCTGTCCACGGCCGAGCCGTCGAGTCGTTTGCCGGTGGTGCGCTTGGCGACGTGACGTTCCCCCGTGCGGATGAGCCCCGCGCGCCCCAGCTTGCGCACGGCTCGCAGATAGGTCTCCCGATCCGAGTGAGTCTTGAGCGACGGGTCCAGGATCGCGCCTTGCACCGAGTCCGCGGGCGGTGCGTGCAACAGGATGTTTCGCTCGTGCCGCCCCAGACGAACCCGCGCGATGCTCTCGGCCGAGCGCTCCACTTCCCTGCACCAGGCGCACGGTAGCGCCCGCACAATCGGCTCACGCGCCAACGCCAGGTCCAGGCGCCGTCCCTTGCGAACCGGCGCGCGATAGCGAGGCGCCAGCATCGCAACGACTTCGCAAGGTTCGCTGTCGACGTGGCAACGGTGTTCCATGATCGGGCCTCCGTGCAGGGATCCGGGCCAAGGTGCCGTCGCCGGCGGGCGACGCTGGTGCAGCGGGTCGCTGGCCCACGATACCACACCAGATGTTGCGTCTGAGCAAGACATGCGAAGCGCCCACGTGTCGAGTGCCACTTGACGCTCAACACGCAGATCCCCACAGCCTCCCCATGCCGCACCTCACTCCCGTGCGCCCTGTCTCCTGGCTCGACGTTGCTGCCAGCTTCGCCTCCTCGGTCCTGCCTTCGACCTGGACCCCAACCCTCGACCAGGCTCGCCTCGACCTGCGCGCCCTGCTCGACGGCATCCACGGACACCACGAGCCGCCCTTCCGCGACCCCACGCACGTCCCTCGTGTCCCCGCTCCCCTTGCCTCGATCCACCCCGTCGAGCACGTCCTTCCGCGCCCGCTGGCCTCCCGCTACACAAGGTTGCGTCGCGACCTGTCCATGGTGCTCGACGGCTTGGCGGGCCGTCACCCGCCACCGTTCGCACGAAGGCCGCTCAACGCGCCTCGCACCGGACGACCCGATCGGACCGCGCCCGTGCCGTGGTCTGCCCGGCACCTGCGCGTCTCGCGTGTCGATCGCCCCACGCACGACGCCATCACGTTGCACCTGAGCCCTGCCGACAACGCGCCGTTCGACTTTTCGCCAGGCCAGTTCATCACGCTGCTGGTCGGCATCGACGGCACCACGCACCGCCGCGCCTATTCGATCTGCTCCGACCCTGCCGATCGCACGAGCTTCGCCATCACCGTCAAACGCGCCGCCGGCGGGCTCGTGTCTTCCTATCTGCACGACCATGCGGCCGAAGGAATGATGCTGCGCGCGCTCGGCCCCTCGGGCTCGTTCGTGTGGTCCGAGCAGCAGCACGGCGACCTGGTGCTCCTCGCGGCGGGCAGCGGCATCACCCCGATCATGTCCATCCTGCGTGCCGCCCTCGCCCGAAGCACCGCTCGCATCGCCCTGCTGTACGGCAATCGCACCGAGGACGGCATCATCTTCCGTCGCGAGCTGCAGGAACTCCAGGCAACCCACGGTGGTCGACTGACTGTGCTGCACGTGCTCTCCAGGCCGGCGGACAGCTGGACGGGAGCCACGGGGCATATCGACCGGGCCAGGCTCGGCGCGTGGCTCGACGAGCTCCCGTGGGCCGCGGCAGGCGACGTTGGCTACTACCTGTGCGGCCCCGAGGGCATGATGGCCGAGGCCAAGAGCGCCCTGGCCTCGCGCGGCATCGACGCCGCCAGGGTCCTGCAGGAGCGCTTCGCATCCCCGCGCAACACACAAGCCGATTCGGCGCTCCCGGCTGAGGCGCAGCCGATGACCGTGCTGGTAGACGGCATCGAGAAGACCATCGACGTGCGGCCTGGCCAGACGCTGCTCGAGGCCGGGCTGCAGGCCGGACTGCCGTTCAAGTTCTCCTGCACGATGGGCGGCTGCGGCGCGTGCAAGGTGCGCCTTCGGAGCGGCACGGTCCACATGGGCGAGCCCAATGCCCTCACGCCCTCGGAAAGAGACGCCGGCCACGCCCTCGCGTGCATCGCGCGGCCCCTCGAACCGGTGAAGGTGCAGCTCGCATGACCGACGACGCGACCACGAACACGACGGCAAGCGGCCAGCGAGCCTACAGGATGAAGGATCTGTGCGATCTCACCGGCCTGCCGCGCCAGGCGATCCACTTCTACATCCAGCAAGGCCTGCTGCCGCCGGGGCGCAAGACCGGACGCAACATGGCCTGGTACACCGACGCCCACGTCGAGCGTCTCAAGCTCGTACGCCAGCTGCAGCACGAGCGCTTTCTGCCGCTCAAGGCCATCCGCGCCCTGGTCGACGGCCAGGACGACGCCTTCTCCCCGGAGCAGCGACGGTTCCTGGTCAACGTCAAGCAGCGCTTGTCACCCGGCTTCCCCGCTCGTGCAGGGCACCCCGAGACCATCGACGCCGACCAGCTGCTCGCCCGCCTGGGATTGGAGCGGCGGGAGCTCGACCGCATGATCGAGCTCGAGATGATCGTGACCCGGACCGACGACGACGGCCGCACGCTCATCGCCAAGGACGACGCTTGGATGCTCGAGTTCCTGGCCGACCTGCGTCGCATCGGCCTGACGGCGGAGCTGGGCTTCGACGTGGGCGACATCGCATTCTACGAGGAGGCCGTCTCCAAGCTGTTCGACAGGGAGATCCACTTCATCCACGAGCGGCTGGGCAACCTGCCGCCCGACCGGGTCGCGTCCATCATCGAGAGCGCCATCCCGATCGTTCATTCGTTTCTCGTTCGATACCACGAGGCCAAGATCAGGAACTTCGTCGCAGCGCTGTAGCGCCGGGGGACAACTGCCATGCTCAGAATCGACCGTATTGCGAACCTGTTGCCGGAGCGCATCCGAGACCGTCTGGACCCCTACTTGGAAGCCATTGGCACGATGGCGGAAGTCGGCGATCCCAGGGTGCTGCGCTCCCTCGGCCCCCCGGGCGTGCGCGGCATGCTGCTCAAGCGCGGAAAGCAGGGCGTGCCCACGCTCATCCCCGCCTCGCACAAGGCGTTCTTCGACTGGACCTACCCCCACGACCACCCCGAGATGGAGGAGCTCTATCGACGCGCCAAGCAAGGCCAGTGGGACGGCGAGACCTACCTCGACTGGAGCACGAGCGTCGATCCGATGAACCCCGAGCTGGCTCTGATCCCCGAGGGGTTCGTGGACTTCACGGCAGTCGAGAAGTACGGCATCAAGCTCAGCCCGCAAGAGCAGATGCAATTCCGCTATAGCCTGTGCGCCTGGATGCTGAGCCAATTCCTGCACGGCGAGCAGGGCGCCTTGTTCGCCGCCGCCCAGGTCACCGAGGCCGTGCAGTTCTTCGACGGCAAGTACTACGGCGCAACCCAGGTGGTCGACGAAGCCAGGCACGTCGAGGTCTTTCACCGCTATCTCGACACCAAGCTTAACAGGCTCTACCAGGTCAACGACAACCTGTTCGTGATCATCGACGCGCTCATGTCCGATAGCCGCTGGGACATGAAGTTCCTGGGCATGCAGATCATGATCGAGGGGCTGGCGCTGGGCGCCTTCGGCATGCTCTACCAGAGCACGCGCGAGCCGCTGCTCAAGGAGCTGCTGAAGATGGTCATTCAGGACGAGGCGCGGCACGTGCACTACGGTGTCCTGGCGCTGCGCGAGTACTTCACCCAGCAGCTCTCGGAGTCCGAGCGGCGCGAGCGCGAGGTCTGGGCGTTCGAGGTGGCCCTGCTGATGCGCAATCGCTTCCTGGCTTATGAGGTCTACGAAGAGTGGGCGGAAGGCAAGCTCACGCGGGCCCAATGGCGCGAGGTCATGAACCTGGCCCCGGGCATGGAGGCGTTCCGCCGGACCATGTTCAGCCGGCTGGTCCCCAACCTGCGCGAGATTGGCCTGATGAGCGCGCGCATCCAGCCCGCCTACGAGCGAGTCGGCCTGATGCGCTACTTCCACGGCGCCGCCGCCGACAAGATCACCGGCCAGCAGATGATCCGCGAGCTCGACGCCGCCGCGTAGACCCGCCGTTCGAACACCCTCCCCCCTTCACCACCTGGCCCGTTTGTGGTGCCCCCGTTCGGCCGCGTGCTACGATCTTGCGCATGAACACGATGACAGCCTGTCTGGCCATGATCGCCGTCGTTGCCGGGGTGACATCGTTCGCCGCTTGCAGCGCCTCCCGTCCTCCGTCAGGTGCGATGGGGCCGGGTACCGTCGCCGGCACCACGTCCGCCGCTTCTTCTTCCGCGGAAGAGCCCGCGGAACCGCCCGTGTCTTCGGTCAGCGCAACCGTGGTGGTTGCCCGCTGCCCGGACGCCAAGACCATGAACAATCGCGCTGCCCAGTCCGCGATCCACCGGCTGGTCGACCCGTGCGCAGCCGTCCCGGGAGGCAAGGCCCACTTCTCTGCCACATTGCTCCCTGGAGGCCGCATCGAGCTCGCCTCGCCCAGCGGCGATCCCGCCGAGGGCGTCGTGCCCACGTGCGTGTTGCGCAACAACCTGCTCCACCAGGTCTATCTCAAGAAGCCGTGCACGTTCGACGTGCAGCTCGAGGAACGCGCGGCTGCAGCGCCGGCACCGGCCTCATCCGCACCGTGACGGATCTGAGCAGGGCGGGCCCCGTTGGAGCGGGGCGGGCCCCGTTGGAGCGGGGCGGGCCCCGTTGGAGCGGGGCGGGCCCCGTTGGAGCGGGGCGGGCCCCGTTGGAGCGGGGCGGGCCCCGTTGGAGCGGGGTCGTTCCCGTTTTGGGCAGGCCCTCGACTCCGCTCGACCTCGTCCCGGGCTTGCCCTGAGAGGCTGTTCAACCGGCAGGCTACTGCAGACACACGTCCGCCCGCCGGGTATCGCTCCTCTCCAGCCTGCCGGGTGTCGCTTCGCCATCACCCAGCACGCCAATCGTAGCGCCCGTCCGCCCTGAGCCGTCCGCTGTCGCACGGACTCGGCCTCCAGAGCGATCCCTCAGAGCCGCCGTGGCACCTCCGTTAGGTCAA
>JAJZQG010000298.1 GCA_021847645.1 Myxococcales bacterium
TAACACCTTCCCGGGGAACCTCAACCGGATTCTCATCGCGAAGTTGGCGGATACGGACTCGATTGACAGCCCGCCACCAGCGCTTCGCAAGCACCACATCCCCGATTACACCAGTATCCTCACAGCCCTGTCCCAAGCGTTGCCCAAGTACATAGCTGTTCTTGCTATCGATCCTGCCGCCTCAGAGGCTGTTCAACCGAGCCCCCTGAACCTCCGTGCCAGGGCGTGTACGTGCGCGTTCGGCGTGCACGTGCGCGTGCGCGGACGGCTTAGCGAGGCACGCAGTTCGGCATGAAGACGCAGGTCGGCAGCGACTCACCGGTTGAGCCACTATCGCTCTGTCGTGCGCGATGGCAGGGTCAGGCTGCGCGACGCATCTGCAGTCTGCCCGACATCGCCGCCGGCCCGGGTCGGAGCCTGCGCAGCAGGATTGCCGCCATGACCCACTTGAATACGTATTCCTCCGTCGCGCAGTAGCGTTCGTAGTCCTTGCTCGTACGACGGTAGCGTCCTATCCAGCCGAACGTCCGCTCTACCGCCCAGCGCTTGGGCACCGGAACGAACGCCTTGGTTTGCTCGTTTCGCTTCGTGACCTCGACGGAGATGCCCGTCGAGGCTTGAACCGCGTCTATGACCTGTCCGATGTAGGCCCCGTCGACGAGGATCTTCTGGATGGTTGGGAATGCGGTGTGCGCGTGACGGACCAAAGCAACGGCGCCGTCACGGTCTTGCACGTTCGCTGGCGTGACGGATACCCCCAACAGCAGGCCACAGACTTCGACGAGGATGTGACGCTTTCTGCCCTTGACCTTTCTGGTCCCCAGGATGGCGTCGGTGGGGCACACGGGCTGGCACACCATGCAACCGGGGCACAGCTTCGGGTCAATGTCGTAGGTGAACAGGTCCTTGCACACCAGCGCAGGACACCGCCTGCCCGCGGCGTGGGCCTCGAACTCGGCGCGGAAGTACCGCAGCGCGCTGCGAACCAGGTTGGGAGCCGTCTGCCCGAGTGCGCACAGCGACGCTGTCTCCAGCAGCTCGGAGAGCTCCTCGAGCAGATCCAGATCGGACGGCTTGCCCCGACCGGAGGCCAGATCGTCCAGGACCTTGCGCATCTGTCGAAGGCCTTCACGGCAAGGTACGCACTGCCCGCAGGACTCGTGCGCCAGGAAGTCTACGTAGTAGCGGGTGGTGTCGACGATACAGGTGTCCTCGTCCATCACGATCAGGCCGCCGGAGCCCATCATCGAGCCGGCCGCCACCAGCGCGTCGAAGTCCACTGGCAGGTGCAGCTGACTGGCGGGCAAGAAGCCTCCGGACGGGCCGCCGGTCTGCACGGCCTTGAGCGCCTTTCCGCCGGGCACGCCGCCGCCGATGTCCTCGACGATCTCGCGCAGCGAGATCCCCATCGGGACCTCGACGAGCCCCGTGTTTCTCACCTTGCCTACGAGCGAAAAGATCTTCGTTCCCTTGCTGTTGTCCGTACCCAATGCCCGATAGGCGTCGAGCCCCATCGACACGATGAGCGGCACGTTGGCCCACGTCTCTACGTTGTTGAGCGCGCTGGGTTTGCCCCACAGGCCGTGGTCGGACGTATGCACATACTTGGGACGCGGCTCGCCTACGAATCCCTCGATGGCCCTCATCAGCGCCGTGGACTCGCCCGACACGAACGCGCCGGCGCCCCGGTGCACCTTCACGTCGAAGTCGAATCCGGAGTTCAGGATGTTGCGCCCGAGCAGCCCCGCCTCGCAGGCGTGATCAATCGCGATCTGGACGTTCTGCACCGCGAGCGGGTACTCCTGCCGTACGTAGATGTACCCCTGGTGCGCGCCGATGGCGTACGCGCCGATGAGCAGACCCTCGAGAACCCGGTGGGGATTGCCCTCCAGCAGGCTCCGGTCCATGTACGCGCCCGGATCTCCCTCGTCACCGTTGACCAGTACGTACTTGGGGTCGCCCTTCGCCTGGCGCGTGGACTCCCACTTACGCCCGGTCGGGAACCCTCCCCCGCCACGTCCCCTGAGCCCGGACTTCTTCACCAGGTCCACCACCTGGTCCGGACTCATCCGCTCGAGCACCTGCGCCAGCGCTTGGTAGCCCCCGATCGCGATGTAGTCGTCGAGCGACCGCGGGTCGATCCGCGTGTTGGCGTCGAGCAGCAGCCTGTGCTGCCTGCGGTAGAACGGTATGTCATCCACCGACTGGATAGGAACACCGTCCTCGTCTTGATAGAGCAGCCGCTCGACGATCTCGCCCTCGCGAACGGTCCGTCGAACGATCTCCTCCACGTCGGAGGCCTGCACGCGCAGGTAGCAGACATCGGGGGGAGACAGCACCACAATGGGTCCACGCTCGCAAAAACCGAAGCAGCCGGTGCGACGAATAGCGACCCGGGGCGACAGGCCCTGCCGTCGGATCTCCGCCTCGAAGCGGTCGGCGAGGGAGTCGGAGCGTGCAGCCAGGCACCCCGTGCCTGAGCAAAGCGTGATAACGATCGGCTTGGCGGAACGCGCGTAGCGGGCCCGCGTGCGCCGCTTGTCGAGGGCGGCCTTGTCGGCGATTCTCGCGCTCATGAGTTCTTCTCCTTCTCGACGCTCACCGCGAAGAGGCTCTTCAGGTCATCGAGCGACGGATTGCCGTAATACTTGTCATCCACTTTCATTACGGGTGCCAGGGCACAGCAGCCCAGGCAGTGGACCTGCTTGAGGGTGAACCTCTGGGTCGGGTCCGTCTCACCGGCCTTGATCCCGAGCACCGATTCGATGGATGAGGCCAGCTCCGGTCCCCGGCGTACGTGACAGGCGGTGCCAAGGCACACCTGGATCGTGTGCTCGCCCTGGGGAGTGAGACTGAATGCCTCGTAGAAATGCGCGACTTGGTAGATGCGCGCGGCGGGAATGTTGAGCCTGCGCGATACCCACATCAGCACGTGCCGAGGCAGCCACCGCTTCTCGGCCTGAAGGTCCAGGAGGATCTGGATCAGCGCGCTCTTGCGGAACTCATGCTTCTCGAGCACGCGGTCGACCATCCGCAGGTCCGACGCCAGCACCGAGACCGCCTTCTGCTTGTCCTGCACCAGCCCCAGCTGGCGGGCATGGTAGACCGCTTCGCTCTCCAGCTCGCACAGCGTCTTGGTCAGCGATGATTCCCGCGCGCCGACAGCGCTGAATGCACTGACAGCCTCCAGGCCTTGCATGATCGCGTCGGATTCGGTTCGTGCGGGCTTCGGCGCCGCGCGGTCGGGCTCCACACGGGGGCGCGCAGCCTCTGCCGCGTCCCAACGCTTCATCCCGCGTTCGACCGCACCAACCAGCTGATCCATGTCGAACGGCTTGGTCAGGAAGTCGAACGCCCCTTGACGCATCGAGTGCACGGCAGCGTCAATGGTGCCGTATCCCGTAATCACGATGGGCACGATCCGCGGGTCGATCCCCGGAAGCCGCTCAAGCACCTCCACTCCGCTGATGCCCGGCATCCGCAGGTCGAGCAGCACCACACGCGGGTGCGCCCTTGTCACTATCTCCAGACCGTCCAAGCCGTTTTCGGCTATCACAGCCCGATACCCCTCCGTCTCCAACGCCTGCCGGCACCCTTCTCGGATGGATTCCTCGTCGTCTATCACAACGACGTCGGCGGCCGCGGCGGGGATGTTCTGCACGAAAGTCTCCATGTCGACACCTCGCTCTGCTGGGTTCGGCACCGCATAGAGCAAGAGTGGCGCCAGTAGGGCGAACCTCTGTAAGTTCCCCGCAATCGACAGGTCATTCGCTTCGCGGGCGGGCGGCAAGCGCAGCGCGACGCACCCCTGCATGGTACCCTCCGAGCCGCCCGCGGGGCATTTGGTACCACCGCCATTCGAGCGCGTTGCGCTGGTCTTCGCACGCTCCGGATAGGCGCGGGAGCTCGGTGGGGAACACAAGAACCGATTCCGCAGGCGGAGCCGTGGGCACCTCGGAGGCGAAGGAACGCGACGCATCGCGGAAGTGTCGAACGCTGCCCGGCTCCCCCGCAGACGTGCAGAGCCGGGGGCTCCCCCGAGTTCAATCGGGGCTCAATCCGCCGAACGCGCCAGTCCGTACTTGCGAATCTTCTCGCGCAGCGTCTTACGATTGATTCCCAGCTGCACAGCTGCACGGGTGATCTGACCACCGTTCTCGGACAACGCCCGCTCGATCTCCCGCTTCTCGGCCTGTGCCAGGCTGCCTTCATGGTCCTCGACGACCGCCGCGTGCGCGCGGACCGGGCCGTAGAAAAATAGGTCCTCGACGTCAATCGCTGACCCGTCGGCCATCACCAGCGCCCGCTCGACCGTGTTCTCCAGCTCTCTCACGTTGCCCGGCCAATTGTAGCCTCGAAGCGCGTCGAGCGCGCGCTGCGTGAACCGTTGCACCGTCGGATTGCGACGCGTTCGATACTTGCGAAGGAAGTGATTCGCGAGCAGCAGGATGTCGTCGCCCCGCTCGCGCAGGGTCGGAACCCGAATCGGCACCACGCTCAATCGAAAGAACAAGTCTTCCCGGAACGCGCCCTGGCGAATATCCTCCAGCAGGTCGTTGTTGGTGGCCGCGATGATGCGCACGTCGACGCGCACGCGCCGCGAAGAGCCCACCTTGGTGATCTCGCGCTCCTGCAGCGCCCGCAGTAGCTTGACCTGACCGTTGCGCGAAACGTTGCCGATCTCGTCGAGGAACAGCGTGCCCCCGCTTGCCAGCTCGAACTTGCCTACCGTGGACTCGACCGCACCGGTGTACGCGCCTTTGACGTGGCCGAACATCTCGCTCTCGAAGAGCCCCTCCACCAACGCCGAACAGTCCACCGTGACAAACGGGCCGTCTCTGCGCCCGCTCTGCTGGTGGATGGTCCGGGCTACCAGCTCCTTGCCGACGCCCGTTTCGCCCATCAAGAGCACAGTGGCGTCCGTGGGGGAGACTTTGTGCAGCAGGCGAGCCAGCTTGTCCATGACCTCGGACTGCCCGACCATCTCCAGCCGCCCGGCTTGCTCCCGCAGCGCGGTCCGCAAACACAGGTTCTCCATGGCCAGGCGCCTGTGCTCGACAGCGCGCCGCACGGTGGTCACCAGCAGGTCGGGCGTGAAGGGCTTCGGGATGTAGTCGTATGCTCCTGCCCGCATCGCCTCGACCGCCGACTCCACGGTAGCGTAGCCGGTGATGACCAGCACCACCGTGTCGGGGCTGTCCTGCCGCAAGCGGCTGAGCACCTGCAGGCCGTCCATGCGCGGCATCTTCAGGTCCACCAGCACCAGATCGAACGACTCCTGCGCCGCCAACTGCACGCCGGACTCACCGTCCTGCGCCGCCTGGGTTCTATACCCTTCCTCCACCAGCGTCTGCCGGCAGCCCTCCCGCATCGAGTCATCGTCGTCGATCACCAGGATATTCGCGTTGCTCTCCATCACACTGTCTCCGCCGACGGTAGCTTGACGAACATGGCAGTGCCCTTTCCCGGTTCGCTCTCCGCCCAGATCATCCCGCCATGGTTCTCGACGATGCCTCGGCTGATCGACAGGCCGAGCCCGGTACCGTGGCCCACTTCCTTGGTGGTGAAGAACGGCTCGAATAGACGCTCGAGCTGCTCGGCGGTCATGCCGCGGCCCGTATCGCGGAATGACACCTGCACGGCTTTCCCACCGTCCACCGACTCCGTCACGATCGTCAAGCTGCCATTCCCATCCATGGCCTCCGCGGCGTTCACGATGACGTTGATAAAGACCTGCTGCACCTGCGCCGTGTCGGCCAGGACCGACGGGCATTCGCCGTAGTCTACGCGCAGGGCCACGTTCATGAACAGGGGCTGCTGGCGCACCAACTCGAGCGTCTTGTCAATCGCGGCCCTCAGGTCGACAGCCCCCACGTGCGGCGCGCGATGGCGCGCGAAGTCGAGCAAGCCCTGGACGATTCTCTGGCAGCGCTTGGCCTCGTCGGCAATGCGCTGCAGATTCTCCCGCTGCAGGCCCTCCGTGGGCGCTTTGCGGAGCAACAGATTGCTGAACAGCATAATGCCGCCGAGCGGGTTGTTGATCTCGTGGGCCACGCCGGCGGCGAGGCGGCCGATCATCGCCAGCCGCTCTGCGCGCCCGATCTGCTGCTGCGTAAGGCGTCGAAGCTCCTGGTCGCGATGACGGATGGCATCGGCCATCTGGTTGAACCGCGCTCCCAACACCTCGATTTCGGCAACCCCGCCGTCGCACTGCCAGCGCTTGTCCAGGTCGCCTTGCGCCAGGCTGTCTGCTGTCGCCACCAGCCGCCGGATAGGCCGCGTGATGCCCCGCGCGATGACGCCGGATACCGCGAACCCGAGCAGCACCGCGCCGATCGAGACGGCCAGATACACGCTCAGCGCCCTTCGCCCCAGCTCGGTGTAGCGGGCCTCCGGGATGCCCAGGCACAGAATCCCTATCACCTTGCCCTGCAAGTCCCGAAGGGGTTCGTAGGCGGTCAGGTGGGTCTCGCCCAGGACATTCGCCCGGTCTATCCTCTCCTTGCCATCGATGAGCACCCGTTGGCTGACCACCGGGTCGACGCGGCTGCCCACCGCGCGCTGGCGCTCTCGCACCGCGTTGGTCGCGACCCGCACGTCGCCCAGGCACAGCGTGCCCTCTCCGATCTCGCGGCCCCGGTAGGTCTCGCCCTGATAGATAGTGCGCTTGATCCGATCAACTATCGTGGTGTCGTGGTTCAGCAGCTTCCAGCCGTACAGCACACCCAAGGGCTTTCCATCTTCTGCGACGACCGCCGCAGCAGCCTTGATGACCAGCCCGTCACGCACGTCGGTGGCGGGGCCCAAGCCCGACGCGGCGTCAATCCTCGCGCGAGCGGCCAGTTGGTCGCTCTCTCGCCGCAGTGCCTCCTCCCCCGCAACCTCGTTGGTCACGACCCAGGGCGCCCCCGCCAGAATCCTGGCGACCGCAGCGTCGCCCGAAAGGTCGTCCCCCCGCACCGATGGGTTCACAGCTCGCGCCAGCACATGCCCCTTTTCGTCGAGCAGATCGAGCACGTCCAGGCCATCCCGGCCTCGCAGCCGTTCCAGCCGCTCCGGCACGCCGTCCTGCTCGCGCCGTTGCATCGCGCCGACGACCGCGGGGTCGCAGGCAGCGATGCGAACCTCCTGGCCAATCTCCTGCATCGCAGCGTCGTAGATGACACGCGCCGAAGCCAGGTCGTGCTGCGTCTTGGTCAACGCCTGCTCGGTCACGCCGCTGTGAAACGTCCAGGCGCCCACCAGAATGGTAGCGAGGGACGCGGCGCCCAAGGTCAGGACGATGCCGAGGACCAGCCTGCTTCGCAGCGAGAGCATCATGAACGATCTACCTCCGAGAGCGCCCGCGGGGTTACTTGGGGAGCGCAAGAAGGGCGCTCGCTACCACCGCGGTCCCGATGACCCGGGCGACGTTGGGGCCCATGGCGTGCATGAGAAGGTCGTTGTCGTGGTCTTCTTCCTGGCCGACGTTGTGAGTGACGCGCGCGGCCATGGGAACAGCGGAAGCCCCGGCCGCGCCGATGAGTGGATTGACGGGCCTGCCCGGCAGCCGTGACATGAGCCTTCCCAGAAGCACACCGCCTGCCGTGGGCACCGCAAAAGCCACGCAGCCGTGCACCAGGAGCTTCAGCGTGGCCCCGCGCAGGAACGACTCGCCATCCATGGTGACGCCCACGCACAAGCCGAGAGCGATCGTGATGCATTACCCCAACCGCATCCACCAGCTGCGACATGGTCGCTTCACTCCTCCAGCGCGTAGCGAAGCAGGCATTCGCCCACTTGCACCGCGTCGCCGACTTTCACCCCCACCTCATCGATCGTCTCCGCCCGCGGGGAGTAGACGTACATATCCATCTTCGTCGCGTCGAGGAGCACCATGGGCGCCTTGACCTCCGCGTGTCGGCCTCGCTCCGCGAAGATCTTCTGCACCGTCCCGGCAATCTGCGCTAGCACCGTGTTCGGGGCGATAGCCGCCTCCGGCGCTGCCCCTTTCGGCGGACTCGCGGCCCCGGCGTGGTGAGCGCCGCTACCATTGCGGCGCGTCGACGCCGGCGGGATGACGTCGTCGACTTGGAGCGACTCGGCGGCGCGAAAGGGATTGGCATGGTGCTCGCGGTAGGCGGCTGTGAGCTCGGCCATGGGGGCGGCCGGACCGGCGGCGGCCAAGTCGCGACGGTGAACCACCCGGGAGGCAGCCTCCGGGCCCATGACGGCGACCTCCGCCGTAGGCCAGGCCAGCACCAGATCGGCGCCCGGGTCTTTGGAGCACATCGCCAGATAGGAACCTCCGTAGGCCTTGCGCAGAATCACGGTGGTCTTCGGGACGGTGGCGGAGGAGCAGGCAAACAACATCTTGGCACCGTGACGAATGATTCCGCTGTGCTCCTGCGCTACACCGGGCAGGAATCCGGGCACGTCCACCAAAGTCACCAGCGGGATGTTATAGACGTTGCAGGTACGGATGAAGAGCGACGCCTTGTCGGATGCATCGATGTCCAACACGCCGGTGAGCGCCACTGGTTGGTTGGCCACGAAGCCTGCAACAATGCCTCCGACGTACCCGAAGCCGATCACTTTCCGCCGGCGCGTGTCGGCGATGGATCGCCGGCCGTCGCGCTCGCGGGTTGTCCTCTGTGTAACACCTTCCCGGGGAACCTCAACCGGATTCTCATCGCGAAGTTGGCGGATACGGACTCGATTGACAGCCCGCCACCAGCGCTTCGCAAGCACCACATCCCCGATTACACCAGTATCCTCACAGCACTGTACG
>JAJZQG010000299.1 GCA_021847645.1 Myxococcales bacterium
GTCTCCCCCCTCGCGGGTGGTCCCATGATCTGCAAACGGGGTGGTCCCATGATCTGCAAAAAAGGGCCCTCAGGTGGTCCCATCAATCTGCAAACTGACAATCGGAAGAAGAGAGATAGCGTCGGGAGATGCTCATGGTCAGTCGTCGACCCATTGTGGGAAGTGCGTCGGTCGGTCTCACGCTTGCTGGTGTCCTGCTTGCGGCTTGCAGCGGCGGGCGGGCGGGGATCAAGGGCGGTCGGACCCCGGACCGACGGCAGCCGACTACAGCGCGTTGTGCAAGCTGCAGGCGCAGGCGACCTGTGAGCAGACCGCCGTCTGTGACGCGAAGGCCTTGAACTACCCGTCGCTCGACGCGTGCGTGTCCACCATGGAAGCCATGTGCGAGGGGTTGGCCAGCTACGGGATAGCCTCGATGGGTACCGGCATGGAAAGCGGTATCGAGTGGGATGCGTATGCGAGTTGCGTGAAGGCCGAAGTCGCGCTCGGGCCAAGTTGCAGCCCTCCCGCGAGCGTCACAGCCGCCGACGTGCTCGCCGCGCGAAAGGCGTGTGACCTCGGGACCGTGCTAGCTGCGTGCCGGACAGCAACCAGACCACGGCGGGCACGTGTGCGGCGTACGGTCGGGGGGCGCCGCTTGCAGCGACACGGGCCCATCCATTTGTGCGGACTTCTTCAGCTGCAGCGCGGGAGTGTGCACGCCGATTGTCGACCAAGCGGGCCAGATCTTCGGCGACGCGGGACCGGTGGCGGCTTGCATGTGATTCGAGGTGGCCGGGCGTTTGCGGGCAGCCGCTTGGGCGCCCCGCCATGCACCGCGGCTGTCGTTTCCCACTCTTGGTACGCAAGCGGGCGTGCGTCGGGCAGAGTCCAGGCGTCAAGAGGCAAGGAACCGCCAGTACGCAAGCTCCAAGGCGATGACCGCGACTGCCCCTGCGATCGTTGCGGCCACCAGCAATGCCGCACGCACCAGCACTGCGAATCCCGGGGGCCGCGGTGGCTCGGGCACTGCAAGGCCCAGTTGCTTGGCGGCAGCGAAGAGTTCCGCGTCGATCTCCGCGGCTTTGCCCTTTGCCGAGGATGCGGCGTGCCACGCGTGCAACACCGCGGCTGGCAGGAAGAGCAATACGATGGCAAGCCAAGAGGAAGCGGCCGGAGCGGCCACGAGCTCGTAGCGCGCATAGGACGCCCGCCGGTCCTTCAGCTGATTGTCGCTTAGCGAGGCGATACCGTTGGTGGGTGAGGGGCAGAAGTACTGCGGGGCGCCCCTGATGTCCCGGTTGGCCCTTCGGGTGGAGTGGGTGACGACTCGCCACGGGCCCGTGCAGTCCTGGCACACGGTCGGGCACAATAGGTATCCGGGTGAGCCCAGGAGGGGGTCGACGTCGAAGAAGGAGCGGGGCACTGTGATCGCGGCGAAGCCCAGCGCCGCGACCAACGGAAGGCCGAGCACACTCCTCGCGGCCGCAGCGTATCCCGTCCGCAGGGCGCGCCTCTCGGCAACGAGGGAGTCGAACGCAAGTCGATCAATCGATGTGGGCTCGTTGGGCATGCCATATCATATCCGAAGCGCGGCCCGCGGTGGGTTGGCCGTGGCACCGTCCGAGTCCTGCGCTGTGGCGGCAGGCGCACGGCAGACAGCGTCGAGCACCCGCTCGTCGGCGCGCGTCTGCGGCATATGCGGCCACCCAACCCTACTCGGCCGCTCCGCTCTGCCCCACGCCCGCGTCGTAGCCCCGCAGCAGGTCGCCCGCGAGCATCTCGCCGAGCTTCTGGTAGCCGCGCGTGTACAGGTGAATGCGCTCCCCCGATGCCAGTGGCGGATCCTCGGTCGCCCACTTGTCCATGCTGCCCTTGCCGCCCATCGCCCGCTGGCCATTCCAGAACGCGCAGCCCGACTCCGTCGCGGCCGCCCGCTCGGCTTCGTTGATCGCTTCGATCGCCTCTCCGTACTTCTCGCCGCCCCGATCGATCGGCCCGAACACCAGGCAATCGGCCTGCGGCGCAGCTGCCCGGATTCGCCCGAGCAGCTCCTGCACCCGCTTGGTCATCAGGTCGCGGTCGATCTTGATGTCGCTCGACTCGTTCGTGCCGTACGCGATGATCGCGAGGTCCGGATGCCGACGAGCTACCTCGGCCTCCCACGTGGTCTGGTCGTAGGTGAGCGCCGAACGCACGCGCGCACCGTTCAATCCCAACGTGTCGAGCACCACGCCGGGGGCGTCGGATCGCTCGACCACCGCACCCAGGAGCTGCACCCCCTGCCGTGCGCCCGAGACCATCAGCTCACCGCCCGGACCGGCGGTCTCGAGCACCACATGCTGGATCTGCCCCAAGGTCGCGGGATCGGCCTTGAATGCCTTGGGCCCAGAGCCGGTCACCGAAACCTCGAACGCGCCGCCGGGCGCCACGAACCGGTAGGCGAGATCCCACCGTCCGCGGCCCGGCAACGCCTCGTTCGACACATGGATCGTGGCGCGTGCATCGCCCCCGCGCGGCACCAGACGCACGCCGCCGAGACCGAACACGCCGTCGTCGACCTTGTCGCCCGACACGAGTGTCTTGGGCTCCACGCCCCATCTTCCTCCCACGCCCAGGTCCACGCCCGCATGCCGGTAGCCGTAGGTGTTCCACCCGACATGCACGAAGCCCGGCCCGCCGACGCCGAAGCGTTGCTGCAGCGCCTCGCGCACCGCGTCGGTCCAGATGTCGGCCTGCGTGTGCGAATCGCCGAACCACAGGACGCGCACGTGATCGTCGCGCTCGTGCGATGCGAGCCCGGCGAGCGCCGAGTAGAAGCGGGGAAGGCGAGGGATGTCGTTGCCGTCGGGCGAGACGCCGAGAGGGCCGGGATCGCGCCAGGACACGGGGTTGGCGATGGCGGCCGGTTCGGGCGCGGACGAGGCAGCCGGTGGAGGCTGGGCAGGTGCAGAGGAAGCGGCCAGAGCGAGTTGGCTGGTGGACGGGGCCGCGGCTGGCGAGCCGGAGGCGGGCGGCGAGGGTGAAACGGGCGCGCGTGCCGGACCGCACGCGGCGGGCGACAGGGCGGAGAAGGTGACGATCGACACGGCCGCGATGCCGACGGCGATCGCGGTGGTGGCAAGCTCGCGAGCTTCGCTACGGCGTGGGGCAACACTCAAGACAGGGGATCCTCGGCTTCTTCGACGCGGAACGACTCCTGGCGCCGTCGTTCCCGGATGCGCTCTTGCACATAGGCGACCATGCGGTCCACATACGCTTCGAACGGGGGACACACGATGCCTGTTCCCCGGAGCAGCTCGTCGGTGTTGGCAGCGTCGTAGCGCACATTGGTGGACAGTAGCTCGAGGAAGCCGCGCGGGCTCTTGACGATGTGCTCGATGCCGGGGGCGCGCAGCAACGAGCGCGCGACCAGGCTCGGGACGAAGCCGTGCGGCGATCGACGGCCGGCGACATGCGCGATGAGCTCGAAGACGCGGCGCGCCGGCAGCGGAGAGCTGTCGACGAGATGGAAGATGCGTCCGGGCGCGGCCGGATCGGAGCCGATGCGGTGAGCGGCGCGTACCACGTAGTCGACCGGGACCATGTTGAGCGGCGCGTCGCCGCGGATCGGGAGGGGAACGGAGGCTGCGGCCGGCGAGGTGAGGATGAGCAGCACCAGCGTGTAGGGGCCGTCGAATCGATCGACCTCGCCGGTGCGCGAGTCGCCGATGATGATCGAGGGGCGCAGCACGGCGATGGGGATGCGGGACATGGCGCGGTGGGCAAGGCGTTCGGCGCGGGCGAAGGTCTCGTCGACGAAGGTCTTGTGCGCCATGCGCGACGAGGGGAAGGTTTCGCGAGCCACGCCGCGTGTGGGCTGGGCAAGGCTGGCGCTGGTGAGCATGACCACGGAGCGCAGGGAAGGGGAGGCGCTGGCGAGCTCGATGGCCTCGGTGGCGCCCTGCACGTTGGTGTACTCGGTCAGATCGCGCGGGGCTGCGAGGTGGGTGACCCGGGCGAAGTGGAAGATGCGATCGATGCGGGAGGTGACCTCGCGGAATTCGGCGCCGGACAGGCCCATATCCATGGCGGCCGCGTCGCCATCGAGCAACACGACACGCTTGCGCCGCTCGGCGGGCATGACTTCGAGCAGCTCGGCGGCGACCTTGGCGTACTTGGCGCGAACCACGCAGTACAAGAGCGTTCGCGGCTCGGCCACGAGGATCTGGTCGGCCATCTGCCGCGAGACGAAGGTGGGAAAGCCGGTGAGCAGGACCGAGCTGTCGAAGGCGGAGCGGGCCATCAGCTCACAATCGTACTTCACGGCCGGCGGGGGCGCGCATTTTTCGTGAGACACCGACTTGTCAGGGCGCGCCCGTGCCGCAGTAGTGGTTGCCGACCATGTATATCCACTTACCGTAGTCGCCCGGCCAATTGCAGAACGACGCTTGCTGCAGTGCGGATTGGTAGCACAGGGCGCCTTGCGTGTAGCCCGCGCACGTGCCTCCGCTCGCCAGCGCGTCGTCGCGGCACGTCTGGGACTGGTCCGTGGGACACTGAGCGCAGGCTACGTTCAGGCAGTCGAAGGTGCAGGCGACCTGGTGGTTGCACGTGTCGCTCAGGTACGGCGCCACGCAGGTTGCCGGTGCGTTGGGGCCGACGAATTGCCACAGGCACTGGCCGCAGGCCGGATCGGACTGCTGCAGAGAGGAGAGCAGGAGCTCGCAGCCGGGCGGCGTCGGGGTACCAGCGCAGGCCATGACCACCTTGTTGAGCGTGTCCTGGGAGCAGACGTTCGTTTTGGTGTACGGCGGTGTGACGGTTTCGTAGCTGGGACACCCGCCGTACGGAGCGGGACAGGTGTTGGGATAGACGCACTGACCCGCGTCGCACGTGCCGCCGTTCGTGGTGCAGTTGACGCACTGCTGGCCGCCGACACCGCAGCGCTGGTTGCCTTGGCCCGAAACACACACGCCGGCGGCCGTGCAGCATCCTTGGCAATTCCAGGGGCCGCAGGTGCCCGCATCGACGGGCGGTCCGGCGTCCGGTCCGACGACGCACATGCCTCCACCGAACGAGGTCGGGACACAGGGCTGGTTGGGCCCGCAGCTCGAGCACATGGACCCGCCGCTGCCGCACTGGGCCGGATCCATGCCTGGCACGCATTGCGGCGGGTAGGTCGTCGTGCAGCAACCGGCGCAATTGGAGGGGCCGCACGTGGTGCCCGCGTCCGGAGGCGGCACCGAGCACACGCCACCACCCGGCGTCAGCATGCATTGCCCACCGGGAGGACACGTCATGCATTGCTGACCCATGCTCCCGCAGGCTGACGGGTCGACACCGGGCTCGCACGTGGGCGGGTACGTGTAGAAGTTGCAGCAGCCGGGGCAGTTGTCCGGACCGCAGGTCGAGCCACCGACGCACTGTCCGCCGCCCATCGGGGTCGGCTGGCAAGTCTGAGTCGCGTCGCACGACGAACAGGCCTTCCCGCTGTAGCCGCAAGCCCACGGGTCGAAGCCGGAACGGCATTGCGGTGGCCACGTGGTGAAGTCGCAGCAACCGCCGCAGTTCGTCGGGTCGCAGATGGGCGCTTGCAGGACGCATTGGCCTCCACCGCTCCAAACGGACTGGCAGATCATGTTCGGGTCGGTGCAGAGCTGGCAGACCTGGCCGCCGTATCCGCACGACACGGGGTCTGCGCCGGCCACGCACACAGCCGTATTCGGGTCACAGCAGCCCGAGCAGGTCGACGGACCACACGGTGTCGTGACCAGTTGGCAGATGCCGCCGCCCGCGGCCGAGGGAAGGCATTTCTCGCCGCTCTGCACGCACTGCTGGCAGACCGTGCCTGCCGAGCCGCACGCCATCGGATCGGAGCCAGGCAAGCAGTTGCCCGAGGAGGGGTCGCAACAGCCGTATGCGCAATTGGAGGGGCCGCAGGTTGGCGTGACCGTAACGCACAGATACGAATTCGGATCGCACTGCGCGCCGAAGGAGCTGCAGTTCTGACATTGCTGGCCGCCGATTCCGCAGGCTGTCGAATCGCCGCCCCACGCGCAGGTGCCATCCGGGTTGCAGCAGCCCGAACACGTCGCGGGGCTGCAGGTCGGCTGGAGCGTGCAGTACTTGCCATTGGGATCGCAGTACATCCCCATGGCGCCGCAGTTGGTGCAGACCTGTCCGCCGTATCCACACGCCGAGGTGTCCGAGCCTGACACGCACTGTCCCTGGGCGTTGCAGCAGCCGCCGGCGCAGTTCGCCGGGCTGCAGGGCTCCGCGGGCCCACACTGGTGCGTGGTTGGATTGCAGGTAGCGTGGTACGAAGCGCAATCGACACAGGCGTAGCCGCCCGTGCCGCAAGCGTTCGAGCCCGTGCCTGGCAGGCAGGTGCCATCTCCCGCGCAGCAGCCGTCGCACGTTGATGGCGTACAGCCGTTGATGTCATTGACGTGGTCATAGACCGGGCCGTCCGAGATGGGCGCGTCGAGCGAGCCGTCGATGCCCGCGTCGTTATCGCCGTGGCCGCTGTTCTGATAGGTGCCGGTCTCGAGGATCGAGCGCGCGCCGCAGCCGGCCAGCACAAGGCCGGTCAGGCCGGCGAGGCATCCACCCACATGAGTGCGAAACGACCTGGCCATATCCCGGCCTCCCTTCGGAAAGAGCAGAGACATGCTAGCGCGATCGGAGCAGGCGGGCACGTTCCCGGCCGGAACCGACCGCGCGGGCTCGGGCACGAGAAGATGGAGCGATGGGTGTTGCGCGGGGGCTCAGCGGCGAGACAGGACCTTGACGACCTCACGGGTTGCATCGTCGGACAGGTCGAGGCGGAACCAGGCGGCGGTCTTGTTGCCGCCGTAGGAGAACAGCATCGGCGCAGCGGGAGGCTCGGCGCCCTTGGGCAAGCGCGCGGTGAGCGACGCCATCAGGCGGATGGGCTCGAGGAACGCGGCAAAGGCGACGTCATTGCCCAACCCGCGCAGCGCCGAGGACAGGTCCGGGTCGCTCGCGATGGTCTGGTCCTGCGCCGTGCCGCGTTGCTTGAACCACGTCTTGGCGTCTTGATTCACCAGCAGTGTGAAGGTCGGGGCCTTTTCGGCGGCCTGCCAGGCAACGTCGAACTCCGTCTTCTCGGGCTTGGCATCCTTGCCTGCCTGCTCACGCTTGACGTGCACCGTAACGGTCCCGTCGGCCGCCACGGGCTTGGCCAACGTCAGCTTGCCGATATGTGTTTCAATAGGCTCCTTGAACGCGGGAACCGAAGCCAGCGCCAGGATGGCCCGCAGCCCATCGTCCAACTGCTTGCCATCGGCCAGGGCCCCGTTGATGACCAACGTCTTGCCGTCGGCTGTAGCTTCGAGACCGGCCGAGAGCCAATCGCCGCGGCTCTGGGCCCACATCGACAGGGCGTCGTGCAGCTTCTTGGCATCGTCGGCGCCGATCCGGTCACCCAGGATCTTGGTGATGGAATCGGCCTGGTCGGCGGAGGATTGCTTGCGGACGTCGGACGAGTCCCGCGTGAGCAAGCCGAACAGCGAGCCGCGGGGCAGGGCGAGCAACGGGGCCGTGTCGCCGGTGACCATCGCGGCGAACTCCTGCGTTGCAGGGCCGTTGTCCGCCGCCGGTTTCATCGTGAGCCGCGCGTGGACACCCGCGTTGTCGAAGTCGATCGTGGCGCGGGCCTCCTCGAGATCGGACAGCAGGGTCGCAACACGGCTGACCTTGCCGTCGACATCGGCCAGGGCTGCTGCCGGGTCACCGAAGTCGGGCGCCTTGCCGCCGTGCTCTTGGCGCAGCTTCTTGTCCTCGTCCTCCTTCTCCTTGCGGAAGGCGGCCCAGCCGTCGCGCACGCGCTTGGCCAAGGGACCGGCGAGCGACGCTCTCGTCGCCACCATGACGATCTGGCCCTTTTCGGCAGGGCGGGTGGGCAGCGTGCGCGCAACGTAGGGGCCGCTCTTGACCAGGTCGTCTGAGGTCTCGGCCCACAACAAGTAGTTGCCGGTCACGCCGAGCGCCGCGGCATGCGCCGTGTTCGTCGGGGTGGGATCCAGCAGCGTCACGCCGCTGGGATCGGGCCTGGCCTTGAACTTCGCGTCCGCTCCGTCGGTCAGCAATGTCACCGCGCGCGCGCCATCGCGCACGTGCACACCCATGACCAGCACCATGCGCTTGCCGTCGTCGGTCCACACGCCGTACGCGGGAACGTTGCTGTCGATCTGCTCGAGCAGCTGCGGAGACAATCCCAGGATGGTCACCACCGCGCCGGGGAAGGTCGCGGGCAGCAACGCCATGGGGCCGCCGAGCTTGGCGCGCATGAGCTGCCAGGTCGCGTCGGGCGTGGGGATGAAGACGTCGGCCACATGCCCGGCCGGTGCGGGCACGGGCTGCAGCGCCACGACGGCGGGAGGCTGGGCCTTGTCGCTCTTGCAGGCGGGCATGACAAGGCCGAGCGCGGCGACGGCGACGGCGAGGGTGCGCACGACCGACCGACGCGGCGAGGTGATGGAAGCGGGCGCAACCCCGCGACCCGAAGTGCGTGGTGCGTGGGACGACGTATTCATGGCGGGTCAGAACGGGATGTCGTCGTCGCCCGGGAAGTCGGGGCCTGCGTCGGGCGGCGCGCCATCATCGGGAGAATCGGGTTCGGGGTTGCGCGGCTGGGGCGCGGGACGGGCACGCTGGGGCGCGGGGGCATAGCCACCAGCGTCGTCCTGCGGCTGCGGGCCGCGGCCGGCAGAGCGGCCGGCGAGCACGATGTTCTGCGCGGTTCTTGAGCT
>JAJZQG010000300.1 GCA_021847645.1 Myxococcales bacterium
ATTGCGAGCCATATCCGGGTCGGAAAGACGTTCCAGATCCCGAGCCTCATCCAGGCAGGCCAGCAGTACGGCATGCAGAGCATGGATGCGGCGCTCGAGAGGCTGGTGGCCGCGCGCACGGTCACCCTCGAGGCGGCGATGGAGAAGGCGCTGGACAAGGAGCACTTCGCGCGGATGGCGAAGGATCGGATCGACGGCTTGTCGTGAGGGGCGGGGAGGCGGGAGTGCTCGATGTCGGATGAGGGGCCGGTAGACTGAGGATCCTTGCATGAGCGCACGCTCCGTGCGCGTCGATGCCACGCTTGGAGCCGCGATGTCGTGGCCTACCAGACCGTGCAGCGATGGGCGGGATTCATGGGGGTACCGGGCGCGCAGTGGAAGGTCTGGGCGAACGCCGGGAGGTTGGCCAGGGGGCCGTTGACGCGGAACTGGGCAGGCGAATGCGGGTTCATGGTGACCAGAGTCCGGGTGAGCTCGTCGCGCATCTTGGTGCACCAGGCCTGGCCGTGCGCCAGAAAGAACATCTGGTCCTCGGAAAATCCCTCGGCGGCGACGGGATCCCGTGCTGCCGCGCGGCTCGCCCGATACGCGTCGAACGCCAGCTTGATGCCGGCGTTGTCGGCGATGTTCTCGCCGAGCGTCAGCTTGCCGTTGAGCTTGAGTCCGGGCAAGGGCTCGTAGCTGCCGTACTGCGCCACCATGCACTGGCCCTTGGCGGCGAATCGCTCCGCGGTGACCGGATCCCACCAGTCATCGAGGTTGCCCAGCCCGTCGTACTGCGAGCCCTCGTCGTCGAATCCGTGGGTCAGCTCGTGCCCCACGACCATCCCGATGGCGCCGAAGTTGACCACCGGGGCATTCTTGATGCTGTAGAACGGCGGCTGCAGGATCCCTGCCGGAAAGACCATCTCGTTGCGCTGCGGGTCATAATAGGCATTGACCGTGGGCGGCGTCATGAACCACTCCGAGCGGTCCGTGGGCTTGCCGACCTTCGCCAGATCCCGATGGGTTTCGAACGCGCGCGAAGCCAGCGCGTCTGCCGCATAGTGTTTCGGGTCGACCGTGAAGTCGTAGGTCTTCCACTTGTCGGGATAGCCGATCTGGTAGGCCATCTGGGCGAGCTTCTCGAGGGCCTTCGTGCGCGTGGGGGGAGCCATCCAGTCGATGCTCTTCAGGTCCGTGCCGAAAGCCGCGGAGATGTCGCGCACCATCCGCTCGGTCGACGCCTTGCTGGCGCCCGGAAAGTACTTCTTGACGAACGGCTGCCCCAGAAGGTCGCCAAGGGCCCCGTCGGCCGACGCCACGCAGCGCCGCCAGCGCGGCTTGATCTGGGGCTGTCCGGTCAACAGTTGCTCGAGCTTGAAGTCCTCATCGACGAAGGCCTTGGACAGCAGGTGAGCCGTGGAGTGGGCAATCTGCCATGCGAGGTAGTTTTGCCACTGGGCGGGCTTGGTGCTGACGACGAGCTTGTCGATCCCTTCGATGAAGGGCACGGAGGTGACATTGACCTCCTGGATGTCGCCGAAGCCGATTCGCGCGAAGTACTCTTTCCAATCGATGGCCGGTGCGGCCTTCTCCAGGCCGACGCGGTCGATCTTGTTGTACACGCCCTTGGGATCCCGAAGCTCGACCCGCGTCTTGGAGACCTTCGCGATCTCGGTCTCCAGCGCCAGCACGTCTTGCGCCGCCTTGGCCGCCTGCTTGGCGTTCATGCCCGTGAGCACGAGCATCCGCGCCACGTGCTTCTGGTACTCCTCGCGCAGCTTCTTGCTGGCGTCGTCCGTGTCCAGGTACTGATCCCGATCCGCCAGGCCCAAGCCGTCCTGGTCCACATTGGCAATCATGTGCGTCGCATTCTTGGCGTCCTGCGCCGAGCTGATGTCGAACAAGGCCCAAATGCGCTCCTTGTGCAGATCCGCCAGCGTCGCGAGCAGCGTGGCCTTGTCGTGCACCTTGCGGGCCTTCGCCAGCAGACCGTCGATCGGCTTGCGTCCGTCGGCCTCCGCAGCGCTCTCGTCCATGCACGCACGCCACCAATCGCCCAGCTTGCCCGTCACCGGATCGCGATCGCCGGAAGCGCTCGCCGCCGCCTGCAGGATGTCCCGCTCCTCCTCCTCGTTGTGCAGCGACAGCTGGTTGAAGCTGCGGTCCCAGCTCGATTCGTCCGCGGGAATCTCGGTGTGGGCCAGCCAGCCCCCGCACGCCATCTGATAGAAGTCCTGGCAGGGATCTGCGCTGCGATCCAGCGCCGCAGCGTCCAGTCCCGCGTCCGCCAAGGAGATCTGCTGGACGGGCGGCGTGGGCGTAGCCGGCGCGGACGCCGAGGGCGCTTGGGTGGGAACGGCAGGAGGTGGCGTAGCCGGAGTGCTGGCCGGCCCGCAGGCGAATCCGCCGAGGCAGATCATGCACGCAAGTACTGTTCTTCTCATGGCGCGAC
This sequence comes from Myxococcales bacterium, assembly GCA_021847645.1. Classification (GTDB taxonomy): domain Bacteria; phylum Myxococcota_A; class Polyangia; order Polyangiales; family Polyangiaceae; genus JAJZQG01. Next base: position 2,438 of record JAJZQG010000300.1, read on the forward strand.
CATACGCGAGCCCGGGGGCGACGGTCCAGCGGGTTGCGGAAGGCCCGGGTCCATTCCTGCAGAAGAGTCACCGGTGCCGATTGCCACGTAGCCGGCAGGCCAAGGAGCGCGCACGCATCAGGACAGCGCGGGACGCTTGGACTCCGGCATTCCCAGCGCCGCTCGCATCGCGACGCGCAAGTCCTCGCCGTCTGCATGGCCGGGCTGCCGGCACAACGCCGCAACGTCGGTCAGCGCCTTGATCAACCGGGCGCACAGCATCTCGGGCGAGGCGTGCGCGGGCTGCGCGTCGACCCAGTCCTTCAGCACTTCCTGCACGTCCGCGCGACGCAGCTCTTCGTGCCGCAGCAGCAGGGTTCGGATTTCTTCACTTGCGCTCTGGAGGAGATGCCAGCTGACCACGCGCAAAGCGTAGAGTCCGAGGGTGCGCGGTGCAACCCGGGCGGGCAGGGCACGACGATGCGGCGCGGCGGACGGACGGATGAGGAGCCCGGACGGCTCAACCGACCGCCGGATCGCGATACGTCTTGATCCCGGCTAGCGCGGCCTGCAGACGCTCTGCCGCCGATTCCGGCGTCTCGCCCTCCACCTCGACCACCACGCGACGAACGCGATGGTTCTCCACGTCGAAGCCGATGGTCTTGTCGGCATCGTGGACGTCATAGAATCCCCAGCCCCTGTCCTCGTCGGTCGGCAGCTCCTCGCGCCCGATCGCGTCGTGGACCTCCTTGGCAGCATCCTGCACATGCTTGAGCGCTCGCGCACGGGCTCCCGAGCCTCCGTGCTTCCACCGGTTCAGCGCTGTCTCGGCAGCGTCGAGCGAATCCACCACTTCCTTCGTGCCACCGGTCAGCCCCCGGGTGATCCAGAAGTAGCCGGTCTGAAGCACTCCGGGCAGATGGCCGCCCGCCACCTTCACCGCGAAGATATCCCCATTCCCGTGGGCGTCCTTGGGTCGCACCGTCACGTTGGAGATGTCCTTGAGCGGCACGGTCAGCGAGCTCTTGAAGGCCAGCAGCCTGTCCCAGCCGTGCATCCTGACCGTGAGCTCGTCCCCCTCGATCTCGATCGTCGCCATGGCCACCTCCCTCTGCCGTGTAAGCAGTCTCTGGATTGGACACGACCTGCACCAGCGTCGTCAAGACCTCGCGTTCGGCCGGCGACGAGGGCAGGCCGTGGCTGGCCCGCCCACACTTTCAGGCGTTGGCAGCCGGAGGCGACACATCGGGCGCGATGCAGACCGCACGACGGCCGGCCGCCGCGGGTGGCTGCAGCTTGCGGGACACCCACGCGAGCACTGGTGACTCGAGCCACTTCCACGACAGCCACCCGGCCAGGCACGCCAGCGCTGCGCCCGTCGTCGCCGTGAGGGCAAGGCTGGTCCAGGACGCATCCCCTCGAGCGCCGGGCAGCCATCGGCCGGCCAGCTCCAAGGCGAGCTGGTGGTACAGGAACACGCCGTAGCTGACCACGCCGACCCATTGCAGCGGCGCCAGGACGGCGGCGCCGGACTGCGCACGCATGCAGGCCGCGGCTAGAACCAGCAGGCCCATGCCGAACGTCACCAGCGGGTAGGCCAAACCGCCACCCGGGCGCGAGTAGGTGGCCGCATCCAACGGCGCAGCGACGCCAAGCAGCAAGACGGCGCCGCCCGCCGCGACCAGCAGGGCCATGCGATGGGCGGCAAGACGCACACCGACTCTCACGTAGACCAGGGCGGCTGCCAGCCCCACCACGAACTGATCGACACGGGTGACGACCCAGCGACGTTGGGACAGCTCGAGCAGGCCCGGGTGAGCTTGGGGCAGCAACGCGTAGTCGTGGAGCGCGGCACGCAGCAGCCACGCGCCCACGCACACGGCGGTGGCGAAGACCGCAAGGCGTCTGGGGTTCCATCGTGCCCGGGGATTGTCCAGCAACGGCGAACCTTGTGCGAGCAACCAGCGCGCCAGCAGCGGCGCCAGCACGTAGAAGTGGGCCTCGGTGGTCAGGGACCACGACGCGCCAATCAGCACGACGCGCCCGGGGGACAGATAGCCCTGCAGCACGGCAGCGTGGACGGCGAGCGAACGCCAGATGGCCGGGTCGCGGAACAGCCCCGGGTGCAGCGCGAGGTGAATGGCCAGGGCAACGTAGAAGGCGGGAAGGATCCGGGCAGCGCGACGGGCGAAGAACGCGGCCGTGCGAGCCGGAGCGCGCTTGTCGTATTGCCGCACGAACCCCAGGCCCAGCGTGAAGCCCGACAGCACGAAGAACAGATCCACGCCCCAGTGACCGTGCGTGAGAATCGCCTCGATCCATCCGGTCGCGACAGCCGGGAGAACGCCGCCAGCCTGCCGGAGCACGAAGGGGCGGAACCGGTCCCCCAGATGCTGGACGAACACCGCAAAGATGGCCACCGCGCGCAGTACGTCGAGCATCGGCACGCGAGACGGCTGGGCCGCGCTCATGGCCGAACCCGTGACCGTAGGACAGCGCGCTGGCATCGCGGCGCATGCGGTGTCGGAATCGGAATCGACGTGGAGCGGGCCACGGCCAAGCAGAGCATCGAGGCGAGTGGACCGGATAATCGCGAGCTGGCCGCGGCGTCAAGCGCACCGTCGCCTTGCCGACCGCCGTTCGGCGCCGCTTCAACCTGCGCTCGTGCGACGCACGAGCCGCGCATAGACGAAGTGCTCGCGGTTGCCCTTGGGGCCAAGCACCGCGCACGGCGCGTCGCCGACGATCTCGAACCCAGCGGCGATGACCTGTCCCATGGCTTCGCTCACGACCCGCTCGCGGACGTCATCGTCACGGATCACGCCGCGCCCGCGGCTTACCTCGCGCTTGCCGGCTTCGAACTGCGGCTTGATCAGCGCCAGCATCTCGCCGCCGTCGCGCAGCACGCTCGCCGCTGCCTCGAGCAGCTTGCCCAGCCCGATGAACGACGCGTCGACCACGAGCAGGTCCACACGCTCGCCGAGCGTGGCGGCGTCGACATAGCGGGCGTTGGTTCGTTCGTGCACGACCACGCGAGGATCGTTCCTGAGCTTCTCGTGGAGCAAGCCGTGGCCCACGTCGACAGCGTGCACGCGCACGGCGCCGTGCTGCAGCAGGCAATCGACGAAGCCGCCGGTCGACGCACCGAAGTCCACGGCGGTCTTGCCTTGAACCTGCAGGCCGGCCGCGGCGAACGATGCCAACGCACCTGCGAGCTTATTACCTCCACGCGAGACGTAGCTCGAGCCGGACGGCTCGACGGCGACCTCAGCATCCACGGCCACCAATGTGCCGGGCTTGTCGACGCGCTGGCCTGCCACGCGAACGAGTCCGGCCATGACGAGCGCTTGGGCCTTGGCCCTCGAAGGCGCCTTGCCCTGCTCGACCATCACCAGGTCGAGCCGTTGACGCCGGACTTTGGGTGCGGGCGTCGTCACAGCCCGGTGACCTCCGGGTGCGCGATCGACGCGAGCCTCGCCACGCCTTCGTCCACGCGAGGGCCGGGACGCAGCACGGCGTCGTCGCGGATGACCTCGACATGGCCGTCACGCACCGCGCGCACCACGCTCCAGCCGGGAAGGTCGGGCCGGATGCGCTTCTCGCGGTGGCCTTCCACCATGGCAGCCTCGATCACCAGATCCGGATCGATGGTGATCACGGCCTCCACGTTGATCGTCGGATACCTGGCGCCTTCGGTCATCGCGTTCACCATACCAGCCCATCGCATCATCTCGTCCGGGAAGCTGCCGAGGCCGGCAACCACGATCGGTTCCAATCCGAAGACCAGCAACGCCCGCGGCCGAGGCACGCCCGCGAGACGCGCGTCGATGTGGCGAAGCCGCGCCGAGAGCGCGTCGACCACCCGCACGCCGTCGTCGTGCACGCCGAGAAGATCGGCGAGGCCCGCGATCATCTCCTCGATCTGGGCAATGGTCTCGGTGGTGGGGAACCAGGTGCGGATACCGCGCGCCTCGAGCCGATCCACGATCGATCGCCCCGAGGGACCGCGCGCTCCGATCACCAGATCGGGACGCGCCGCGAGGATAGCCTCGAAGGACGGGTCGACGTAGCCGCCGACGGACGGCAAGCTTTTGACCTGGGGCGGGAAGTCGCAATAGCGGGAGCGCGCGACGAGACGGGAGCCGGCGCCAACAGCGAACATCGCTTCGGTGGTGTTGGGCGTGAGCGACACGACGCGCTGCGGGACGGCCGGATGCGCGACGACGGAGCGAGAGCGGCAGCTGACGGCGCTGCCCGCGCAGCCGAGGAGCGCGGCGAGGATCGCGCGACGGCTCTGCAAGGGAGAGCGGGAGGAGGGCACGAGCCGGGGCTAGGAGCGACGACGGCGCAGGGCCAGCAGCCCGAGCACGCCGAAGCCGACGATCCATGGGATGGGCTTGGTGGGATCGGTGACGGGCGCATTGCTGACCGAGCACCCCGAGCTCTGGCCGGAGGCGGCCACGACCGACGGAGGCTGGTAGCACGCAGCGGGCTCCCCGGAGCACGTCGAGTTGTCGGGGCACACGGGGTTGTTGGTGTCGCAGTACTGCGAGCAATACAGATGGCCGTTGCCGTCGGTGACGCATACGCCGCTGCGGCAGTCGGCGCCGCTCTGGCATGTCGCGGCGAAGCCGCCGGGCAGGAAGCAGGCGCCTACGCTGGTAGAGCACACCATGCCCGGCGGGCAGGTGGTGTTGTCGGCCGAGCATCGTTCGGAGCAGTACTGCGTGTTGGAGTCCTCGAAGACGCACACCTGGCTCTGGCAGTCTGCCGATACGGAGCACGGAGCGCCTGGTCCGCCGGGCACACCGGTCGAGCCGCCGCTGCCGCCACCGCCGCCCGATCCAGCCGCGCCGCCGTCGATATCGCTGCCGGTTGCGCCGCCGGTCACCCACGGGGCGGGCTGGTAGCCGCCCGCCTGTGCGGCGGCCAGCGCGTTCTGCTTGATCCAGTCCGCCCAGCCGTACACGGATCCGTAGATGGGCGACGTGCAGTTCGTGCCTCCACGCGACACCACGCCGATGACGCGGTTCTGCGCGTCCAGTGCCGGCCCTCCGGAGTCGCCCTCGCAGATGCCGTGGTCGCCTTCCCACTCGGTCTGCGGCGCCATGTAGAACGCGGGACACATCACCGAGCACGACACGGCCAAGCCACCTAGCTGGCGACGTTGTCCCGCGCCCGAACCCGTGTCGTTGGTCGCGCCGAAGCCCACCGCACGATAGGCCTCGCCGGTGTCCACCACCTTGTCGACACGCGGAACGATCGGCTGGGCTTCGCTCGCCGGAATGCCCGCGCCCTTGAGCCGGATCAGGGCCACGTCGTTGCCGCACACCTTGTTGTTGCTGGGCACCGTGACCTGGTCGACCTTGTACGAAGTGCCCGGCAGAGAGCCGCTGTACATGAACGTCGCGGGCGCGTTCCAGATCGTGGTGACCTCGAACGAGTTGGCGCTGTAGGTCGAGCCGAACGTGGCCGTGCTGCAGTCGATCTGCGTGGGAACGCTGGACACGCAGTGACGGGCCGTCAGGATCAGGTTGGGGGCGATCAACGAGCCGGAGCACAAACCGCCGGACCAACCCGCGATGATTGCGATCCCCACCACGTTGGGATCACCGGTGTCGTCGGTGCCTCCCATGATGCCCTGCCGCGTGTAGGAGGTGTGCTCCTGCGGGGCAGGAGCAGACGGCGCACCGCACGACGCGACCAGGACCAAGGGGGAAGCCAACAGCGCAAGCGCCGAAACAGCGAGAAAGCGACGGGGGAGCGGCATGCAGACAACCTCCGGGGCAAGCGCGACGGATGATGTTCGGTGGATCCGTCTGGGCGACGAGGCGGATAATAGCATTCGAGGGGGGGGTCGTCGGGCGGTTGGCGCAAATTTCTTGCTCGGCGAAATCATTCAACGTACCGGTGCAGGGGACACCGGGCCGTGCGCGGCCCATGCGAGATGCAGGGAAGGTCGTGGGCTCGAAAAGCGTACTTGACCGCACAGACGACTGGACCGCAAGATGGCCCTGCTTTTCGGCCCGGCTTGGCAAGGAGAACACACAATGCACGCAAGAAAGCTTTCGATCGCTCGGTGGGGACTCGCGGGATCCATGTGTGGCGCCGTTTTGTTCGTGGCCGCCCCCTCGTTCGCCCAAGACGCGGAGGCCAAGGCCAGCGTCTCGACCAGCGGGGCTTCCGCCAGCACCTCGGGCATTGGTACCGCGGCAGCGGGAGATTCCGACCACGATAAGTTCGTCGGCTCCTTCGCCGTGGGCTACCTCGGCGCCTCCCTCGTACCCATCGCCACCACTGCCACCGTCAC
>JAJZQG010000301.1 GCA_021847645.1 Myxococcales bacterium
TTGGTCTCGTTGCGATCCGTCACGACGGATTGGATCGCCGGGAGCGCCCAGTGCGGCTTGTCCAGGATGCCGTGCCAGATGGACTTGGCCTCGTCGCCAACAGGTTGCCCCCGCTGCGCGTCGTACTCCTCGGCCGACTCGAATTGCGCCAGCCGAGCCTTGGCCTCGTCGCGCTCGTCCTGCGCCTTGAGCAGCTGGGCGGCGAGTTCCCGGCACGTCGAGTCGTACTGCGACGAGCACTTCGCAATGAACTCAAGAAACTTGCGGTCCATCACTTGCCACCTCCCAGCGCTCGGTCGACGCGACATCCGGCTTCGTGCCCTCCGTTATCGCGACGCCCATGGCAGACGCGGCACTCCACGATGCTGGGACGATCATAGTCGGGAATCGTTTCTGCGATGGCCTCCCACTCGAACTCCCGCAGCACCTTCCTCGCCTCGTCGCGCTCGCGTTCGGCGGTGGCGAGTTCTCGCTTGTTCCTCATGGCCCCATCGAAGTTCAGTTGTGCCACGTCCTCCCATTGCCTCGCATCATGCTCCGCCCTCTGCGCCCGCTCCACGGCGGCGAGCAGGTCGCGAGCGTTTCGTAGCAGCCAACGCTTGGCGTCTCCGTTCTCGCGTGTCGTTGATGTCTCGTCCAAGCCGGTGGCCTTCGCCGCCTCGACCAGACGCTTGCCCTCTGCCAGCTTCTCCGGGGTCATGACTGCCCCCGCAGCGCCGCCGCGACGCCTTCGAAGAACTCCGCCCAAGGCTCGTCGCTTCCCTCGTACGCCCCGTGCAGCGGCGACTCGACGCCAATCAAGAAGGCGTGCACCAGGGGCGACAGGACCGCGTCCACCTGGTCGCCATTGCCGTCCACGCCCACCGGCTCCGAGCCGCGCATCAGGTGCACGAGCGCCCGCGCTTGAATCTTGGTCATGCTAGCCTCCTGAACTCCGTCCGCCACACATAGTCGTTGCGCGACCAGGGCGAGCGGCGCTTGTTGATCTTGTCCCACGCGCAGGCAAAGGCGCTGCGCCAGTAGTCGTCCTCGGTCCATGTCGTGAGCTTCGTGCCTGGCTTGTACGGGTTGTCGAGCACCTGGACGAGGGGGTGTCCCATGCCCGGCGGGCAGCCCACGACGTCGACCGGCAGCGCGATGCCCTCTGCCTGGATGTCGGCGACGCTGATGTCATGCAGCCGCTCGGCCCGCACGCTGACGACCTCGAGCGTCACGCGGGAGGCCCACCGGGGCATGAACAGCGGGGAGCGCCAACGGTACGGGTCCGGCTCGAGCTTGTGGTCTGGAGCGGTGCGGATGTCGAGGCCGCCGTCCGTGTCCTCCAGCGTCTTCCCAGCAGGGAGCCTCGCCGCATACCCAACGCTGCACTCGAGGCCATCGCGGCTGGACAGAAGCCACGTCTCCTTGATCCAAAGGTGGTCTCCCGGTTGCCACCGGCAGAACGCGTTCCACGTGGAGGGCCCGCCGTCGGGCCATCGCGCCTGGCCGCACACCGTGATGGGCGGCGCCTTGATCCTGGCGATGCCAGCACGCGCCCGTTCAGTCATCTTGATCAGCCTCCGGGTCTGCGTCTTGCGGTCCGCCTGGATGGCCCGGACCGACTCCGCAGTGAAGATGATGGGGTGCTCGCGCATGGGGGCCTCAGACGTGGCAGTCCACGTACAGGATGACGTCCCTCAGATCGTACGAGCAGAGTGCCTTCTCCCATGCCTTGGCGTACTCGACGAACGTGGCCGTCGTTGCGTCCGTGAACGAGAACCATCCCATGTGGCCCGGTTCGTGCCAGCCGGCGCTGTCCAGAAACGCGTACGCTAGCGTCGGATTGAAGCGACACAGGAAGCTCTCAAGGAACTCCGTTCGCGAGATTTCGCTGTACACGTCGTACCAGTCGGCCCGGTCATCCTGGCACCATGTGTCTCCCCAACGCCTGCCGCGGGCCTTCTGCTCTGGCGTCGGCTGCTTGACGACCTCGATGAGCCCCAAGTCGAGCAAGCTATCCCGCATGCAGTGCCGATCGTAACCATCAGCTGGTTCGTGCTCCCTGAACGCCATCCACTTCAGCCAGAACTCCTCGGCCTTCTCGAGGCTGATGCGGTTGACCGCCGCCATGTCGATGTCGCCTACGCGGGCCGCAGCGAGCATTCGGTCGCCGACCGGGAGCATGTGCCACTCGTCGCGCACGCCCCAGTAGTCCCACTTGGCGTTGGGGTTCCGCCAGCAGCCGACCCGCCCCTTGTCTGGATCACGAGTCCTGCCGTGGTATTTCTTGCAGAACTCATCGAACGTCGCGTAGAACTCGCGGACCGGAATGTCGACGATCTCCAGGCCTGCAGGGACGCGGTGCGACTGCTCCGCCGGCCGCCCGCCGTAGACGATGCCGAATGTGCCGGGCACGCGAAACGCCTCGTCGTGCGTGTTGAGCAGACGACCGTCCGGCATCCTGACCCGCCTCACTGTTTCTGTGTCGTAGTCTTGGAGGAACTGGTCCTCCTCGTCCGTGAACTCAAGGAAGCGCTCGTCCTCCGTGGCCTCGTCGAAGGGAGCCAGCATCACCCGTAGGGTGTCCTCCTCCAGGTGCGCGGGCAGAGGATCGCCAGTCTCCCACTTCCAGTTGATCCTGTCAGCAGGGACCACCACAGCAACACCAAAGTGACTCATCGTTCGTTCCTTTCGTCCATCCCTCTCAGCATCCAATCGACAAGACCGAAGAACTCCTGGTCGCTCAACCCCATTCCCGCCGGGTCGCGTTTCCCTGGAGCCCGCACCGGCTCCGCCGGATCCACGTCCGGCGCGTCACGCAGGCGCCACAGCACGTACGCCAGCGCCGCCTGGTCGCGCGCATCGAGCTTGCCAGCCTCTGCGGCGTGCAGACGCTGCAGATCCTCGCGGGAATCCGGCGTCAGAACGTGGGTTTCGAGCCGTTCCAGGGCTTCCCGAAGGCCGTTTTCCCACGCGGAGGGCGGGGTCTTGCGCATGCCCTCGGATGGGACGCCCCGGCTGGCGTTTCAAGAGGCAGGGGCAAAAGAAGCATAGGACACCGCTAACGCGAGCGAGGAGTGTCCTATGTTCATTCGGAACCTTCGTCGACCGGACGGTTGACGAAGCCTTTGAACCGGCGTACGGTCGCTCTATGTCCCAAAAGAGGAACAGGCGGCCTACCGCAGACCCAAAAATCGCGGTCGGCTACGGGCGCATCAGCAAAGACGAGGACCACAACTCGGTATCGCTTGAGGCTCAGCGAGCGGACTTCTACGCCTGGTGCAAGCGCAACGGCGTCGAACCGGCTGGTTGGGAGGCAGACGACGACGTGGGCGGCGCCACCCGGCTGGAGGATCGGGATGGGCTCCCCAGGGCCATCGGCCTGCTTCGCGAGCACAAGGCCGGGCTGCTCATCATCCCCAAGCGGGATCGCCTCGCCCGAGACAGCGTGGAGGCTGGCCTCATCGAGCGAGAGGTCGGGAAGGCCGGGGCCAGAATCGTGTGCGTTGACGGCACCGGGGCAGGGGACAGCCCGACCGATGTATTCCAGGTGCGCGTGCTCGACGCCGTCGCTGAACTCGAGCGAGGCTTCATTCGTGCCAGGACCAAGCGGGCACTGCGGCAGAAAGCCGACAAGGGGGAGCGGGTCAGCCGGGAAGCACCGTTTGGATACTCGTTCGTGGAGGTAAAGGGAGACAAGACGCGCGTGACGCCGAATCCGGCCGAGTTGGATGTCGAACGCGAAATCCTTCAACTCAGGGCCGCAGGAACGTCCTACTACGGTATTGCCAAGCATCTGACAGAGACTGGAGCGGTGTGCCGCGGCAAGCGGTGGCATCCGTCGACAGTGCGAGACATTTGCATACGGAGAGCACAATCGACTGAATAGTTTATTTCGTTTGACGCGGTCTTGATCCTCGCCCACTTGTTGCCCTACCAGAACGTGGAGGCGAAACGCGATGACGACGGAACACGTTCTGGCTTGGCACTTCCTTCCGGCCGACCGCAAGCTGCGGTTCCCGCCGCACACGCTCGTGGAGGTGGGGCAGACCCTGGACCACGACGGCGAGCTCACGATGTGCGAGTCGGGGCTGCACGCCAGCGTGCGAGCTATCGACGCGCTAGACTATGCGCCCGGCCCGGTAGCGTGTCGCGTCGAGTGCTGGGGAGACGTCGAGCAGGGCGCGGACAAGCTCGTGTGCCGACATCGCCGCGTGCTTGCCATGGCCGACGTCACTCGCGATCTGCATCTGTTCGCTTGCGACGAGGCAGAGCGGGCGTTGGCGTTGGTCGACGCAGATCCACGCAGCGTGGAGGCGCTGCGCGTCAAACGTCTGTGGGTGGACGGAAAAGCGACGGACCAAGAATTGGCCGCCGCGTGGGACGCCGCGAGGGACGCCGCGAGGGCCGCCGCGTGGGACGCCGCGTGGGACGCCGCGTGGGACGCCGCGAGGGACGCCGCGAGGGCCGCCGCGAGGGCCGCCGCGTGGGACGCCGCGAGGGACGCCGCGAGGGCCGCCGCGAGTGCCTCCGCGAGGGCCGCCGCGAGGGCCTCCGCGAGGGCCGCCGCTAACGTTCGGCTCGAGGCCGTGCTTACAAAAGCGATTGGGATGGAGGGTATGCAAACATGACGACCAAGACGAAAAAGAAGACAGACGACCGGCGCAAGAGGCAGGCCATCGACGCACAGCGTGGCAACTACTTCATGATCGATGCCGACCAGTGCTTGATTGCAGGCGTCGACACCGACGACGGGCCGGAACACCCGTGCTACCAGAAGCACGCCACGCGCCCCGTTGACGACGCCTTCGTGCAGTCCATCATCCGCAACAACGGAAACTTCCAGCTCATCGACGTCTGGAAAGACCCAGAGGGGAACATCTACGTCGTTGCTGGCAGGCGCCGCGTCATCGGCATCCGGCTGGCGAACAAGATCCTGGTCTCCCAGGGGTGCGAACCACTGCGCGTCAAGGCGGTTGTGCTTCGCGACGAGCCGCACCGACTCCTGGGCGTGAAGATCGAGGAGAATGAGCAGCGCAGCAACACGGGGGCGATGGACAAGGCCCGAGACGCTAACCAGTACATCCAGATGGGCCGCTCCGTGGAGGAGACCGCTGAACGGTTCAACGTGTCCACGCAGACCATCAGCAACTGGACGCGGCTGCTCGACTTGGCCCCGGAGGTGCAGGCCGCCATCGAATCCGGCAAGATTTCGTGGACTGCGGCCCTGCGCCGATGCCATGGGAAGCCTCGCAACGAGCAGATCGACATTGTCTTGGGCAGGGCCGGCGACGTGCCGAAGATGGGCCGCCCGGCCGGGCCGACGAAAGCCACGGTCAAGAAGCTCGTCGAGGCCAAGAAGAACGTGCTGCACCCCATGTTCCTGCAGGCGTACCGATACTTCGTCGGGGAGATCACGGCGAAGGAGGCGGGGCTGGAGGACGGTGATGGCTGACAAGGTGCCCACCTTCCGACGCTACGTCCTGCCCAGCATCAACGGCGCGGGCTGGGCAGTGTTTGTCATCGGCTCGGACGGCTACTTCAGCGGCGTCACCGACTACGGCAACGCGGCGTACTGGTGGTCGTCCCACGGGCGCAAGGACTTTCGCGAGTTCCTGCTCACCGCTGCCGTGGAATGGGACTATTTCATGCGCAAGCTCTTTCCCGACTGGGAGGAGTACGACGGCAACGCGACGCTGAAAGAGGCCAAGGAGTACATCCTACGTGCTCGCTGGGAGACGCGCATCACGTACGAGGAAGCGCGCGAGGCGTGGGACGAACTCATCGAGGATTTCGAGAGCTTGGAGCACGACTGGATGTTCACCAACTGGGTGCTCAACGCTCGGTCGAAAGTCATCGACTATTGCGAGCGAAGCGAAATGCGGTGCACCCGCCCCAGATACGACTGCAAGCACTTCGTGACGAAGGCCATGGCCCGGCTCGCGGAGGTCTTGCGAGTGGAGATCGAGCAGGAAAGGAAGGACGCCGAACATGATTGAGACAGCTATGTCAACGTTCGGCTTGGCGTTCGCGTCCAGACAAGCGAATTGAGGGGTTCTCGATGAAGCAGGAACACCTGTTCAATATCGGTGACGACGACTCCGACGACGAGGCGCTCGGCATCACCATCCAGGCCCGCTTCGAGGAGTTCCACCAAGCCAACCCGCACGTCTACAATCGACTTGTGGCACTGTCCCGCCAGCTCGTGCGCAAGGGCCATGAGCGGCTTGCTATCGGCATGCTCTGGGAGGTACTGCGCTTCGAGCGGGCCGACGCGAGCGACCCGACCAGCGACTGGAGCTTGAACGACCACTACCGTAGCCGCTACGCCCGGCTCATCATGGCGCGCGAGAGGGACCTGGCCGACGTGTTCGAGACAAGGAAGTTGAGGAGCGACTGATGCACAAAACGCAGACCTACGTGATTCAGTGCGGCTGCTGTGATGTTGTTGACGAGATTCCCGGCGAACCGAAAACGGATGACGTGTACGACAAGGCGGACGCGCGCCGTGTACTCTTCCTTCTTGGATGGGACATCGAGCAGGAAGACTGCCCACGCTGCGCAGCGCAAAAAGGTGGCTTCGTAGTTGCCGACGACGCCTACTGTCGAGTCTGGGTATCAGGGCAGTTCGTGAACAGCCAGCACGAGTGCGTCGTCAACGTGTTCTCGCTGGTCAAGATGGACGCTCCAAAAGCAAAAGTACGGATGATCACGATGCGGGCATCGGATGTCCCGCGTCTTGTTGGGGAAAGGAAAAGACGATGAAGACCAGACGCCAGATTGCCCAGGACATCATGGACCGCAACCTACCGCCCAAGCAGGACGGAGACGGAGGGCGCGTGTCTCTCACTCGAGACGCCCTGCGCTTGATGCTCATGGACGCGATTCAGGAACACCAAGCGGGAGACGTCATGCCGACGTTCAGTCTGCACGAGCGGCGGCTTGCGCTGGCGGTGCATCCCGACGCCGACAGGGCGTCCGGCGAGGTCGTTCTCGTCGCGGCCTTTGGCGATGGCCCAGGCATTCTTGGCGGGCACCACGAGCTCTGCGTCTGCATGGGCGAGCAGGAGCGCAAGCGCCTCATCGAGGTGCTGCAGATGCCGCCTACCATCGAGACGTAGCCTTGCCACGGCGCGTCATGGTGTGCTACACCCCGGCGCCATGACCTTCCCAGAGATCATCCTCTCCCTCGTGCTAGCGGCTCACTCCAACCAGCCGGACGCCGGTAACCCGGCGCAGTTGGCCCGCCTACGTGGCGTGGTCGACGACATGGTTGCGGTAGGCAAGTCGAACCCGATCTTCAGCGGCGACGCCGGCTCCGAGGCCACTACTGTGGCCTTGTACGCCGTTGCCAGGCACGAGTCGGGATTCTGGGGCAAGGTGCAGGACTGCTCGATTTGCTTCCCCGGATCGGCGTGGTGCGACCACGGGCGATCGGTCACGCTCTACCAGATCATGCGTGGGTCGGGGTGGGGGACGTACACGAGGCAGGAGCTGTGTTCCGACAACCGCAAGGCCAGTGAGCGTGCCGCCATCGTTCTGGGACGATCCGCTGGGCGGTCGTCCACGCTGGCGATGTTCAACGCCTATGCCGGCTGCCAACCGTGGAGGGCATGCCGGGCGGCTCGAGAGCTGGAGTCGGGTTTTCGCGCCACGCTCGCGAAGGTGGGTGTCAGCGTGGTGTGGAAGGGGATGCAGAACGAGGCGGGGTGGGTTAGCAAGTAGTCGGAGGTTGGCTACCTTGCCTTCCGCGTCCTGACAGGATTGCGCCGCAGTTTGGTAGCTTCGACGATCGATGCCAAGTCCTGTGCCGTCGCCGGGTCGCGCTTTTCGGCCCACCGGACAGCCTTGCGTAGGTCGGCGCTAGGAAGGCTCTCCGCAGCCTGCTCGACGGCGGCAACGTCCTTGGTCCGGTCGGCCTTGACCTTGACGAGCAGGATGCCTCCGAGAGGGGCGAGCGGCACATAGCAGCCTCGATGCCGCGTGAGGACCGACCCGTCGATCATGTCGGACTCGACAGGGTGCTGCGCCGCCAGGATCTCGACGATGACGCCTCCTGGGGCAAGCAGCGGGATCATGGTTCGCTGCTGCCCAATGTCGTACAGGACCGGGTCGTCCATGTGGTGGATCGTGGTCACTGGCGCAACCACGTAGTCGCCCGTGCGCTTAGAGTACCGCAGCGGCTTCCACCCCTTCTGGCCGGCGAGCATCAACGCCGTGCCGACCAGCGACTCGAGCGGCACCAGGATGTCCTGGTCCAGCGTGTTGCGCGGCACGCCGTGCGCCTGCAGCGCCTGCCCTCCGATGAGCGCCCATGGCACGCTGGATCGGTGCAGGATCTTGACGATCGCGGCTGTGGCGTTTGTCATGGCGGCTTCGGTCGGCTGGTGCTTCTTGATCGATTTCATGCTTCACCTCTCAGAGCGATGTACAACCCCGTCATGAGCCACGGGTCGCGCAGTCGGACGACACGCTTGCGCCTCCCGGACCCCCAGCGAAGCTCCGACAGTCGGTCGCGCCAGTCTGGCTGAGCGATGGACGCCAAGCGCGTGCGCTGGGGCTTGTCCAGCATGGCGTGGCGCACGTGGGTGATGTTCATGTCCTCGGCTTCCATGGTCACCGACGTCCTTCGCAGGGTTCACCGTAGCCCGGAAGGGTCCACGGCACGACGTGTC
>JAJZQG010000302.1 GCA_021847645.1 Myxococcales bacterium
CGCCAGCCCATCCGTGCTCGGCTAGGTGAATTGCGGGCAAATCCGCCGCCGCCGACCGCCGTGCGGCCACCAAGGCCCGGCAGACTCGGAGAGCCGGACTCGCCCGCGGGACAATGGAGCGAACCTGATTGTGACCCGGACTCGCTTGACAAGCGCAACGCCCAGACCCCAGCATCATCCAAGACTGGGCCAGGGGCTGTGCCGCGTACGGCAACCAGTCGGCTTCTGGTGCACCGTCCGCGCCGGGAACACGCAGCGTCGGACGATGCAGGGCGTTGTGGATTTTCGCGAAGTGGTGGCCATGACCGATCGCAGAAATCAACGGCAAGTGATATCGGCCGCGGGGAAGCTCTCAAGGTTCGCGGGCCTGCTCGGGTCCCGCGGAACGCCTCGGCGGCCGCCCTTGGGCGCCTGGCTCGTCGCCTCGACGATTCTATCCTCCTGGGCCCTGTGGCTGAACGCCGCTGGTGCCGACGAGCCGCCAGCACCCGTGCCCGGCGCGCCCACCCCTTCCGGCGCACCATCGCCGTCGCGACCGGCCACCACCGCTCCGGCCACGACAGCCGCAGCGACGCCGACGTCCCAGTCGGCCGACGACAGCGCACAAGACTACGAGTTCCAGAGCGGCATTCGCTGTCCGTATTGCGTCCCGACACCCGAGTATCCCCAGGGACGCTTCGGGCTGCACTGGCACGACCGCTGGCGCCGAGTCGGTTGGGCCGAGTACGTCAGCACGCCTCTGCTGTTCGGCACGTCGCTCCTGTTCTCGACGAGCGTGTTGCCGGCTCCCAAGAGTGCGAACTGGACTGGGCCGATCCTGTTCGACAGCGCGGCCCGCAGCTCTCTCGAGTTCAAGAGCAGGACCGCCCGGAAAAACGCGGACACCGTCAGCACCGTGCTCATGTACACATCGCTCGCGCAGAACCTGCTCGTCGACAACCTCGTCGCAACCATGATCGTCCGGAACAATCCGGACGTCGCCTGGCAGATGGGCGTCATCAATGCCCAATCGTATGGGCTCACGCTCGCGGTCTCCGGAGTGGTGAAGCACTTCGTTGCGCGGGAGCGGCCATACGGGGACCAGTGCGGCTCTCCGACCAGTGAGTTCTCGTGCACGACGAAGGAGCGATACCGGTCGTTCTTCAGTGGCCACGCCTCGCTCACGGCCACGTCGACCGGTCTGGTGTGCGCCCACCACACGCACCTCAACTTGTACGGGGACGACCTGGCCGATGGAACGGCCTGCGTATCCAGCGCCCTCATCGCCGTGAGCACGAGCGTGCTTCGCATCGCGTCCGAGAATCACTGGGCATCGGACGTCATCGTCGGAGACCTGGTGGGCTTCGCTTCCGGCTACTTCCTGCCGACGCTGGTCTACTACAAGAAGCTGCGCGTGCTGCCCGCGCAAGACCACCCTACGTATCAGCCGCACATCGCGATCCTTCCCATGTTCGGCCCTGATTCGGTGCAGATCGGAGCTGGCGGGGACTTCTGATGTCGGGAGCTGGGTGGCGCTGGGCCCGCTGGTTGCACGTCTCGAGCCTCGGGGCTTCCACACTGCTGCTTACGCAGGTCGCGGCCGCCACGCCCCTGTATGGCCCGCCGACGCGGGCTGACCCGCCGCTGGCCCCCGGCAGTGCGGCGGAGCCCACCGAAGACGCCGAGTCGGCGAGCCCGACGGCGCCGCAGAAGTATCCGCCGGCAACGCGGCCAACCGGTGCGCCCTTGTCCGCCGACGACAAGCGCGCGAACCCCGGATACGAAGCCGAAGAACCCGCGAGCGGCGCGCTGTGGGTGCCGCGCGTGATCCTCTTTCCCTTGTACCTCGTGAGCGAGTTCGTGGTCCGGCGCCCTCTGGGCGCGCTCAGTACGTACGCCGAAGCGCATGATTGGCCGCAAAAGTTCCTCTATGCGACGTCGTTTGGAACGTATGGGACCGACCACCAGATGGGAATCCTGCCGACCGCAACCCTCGAATGGGGGGTACGCGCGAATGCCGGCCTCTATTTCTATGCAGACAACGCGTTCGCGCAAGGCAATCACGTCCGTCTGAGCGCCACCGCCGGCGGCCCCAATTGGCTGCAGTTGCTGCTGGCGGACCGGGTCGATTTGGGACCCGACCGCCACGTCGCGCTCAAGGCATCCGTCACCCGGCGCGCCGACCAGCAGTTCTGGGGCTTCGGGCCGCAATCGCCGTCGAGCGGCTTCCGCTACCGCGTGACCCAGGCGGACGGGGCGTTGGCGTACCACAATCGCTTCTGGCGCACGAGCGAATTCAATAGCGCCGTGGGCCTCCGCTCGGCGCTCTTCGACAACCACGTATCGTCGGGCCCGAGCGTAGCGCACGGCATCGCCACCGGGAGCCTGGTCGCAAGTCCGCCGGGCTTCGAGGGGTATACGATCGCGTACCAGCGCCTCGCGGTGGCGCTCGACACGCGACGGCTCCGTGAGCAGAACCCCCGCATCGCTTCCGTCGATTTCGTCTCACCCCCGGGAACCGGTGCGCGGCTCGAACTCCTCGGCGAGCACGACGCCACCGTCTCCGGACTGCGCGACGGCTATCCGCCTGTCCATCAGTGGGTGCGCTACGGTGGAGAAGTTGGCGTCTACGGCGATATCACCGGCATGCAGCGCACGCTCGGCCTGTCGGTCTCGACCGAGTTGGCTGACCCCATCGAGCACTCCGAGATCCCGTTCGTCGAGCTCCCCTCGCTCGGCGGGCTCGAACCCATGCGGGCATTCAAGACGTATCGGTTCATCGATCGCAGCTGGCTGGTGACCCAGGCCAGCTATCAGTGGCCGATTTGGCCCGAGCTCGACGGCAGGCTCGAGGCCGCCCTGGGCAACGTATTCGGGCCGCGCTACCAGGGCTTCGACCCGGATCTGCTCAGGGGCTCGTTCGCCCTCGGCGTCGAGACCACCGGATCGCGCGACCTGGCGTTCCAGGTCCTCTTCGGCATCGGCACCAGGACCATTCGAGACGGATTCGGCGTCGAGAAGCTTCGCTTCGTGGCTGGCACTTCGAGCGAGTTCTGACAATGAAAGCGCTGCCCATCGTCCTTGTCATGCTCATCACCGGTTGCGGCGCCGCAGCGACCCGGAGCGTCGCCGGACCGCCACTGTGGGACGACCCCGACCGGCACCCGTTTCGCCCGGCGCCCCAGCCGTATGACTCGCCGCTGGTCTGGGACATGGTCGACGACACTGCGTTCCGGCAGGCATCGCGTCTGCTCGCGGTCGACCCCGGCGGCGAGGCGCTGAACGTCAATTCGCTCGACGAGGTTCCCAATTCCAGCTGGTTCACCAACCGGATCGGCCTGCACCCCATGTCCGCAGACGACGTCGCGGTCGGCCCCTGCGTGAGCCCGCCGCTCGATCCCGTCGGCCCGTGGTGGGTGACGAGCATGAAGGCGGAGGGCGCGAATCCGGGATTCGTCGTTCGCGGGCCGGATGGTGCCGGCTATATGCTCAAGTTCGACGACACCGAGCAGGGGCCGCGCGCTACGGGCGCGGACACGATCGGCTCGCGTGTGTACTACGCGGCCGGCTATACGACCCCGTGCAACCGCGTGGTGTTCTTCGACCGGAGCATCTTGCGCATTCGTCCCGGCACGAAGGCCAAGACGTGGACCGGAGGGCACGCTCCGCTGACCGAGGCGTACGTCGACACAGTGCTTACGCACGCCGCACGTCTTCGCGACGGCAGATACCGGGCCATCGCGAGCCGCTGGCTCGAGGGCAAGCCCTTGGGGGCTTGGCGCTTCAACGGCACGCGCGATGACGACCCGAACGACATCGTGCCCCACCAGGATCGGCGCGAGCTCCGCGGCCTCAGGCTTCTCGCCGCATGGCTCGACGACTACGATCGTCGTGACGGGAACACGCTGGCTGTCTTCGTGCCCGTGGGCAACGGCTACGGCTTCGTCCAACACGACCTGCTCGACTTCGGCGCATGCTTCGGCCAATTCTGGGGTAGCACCACCACGTGGAGTCGGCGTCGCGGGTTGACTTATGAATTCGACGGGTACGTCTTCGAGGACTTCCTGTCCCTGGGGGCGATCACTCGTCCATGGGACACGGCCCGGTTCGGCCCGAGCGGCTGGGTCTTTGCCTACTACGATGTTGACCGGTTCGAGCCCGAGAGGTGGCGACCCGAGTACCCCAATCCCGCGTTCGCAAGGATGACCGAGCGTGACGGCGCATGGGCTGCACGCATCATCGTCGGGTTCACCGACGAGCACCTGCGACGCATCATCAGGTCCGCCCGGTTCGGAGACCCGAAGCTCGAGCAGGAGCTGTTGAGGATTCTCAAGGGCAGGCGCGACAAGATCCTCGAGCGCTACCTCACACGCCTTTCTCCGTTGGCCCAGCCGCACGTCGAGGCGCAGCAGCCGCTTCTGTGCCTGCGCGACGTCGCCGTGTCTGCCGGGATCGCTCCCGCCGGGCGTCCCTATTCGGCAACCGTGGCCTGGCAAGGACGCTCGGTCGCGCTGCCCGTTCAGGCTCACGCGGACCGAGTCTGCGTTCCTCTCCCCGCGACTCCCGGATCGAAAGCGCACCCCGTCGAGCTGTCGGTGATGCTGTCCGTCGATCCGGCTGCCGGGACCATCGGGCCTCTGCTGCTCGGCGTGAAGCACTTCGGAGGCTCCGACTATCGTGTAGTGAGGCTGGTCCGCCAGGAGCCGTAGACCTGACCCGGCGGGGCCGGGCGCCGATTGCAGGGGCTTCGCCCCTACGCTCCCGTTGGTCGCTACCCCGCCCGTCCCAGCAAGCCGGAACCAAACAGGAGAGCTTGGGGCCCCACGATTTCTTTGCAGACCGGCCAAAGACTTCGTCCATAAGGGGCTAATGCCCCGGATGCCTGCGGCGCCGCGACGGCGCGGGCTTCGATCGTGCCGGTCGTGCCGGTGACGGCCGCGCGGACGGCTCCTCGCCCGCGGCTCGCTCTGCGTGCAGGGTAGGGGAGCGGCTCTCGAACAGCGCCAGGGCCTCGCGGATCTGGGAGTCCGTCATGCTGTGCCCCACGTTGCGGTGTCCCACGTAGCGGTGCGGCCAGTGCAGCGCCCGCAGCGCGTTCGCCAGCCTGCGCGTGTCCCTCTTGGCCGTCGCGTCCTTCTCGCCGTATCCCACGTAAATTGGAGGACGCGGTCGGACGTGCGCGGCCCATCGCGGCGCCCCGTCGGGCGCCGATCCCCCGGCAAATACTGCGTATCCGTCGACCTCGAGCCGTCCGCGAAGGGCCAGCGACGCGCCATAGTACGCGCCCGACGAGAACCCGAACACGTACACCCGATCGAAGGGACGTCCGGCCCGCGCCTCGAGCGTCTGCTTGGCCTGCATCCACTCCGAGACTACGTCGTCTTCCACCTGGTGCTGCGCCGCAACCGAGGTCGGCCACGTCCACCAGTCGTGCATGTTCCCGGGCCCGTAACCCCTGCGCGCCCGGGGCATGATCACCGTGAACCCGTTCTGGTCCGCCGCCCGCGCGATGCCCGTCTGCTGCGCCCACTGCCAAGTGGTGCCCGGCTGCACCACACCGTGAAGAAAGATCACCAGCGTTCGGTGCTGCGCGTCCGGGTGCGACGGCTCGTGATAGCAGACGTCGTGAGCGAGCGCGGGAAGGCCCGGCGCACACCAACGCTGCTCGGCCGGCGCTTCCGAAGGCTGCGCGGACGACGCATCGGGCGGGGCGCTGGCGGACGCGGCGGGCTGCGCCGTTTGCTGCGCGTGCGAGCCGCGGGGGACTCCCAGGCTCGCCGTTGAGACAAGCGCGAACAGGGTCATTCCTCGAGGCCACGTGCGCACGTCGCGCACTGTAGCACGCGGACCGCCGGCGCCCAGCCTTCGCTCAATGGCCCAGCCGGTGGATCAGGAACACCATGTTGTGCAGGTTGCCCTCGAGATCCTTGACGTAGCGGGGAATCACCGCGGCCTTCTCGAACCCCAGGCCCACCAACGCGTCGATCTCCTCCCACTCCACGTCTTCCACAAGCGAGATCGTCACCGCCTCGAGCCTCGTCTCCCTGGCGAACTGCAGCACCTCGTCGATCAGGTTCGTGCCCACAAGATACGGATACACTTCCATGTCGACCGTGATGCGCAGACGCCCGTGATGTCGCAGCGGCCCGCGATTGCGACGGAACAACGAGACAGCCGCCACGATCTTCCCGTCGCGTACGGCCACCAGCGGCAGATCCATCACCGGGTCCAGACGGCTCGTCCACCGTCCGACGGCTTCCGCGCTGTCCACGTCCTCATGCACGAACTGGCGCCATTTCTGCGGGATTCGCTCAAACAAGTCGTACACGCCTTGCGCATCTTCGGGCGAGAACATCCGTACGATGACGGTCCGCCCTTCCTTGTCCGTGAACTCTCGCGGGAACGAGCCTGCCATGGTGCCCCTCCTTGCCGCGTGCCCGGGGCGCCAGTCTAGCGCCCCTGTCCCCTCCTCGTGCCCTCTTTTTCCGCCTCCGCCAAGGTGGCCAGCCTTTGCCCCCCGTCCATCCCCCGCCCCAGCCCAAACCGTCCCTCACCCGCCCTTCCCCCGTTCCCATCCTTCGGTGAACGCAGTAGGACAACGCTTTGCGATGGATGAAGATGTCCTGATCGTGGGAGCTGGGATCTCCGGCCTCAGCCTGGCGCGACGCATTCGAGCGGACGGCACGCGACGCGTCCATCTCGTCGAAAGATCGAGAGGCGTGGGCGGCCGATGTGCCACCCGTCGTGTCGGCGGCCAACCGGTCGACCATGGAGTCCCCTTGCTCCACGGGGCCTCGAGCGAGTTCCTCGCGGAGCTCGAAGCGCTTGGCCGCGACGCAACGCTGCTGCCCGATTGGCCATGGCGCGTCCGAGGTACCGGCGTGCCTTGCCAGCCCCAGGCCTATCGCATCGAGTCCACCCGTGTGGCTGTCGCCCAGGGCGTCAACGCTCTCCCCAAGCTGCTCGCGCGCGACCTGGACATCCGTCGCAACACCAACGTGCTCTCCCTGGCCCTCGACGGCGGCAGCCTCCACGTGACTTCCGCCGCAGGCACCGAGTCCGCACGCACGGTCGTGCTCACCTGTCCCGTCGATCAGACCCGCGCACTGCTCCAGCCTCTTGCCGCCCACTGTGCCGAGATCCGCAGCATCCTCGGGCTGCTCGCCGGCGTCTTCACTCTCCCGTCCCTCACCGTCCTGGCCGGTTATGAGCCTCGCCGCGACGACGACTGGCATCTTCAACTTCCCGGCCCGGACAGCATTCTTCATTCGGTCATCCACGACAGCTCCAAACGCCCGGGCCCGGCCACCGTCCTCGTCATCCAGTCCCGCTCGTCGTTCTCGCGCCCGCGGCTCGAGAGCGATCCCGCATCCTGGTCCGATCAGGTGCTCGACGCGGCCGCCGACCTGCTCGGCCCCTGGGTGCGCAACCCCACGTGGGTCCAGAATCACCGTTGGCGCTACGCCCGGGTGCAACGCGGCCATGAGCTCGCCCATCCCATCCTGGTGACCCTGCCGGGTGGTGCGCGAATCGGCCTGTGCGGCGACGCGTTCCACCCCGAGGGCGGTGTGGAAGGTGCCTTCCTCTCGGGCGTTGCGCTCGGGCGACGCCTCTCCGCCATTCCCGTCTGAACAACCCCCACTTGGAGCCGAACCGTCCCATGCCCCTCACGCCCATGCAAATCGACGAGATCCTGGCGTCCGACCGCGACCACGATTGCCCCGGGTTCGGCAAGGACAAGGTCTGCGTCCGCATCGTGGCCATCGCCAACCTGCCAAGCCGATTCGGTGAGTTTCAGATCGTCGCGTTCTGGAACAACCGCGACGACAAAGAGCATGTCGCCGTGGTGCGGGGCGACGTGCGCGGGCAGTATGACGTGCCCGTCCGGGTTCATTCCGAGTGCTTGACCGGCGACTGTCTCGGGTCCTTGCGGTGCGACTGCCGCGATCAGTTGGAGGCCGCACTCGTCGCCCTGGGCAAGCGCGACGTCGGCGCTCTGCTATACCTGCGCCAGGAAGGCCGTGGCATCGGGCTCATCAACAAGATTCGCGCCTACGGCTTGCAGGACTACGGGCTGGACACGGTCGAAGCCAACATCGCGCTGGGATTCCGCGACGAGGAGCGCGACTTCGCCATCGCCGCGCACATGATCCGGAGCCTGGACATCCGGTCCGTGCAGCTGATGACCAACAACCCGTTCAAGATCGCCGAGCTCGAAAAGCACGGCATCGTGATCTCCAAGCGCATCCCCCACGAGCTGCCGGCCAACCCCTACAACCGCGCATATCTCCAATCCAAGGTCACCAAGATGGGGCACCAGCTGCACCTCGACGAGCAGGACGGCACCGGCCCTGTTCCGGAGAAGTAGAACGGCAGGGACGGCGCGTGCTGGCAACCGTGGGAACGGGGTTTGATTCTGCGGGAACGGGGTTTGATTCTCCGGCAATCCGCGACCACGCCCGAAGGGATGTTCGGTTGCAGCCGTCTACAACTTGACGCCCGGCACGACCGTGCGCTGCTCGTCCACGTCGTGGAGGTCCTCCGCCGCGATCAGCAGGTGCGCGCGAAGGCTGTCCTCGACCGCCTCGAACCACCTGCCTGTCAGCAACACC
>JAJZQG010000046.1 GCA_021847645.1 Myxococcales bacterium
CGCTACGCGGGAGTGTGTGGTCACATATGGCCTGTTCTCGGCTGGGTTTCGCCGGAGCACGACGGACAAGACCGACCCCGCTGCGGCGGTGTCCCCTCGGAGTCCATGTCCCGACATCAGATTCATGGTTGTGCTGCAATTCTCCTCATGGCCGCCTTCTGCGCCTTCGATGCGACTCGACGAGCTTCGGCGAGGGCCTTGCTGCGATCATGATCGGCGAAGTCTTTGATTGCACCGTATGCGACGCGGGCGAATTCGTCCGGCTCCGTGCTCACCGCCAAGCACTTGAAGTAGGCGGGAAGAGCTGTCCGCCAATCGACGCCCACCTGCCAAGAGCCGGCTTCGTCGGCAAAGAACACGATCTCATCATCTCCGTCGTCGATGCGGCGGAGAAGCGCCATCATGAGCTCGAATGCTTCGCGGACGTCAGCGCCGGGTTCGGTCTCTGCCGCTTTGACGCAACGCTCGATCAAACGCCTCAGCTGATCGATAAAGCGCTGCGTCCCCTTCGACTGGTCCATGAAGTTGCGGGAGTTGACGTTGAACGACTCGTAGTAGTCTCCACGCAGGACGGCCGCATGAAACGAACGCGCTCTTGCAAGCGGGTGCTCCTTTCTCGGGCCGCGCGTCGCTGGCTCCCTCGGCGAAGCGAGCCCAGCGGCGAGTTCGGCCAGGCGCGATTTCGGCACGAGCTCTATGGCTTTGTCGAGGAAGCCCAGCAACTGGTCGCGCTTCATCCCTCGGACTGCGGCACGAAGGTCATCGGGGTTGATGACGGGTCGGGTCATGGGGTCCTCTTGTCGTTGTCAAACCAATCATCTGGTTTTCAGCATCCCGGTCAGCTCAGCCCGTCTTCTTTCGAGCTTCGCGGCCTGCCGCTTGAGCGATCGCAATTGCCTGTCGATCTCCGCGATCTCGCCGGTGAGCTTCTGGGCCTGGAGCGCCGCGTCGCCACGCTTCTCCGCGACCAGCGCCTCGACTTCACGCCGAAGCAGACGGAACCACGGGTTGCCGTGCATGCTCTGCTCGCGGAACTGGAGCTTGCCGGATCGCATCGCCGCGTGGATTTCGGCGCGGCTCAGCCCATACTTCTGCATCGCGGCCTTGTCGCTGAGCGTCGCGCCCTGCTCGGTCCATTCTTCGTCGTAGTACATCGTTCCTCCACCTGCGCTGCCGCCAGTGTGCGCCTACCCGCGCTGACGAGCGATGGCCTGCGAAAGCTGCTTGACTGACAGCACCGCCTTCCTCAGTAGCCCTGTCACCTCTTCGCTGCCCGTCGGATCACGCAACGTCGCTTGGGCCAACAACGCGCTGACCTTGAGGAGTCGGAAGCTGGCCGCCTGCAGGCTGGTGTTCGTCTTGCCGAGCTTGTCCGACGCGGCCACGATCGAGTCGACGATGGGTCGCCAGTCCGTTCCCACGTCAGGCGGCGCGGGCTTCGCCGCACTCGGATCCAGCGAGGTGATGATCTCGCGGCGGTCCTTGGCGCGCACGTACTCGTCCTTGAATGCCCGGCGTGTTCCTGGACCGAACGAGATATTGTAGAGCGAAACGATACCATCCCAGACGATTCGGCCCCTGAACGGCACCAGGGCCGCATCCACCATCAAGCCTTGTTTGATGCCGGCCGCGCGATACAGGACATCATCGATGCGCTCGGTCAGCCCACCAACCGCGTAGACCTTGCCGGTCGCGACGAAAATGGCGTGGTCCTTGAGGCAGCGCTCGACATAGAACCTGCCGACCACCGCGTGTCGAAACAGTCCCGCGTCGCTCAACTGCGCGCTGGAGAGCGAGAAGGGGTTCTCGGCGATGAACGCATCGAGTAGCTCACGGTGCTCCCACAGATGCGTGCGGAGGCGAGCAAGCAGTTCCGGCTCCGTCTTCCGCATCTGATCGGGAGTCGAGAGCCCGGGCAGCGCGTTCGTGCACGAGTTGACGTACGCGTCGATACCCGACCAGAGGGTGAAGAAAGCTTCTGAATCTTGAGGCGAGAGGATCATGGCTCACTCGTCGGTTTCGGTGGGGCAGCTGTCGCCGGAGCCGGCCTGGTGGATGGCAGGTGAAATGGCCCCTTGCCCGGCCACACGAAGTGACGGCTGTACGCGTCTTCCACGTTGGGATCTCCGGTCTTCGAGAAGCGCAGGGGCGCGCGGTGGCCGCGCTTGCCCCATCGGACGTAGGCCGTCTGAGACGGCATCAGCTTCAGGTCGTGGGCGTGCATGCGCAAGATTCGAAGGATTCGCCGCAGCTTCGTGAGGTTGCAGTGAATCACGCGCTCGAGATAGGGCACCCGACCAAAGCGCCAATTCTCGACATCTTCGGGCTTGAGCAACTCCATGCGAATCAATACGTCAATCGGCGCCACCACCTTGCCGTTGTCAAGAATGGCCGCGACGGCCCGCTGGATGCGGGGGAAGAGAGGGTTGCTCTGGAAGTTGCCGACGGCGACCCTGGACGCGGCACCGCCCGTCTGCTTCGCCCGCCGCTCGACTTTCGGGCAGGCCCCATGTTCACGGGATGATCCGCCTCGTGCTTCTTGGTGTCCTTTCCCGACACCGGCGTCGATCATGCTCGCCCCTCCAACGTCTTCGTCCAGCAGCACTTCTTGTACTTCTTGCCCGACCCGCAGGGACACTTGTCGTTCGGACCGACTTTGGGTGCGGTCTTCGCCGCGTACCAAGCATGCAGAACGCGGCCGAAGTCCATCATTCGTGGGTAGCGACGTGCGTGCCGGTCGCGCCAATTCGGATGGCGCTTCTGGTACGCGGCCCAGAGCTGGTCCAGCAACTCACGCGGCCCGTCGTCGAGTTCGAATCCAAGCTCGCCCGAGCGCTCGATGGTGACAACACCTACATACGTTTCCTCGCTTTCGATGTCGTCGAATCGCACGTTGACTCGCCCGCAATCGCAATCGGGCGTTACGCAGTGAAGCTCGACCGCCTCGTAGGCGCGGTCACCAATCACATACAAGTCCTGACGAACGCCAAAGTACGCCTCATCCCACGACACTTCGTCGCCTGGCTCCCAGCCTCCGACCTCGCCCGGAGGCTGGTGTACCGTCTCCGGGTCTGGGCGGCCTTTGCCTCGATACCAGAGCCGTCCAAGCTGCTCGAGGACATTGCCGTCAACGCGGTCGAGCAACTCGCGGAGCCCCGAGTACCGATCAACGGGCAGCAGGCCCGGCATAACTTCGTCGACCGACGTCGTCGTGCCCGTGTCGATGTCGAGGGCGAAAACCGCGCAGTCCTCCCGAATCGCCGACCCGAGGAGGCCCCACTGTGGACTCGGCTCATCCAGTATCTTCTTGGCCGCGGCTGCGGATTCGAGGAGAGCGCCTTCCCCACCCCGTGAGGCGACGATGACAGCAGACCGGCACTCACATCCAGGAACGGGACAGGTGTGTGCCCAGATCCAACGCTGGTCCTCTCCGTCGTGCCCCAACTCGATCAGTCCGGCTTCGACGGGTAGGTGCGGTGGCAGCCTCCGTTTGCTCATCGTGCTTTCTCCTCGAACGGCGGAAGGTCCCCCTCCGGCACCAGGATCCTGATCGAGCGAGCCTGGCCGGGCGTGCGCGCGATCAAGCCAGCTTTCTCCATCCGCATGATCGCGTCGTGCACGCTCGGAGGCGCAAGCGAGAGCTGGGAGCAGATCTCGTGCTCGGCCGGGGGCGTCTGGTGGATCTTCGTGTAGGCGTGGATGAACGCGAGGAACTCGGCCTGGCGGAGAGTCATCTTCGGACCAGGCTTCTTGTCAGGCCCGCCCTGCCACCAGTCCTTCATCGGGATAGAGACGGCGTCGAAGGGCTTCGCGCAGATCACGTCGTCATCGCAGAACACGCCGGACTCCACCCAGCGGCCGCGTATCAGCTCGAAGGCGTGAAAAGTCCGGACCTCGGGATCGACGTACCATCGATGCGCCACGCCGATACGCGCATACGCTTGCGCTTTGGTCTTCAGGTCATGCTTTCGCGTGCTCGAGGAGAGCACCTCGCACACCCAATCGGGGACCACGTTGACTCGCTTCCCCTTGGTCCTGCGCGGCAGCCTTTCCTTGCGCCACCCGAGGGCGTCCGGCCGGAACACCTCGCGCCCCTCCACCTCGAAGTCGTTCTCGCCCTGGATCCACCAGCCTCCGGGTCCGTCCTTGCCGAGCTGGTACGCGGTCCCGATCGCCATCACGAGCAAGCTGGCGATGTGACCGTGCTCGAAGGACGTCATCGGCAGCTCGTACAACGTCCCGTCGATGAGCTCACACCGGTCATCGTCACCGACGTGCTCGATGGTGCGACTGACACGAGCCGTGAGACTGTTCCGGGACCTGCGCGAGGACATAGACCGACCCGATTTCCACCATGCGATAGGGCAGAACAGGCTCAACGGGTCGGTTGCTCAGTCGGTGCGTTTCGCCATAGCCCGAGACCGGCGCGCTGACAACGGGGACCGTTGTTAACCGCCCGCTCGGGACGTCAGCCCACCGGTTAAACGCTCTCTTCTCATCTCGCGGCGAGAGTCTCTGAGAGGCTCCCGACGGGGTGCCGAGCCGCCGTTCCGACCCCGCGCGCGGCCGCTCTCGGCACGGGTCGCAGGGACTCTCCATCCCGCAAACGGCTCGAAAAAGGCTGCGGAATGAGTGATGGTGCGCCGTTAAGCTACAAAGGCCACGCATTTTGCGTGGCCTCGTGATTTGCTCGGCAGTCGTAGCCCAGCGCGAACTTGAAAACGGCCAATCTTAAGAGGCCGCGAACCACGATGTACAAAGAAAACCGGTGCAGCGTGGCCAGAGCGTGCGCGTGGGAGCCCGGGCGCGCGATGCCCTTGGTTGGTGCTCCCGAGAAAACGCGTCAGCGAAACCGCGAACGCTGTTGACAAGGCGTCGCCGTTGTGCGTCCGACCGATGAAACGCGAGGAGGCGATCCGCACGATGGCGTGATCGCCTCGTTGTGCTTACTCCAGCTGCTGGCATCTCCCAGCGACCCGATGGTGTTCCGCCGCCTGCTCTACCGCCTGAGCCAAGCTGGAGGCAGGAAGACAACCATGGCTGCGGGGGGATTGTCAACGCGGAGAACCCTGGCGCGGCTGCAGATCACCGTCGAGCCAGCTGCGAATGTCGGCGCAAGCGTCCTCGAGCGAGATGCGGGGGCCCCAGAACATCGGGCCGATCGCGTCCCACGCCTTCTGTACGGCTCGCCAGCGGTCGTCGTCGGTCGGCGAGAACGCCGCATGCGCCGGCGAGGGAAGCGACGAGATTTGCTTCTGGGCCAGCATTTCCTCGGCGAGCGCGCGCACGTTGGCGTAGTCGGCAAGCACAGGCAGCGCAGCCTTGGACCTCACGATGTGCGCGGCGTCCTCAAAGTGTCGAACGAAAGTCGCTGGTGCAGCATCCTTACGCGGGAGCCGGCGCATCAGCGCGTCGAGCTTCTCGAGCAGGGTGACGAGCGGATGCACGCATCGCACGGCTCGCGGCCGGTTGTCGTCGAAGTCGCCGAGCTGCCCGGCGCGCTCGAGGTGGTCGTGGACGAACGAGGTCATGTCGCGCGCCACGAATGGGGTGACACGGGCGCTTCCGACCTCCAGGAGCACGAAGGGCCGCAGCACCGTCGAGAGCGCCGCATGATGCTTGCCTGGGTAGTCGACCTGAAGGTTCGCGCTTCGGTGGCTCGCATCAATGACGGTGCCGAGCTTCACCTTCGCGGCGGGCACTTGGAGGGTGGCGGCCAGGGTCTCGAAGTGCGCCTTGCGCTCCGCGGTGGCTTTCGTCCCCTCGCTCTTCCAGTTTGTCACTGAGCTCAGGCCCGTGACAGTCCCGGGCTCGAGCTTGAGGTCGATGTCCTCGGAGAACCGCTCGATGAGGCCGAAACCCTTCGATAGCGACGTGCCGCCCTTGAACCACACCTCGAAGCCCTGCGCGTGCAGCGCCCAGAGCGTGTGCGTGACCCAGTAGTCCTTCTCGACAAGGGCGACGCCGAGACGGCGCTTCTCTGCCACGATCTGCAAGAGCGCAACGAAATCAGCGTCGTCATGCACGAAGCTCATCGCGCCGTCGCCTCGATCGCCTTGCTGACAAGCGCCTGCGTTCGGCGGGAACCAAAGCGCATCGACATCGACGTGAGCCGGGCGCGGTCGAACCTATCCTCGCGGAGCGCAGCCTCGAGGGCGTTCCTCAGTTCCTCCGGCGAGGCAGCCGCCTGCTCAGCGTTCTCGAAGAGGTCTACCACGAACCACTCCGGCGACGGCACGTCGGGGAAGGCCACTCGACGCAGGAGAAACTGCCGGCCGCCGAACGTGAAGCGGCCCGAGCGCTTGGTGTTGTAAACGAGCGGCGCCGCGAACACGGCGGTCGTACCGAGGCCAAGCGCGTTCCACCGCTCAGGTCCCGTCAACACGAACGGGCCACCGTCGAGGAATGCGCGGAGCAGGGCATCGTCCGTCGGCGGCACCTCGCCGAAGCGGCTGCGCCGGGGCGCCGCGAACAGCCCGTGCGCGAGCTTCAGGAGCTGCCCGTCGCGAACGAGCCGCCGCGCAAGCCGCGGTGGGTTTGCGCTCCACTGGGCTAGCTCCCGCGTGCGGTACACGCGGCCGAGCTCAAAAGCGGGGTGAGCGGCGGCGGTCATTGTCTCTAATCTCCGGAAGAAAAGATACAGTGCGAGTCCGCTGTGCGCAAGCGGACCCTCAAATCCATCTGTCTTTCGGTTCGTGGCGGGACTTGCGGCAAGCTGGGGCCCGGGTCCACATGGCCGGGCGCAACCGCTTGAAATCGCTGAGGGACGGATCGCCGCTTTGATGCGGAAGCGGCCATTCGGCTCGTCCGCTCGAGACGCGGGCGACGCGGGCCGATCTCACAGGCCGGCCTTTCTGAGCCGCTGGATGAACGTCGTCTTGCGCGCATGCGCGGCACGCAGAGCCTCGATGCGCAGACGGAAGTCGTCAGGCGTTCCGCGGGCGGCGAGATCGCGCAGATCGGCGAGAATCCTCAAGGCGAGGTCGTAGTTCTTGGGCTGCTTGCTGGCCACGAGATCGTCCACCTTGGCCCACAGCTTGGCCTCGCTGCCGACGAGGTCGTCGAGGCGCTTCGCCCTGGCAATCGCCGCTTCCTTCTCGCGGCGCGCTTTCTCCTTCGCACGCTTTTCAGCCTCCGCGCGCATGCGCTCGTTCGCGTAGTCCTCGGCCGCCCCGAGAAGCTGCCCGACAGTTCGGGGCTCCGTGGATGGCCCCGCTTCCGCCACCGCGTGTTGCCGCAGATACCTCTGAAGCAACTCGGCGAGATGCGCCCGGTCCCCATCCACGATGGCGTTCGCGAGGATCTCGTCCTTCTCGTGGACCGGCAGTCCCGCGATCCACGCGCGCAGCTCACCGCGATCGACATCGTCCGTTTGCATCGCGGCGCTGCCTTGCGCCGCGACGTGCACCAAATCGCTGTCGATCCGCAGAAACTCGGCCATCGCTGCCAACGAACCAGTGAGCTGCCCCATGCCCGGCGGCACCGGCGGCTCGACGTCATCATCATCGAGCTCGCCGGTCTGTGCTTGAAGCAACCAGCCGAGGTACAGCGCCCGCAGGTCGCCGCGCGCCAGCTCCGCGCGGACCCCGACGAGCGACGACAGATGCCCCTCGCCCTCGATCCACTCGTCGCCGTCCTCGTCTTCGGATACGAACGACAGGATGACCTTGCCCGACTTCGCCCACACGGCGGCGGCATCGCCCCCGCAGTAGTTCCCTGCGATCGTCGGATCGAGCAGGCGCGAAGGCAGCCGCAACTTCAAGACGTGCGTGCCCCAGTTCGCGAGGTAGAGGAACGCGTCGAAGTACTGGACCATCCAAGCGTCTTCGTCGCCCTTGAAGCTGCCGTAGGAGTAGTCGTTGACGAAGCTCGTTGCCGTGATGCGCGCTCGGGACGAGTAGTCTCGCAGCTCGCCCATCTCCTTGCTCGTCAGCGGACGGTCGATCGCCTGGAACTCGTAGTACTGGTATTCGCTCATGGGAGAGTCCTCTGCTGGATCACCGGGAACGCGCGCAATGGTACGGCAAACAGCCCAGTGCTGGCTCGGTCCAGCGGACCACTGCCTCTGTTGGTCGGATGTCGCGCCTCGGATTCGCCCGGGCGCGGAGGCTGCCTGTCCCATTCCGCCCGTCGGATCCGCGTCTCGTCCATATCAGGAGGTCGCCCATGAGCACTCGAACGAGACGCCCCAAGATCCAGCGCTCCGACCTGGAGGTCACGAGCACCGCGGTGGACACGCCAGGCATCGCTGCGTGGGAGCTCGAGCTGGTCGCCGAAGCCATCGAGAAGCTGCTGCGGCCGCAACTTGACGCACCCGGCAAGGAGGCACGCGATGAGAGCAACGGCTGAACGCTGCGCATGGGTCAGCTATTTGCGCGTGAGCACACCTGAGCAAGCCGACCGCGAGCTGTCCCTGCCTGCTCAGCGCCGTGCGGTTGAAGAGTTCGCCTCGCGGCACGGCGCCACGGTCAACCGCGAGTACGTCGAGGCAGGCTGCTCCGGCGCCAATCCGCACCGCCCCGTCTTCCGGCGCATGCTCGAGGACGTTCTCAAGCCCGGCAGTGATGTCGCCACGATCGTCGTGCACCACACCTCGCGCTTCACCCGCAACTCGACGGAGGCTCGGGTCGTGAAGACGAAGCTGCGCCGCATCGGCGTGCGCGTCGTGTCGACGTCCCACGAACTGACCGACGATCCGATCGGCAAGCTGATGGAAGGACTGCTCGAGTGCTTCGATCAGTACGAATCGGAGATCAACGGCGTGCGCACGGCGGCTGCCATGGCCGAAGCGGCGCGGCAGGGCTACTTCCCGGGCGCGCGGACGCCGTATGGGTATCGAACGGTGCCCGTGGAACCGCGGCAGGGTGTGGTGCGGCACCTGCTGGATCCCGTGGCCGAGGAGGCGAGCATCGTTCGGGAGGTGTTCCGGCTGTACATCGCCCTGGGCGGCGCCAAGGCCGTCGCGCGGGAGCTGAACCAGCGAGGCTTCAGGTACCGAACGGGCGTGCCTTGGACCAAGGACCTCGTGCTGGCCGTCATCGACCAAACAGCAGCTATCGGGACCTACTATTGGGGCAAGCGCCGGGCGAATCGTCCACGGCCCCGCGAGGATTGGCTGCCGCTGAACGTCGAGCCGATCGTGGACCGCGACGTGTACGATCTCGCCCAGCGGCTTCGGCAGCAGCGAGACCCTGCGGACGGCGCCGGGAGGGCAACCGCGAAGCAGCACCTGCTCACCGGCAAAGTGCGGTGTGGTCTCTGCGGAGCGAGCTATCAGCTCGAGACGTCAGGCAAGCGCGTGGACGGGCAGGTGTACCGCTACTGCTACTACAACTGCCGCAACGCGCTTCGCTCAGGCGTCGAGGTGTGCGAAGGCTTCCGGATCCCAACGGACGCGCTCGATTCGGCCGTGCTCGAGCATCTCGCGGATCGGCTGTGCGAGCATGGTCGAGCCGCCATCTTGCTGCGGCGCCTTTCACTGGATGCAGAGGCAGAGGATGCCGCTCACGCCTGGAGGACGTTGGTCACGACTCACCCGGGAATCGCGCGCAGCTACGTGCTGCACATGATCGAGCGCGTCGAAGTGCACGGGACGCGCGTTGTGGTCGTCCCGCGCAGCGCACCGGCGGGATCGGGCGGTGAGCCTGCTGGGATCAGTCTTCCTCAGGCACCCATTGCTTCGAGGGCCTCCGATCGGCAATTCTCCCGCAGGTCGAAAGACCAAGGTGCAGCAGGCGGCGACGATGTCGAAGTCGAAAGCCAAACGAGAACGCGAGCGTAGGGAGAAGCGCTTCGCGTCGGCCCACGAGCCCACGTACGACAACTGCGAAGACGTCGTTGAATGTGGAGGCGAGCTCTGGTGGGCGGTGGACTTCACCTCTGCGGGGTTCCCGCTTGGGCTCCGCCTGTCGGAGATGAAAGACATGGAAGAACGCACCGCTCGAAGCCGTCGTATCGGGTGGGCCGTGGCGAGGGACGTGCTCAGGAGCGTCTTCGGCCCAGACGCGGACATCGGTCGAGTCACCAAGATCGGTGAAGGACTCTCGCACGACGTGTTCGTGGCCTACGTCGAGTGTCCGCATCCGCGCCAAGACGACTCTGGCTCCTACACGGTGTCGTTGCCCGGAAGGCACGCTGAACCGACGCAGTACGCCAGGCCGAACTTGCAGCCGTTGCTGGCGAGAGTCGCCGCCCAGGTCAAGAGCATCCGCGTTCCGACGACGGTCCAGACTTTGCCGCTGGACACCGGCGTGGCAGTGGTCAGGCCGTTTCTCGAGGGCGTGCCGCTGGACCTGCGGGCAGGACGCCAACCGTCAATCAAGCCTCATGAAGTCGTGGCCAAGATAGCCGCGGCTATTCACGCGGTGGACGTCGCAGGGGTCGAGTTGAGAGGACACCCCACGCGGCGTGCGCATGCGGAAGGAGAGATTGATTCGGTTTTCGGTGCGCCCGAGCTTGCAGAAGCGGAGCAGTGGGCGCGCGAGCACCTACCCCCTGACGACCCCTCGACTCTCATACACGGCGACCTGCTCGGACAGAACATTCTGCTGCACCCAGAGGAGCCGCCGGCGGTGCTTGATTGGGAGTACGCCGGCCTCGGAGATCCCGCGTACGACCTGGCCGTCGTCACGAGGGGCAAGCCCAAGCCGTTCGACCTGGGGAATGGATTCGCACTGATGATGAAGGCCTACGCAGCGAAGGGAGGCAAGCGGATCCAGGCCTCGGAGGTCCGGGTCCACGAGCTCTGCCTTGTGGCGCGTTGGTATCGGGAGACGGCGGCCGAAAAGGGAGAATCAAGTGCGACGCATTTCTTGGGCCAGCTGAGCAACGTGCTGCGGCGAGCGCGCGCAGAGGCGACCGTTCCTTCGCGGCCTTGAAGCGTGCCGCTGGCGCGCTTCCGACGAAAACTGGCCCACAAACGGCTTTCGTTCTTCTCCGAGTAAGGTGGGACACAGCTATTCTGCAGCCCACCCACGCGAATAGCGGTCAGGTGCCGACAGTGCAGAAGGGCGACGGCGCCCGGCCTTCGCCCACAAGCACGGAAAGCATTGTCCGGGCCCTACGGGGGATTGCCAACAGGTGCCCGTCGAGATCGCGTCGCAGGTCGGCGCGCGCGCGATCGAGTCGATCCTGGTCGGCCCGCCGGAGTCGGGGGCGCATGGCTTCGAGAGATGATTCGACCGAACCAAGTAGATGTTCGATGAGCATCAGGTTGGGCACGGCATCCGCGAACCAGACAGGATCGTCGGGTTCGTCGTAAGCTGCGATGCGTCCGACCTTCGTCAGCAGTGTTGCTGCGTTACCAAGGGCGACGTCGGCAAGCGCCTGCGTGTCTGCGTCCTCGCAGCGATCCAGGTGACACATCGCCTGGAAAAGCCGAAGCCCGCTCCGATACCGCCGCTTGGATGCGAGGGATACCGGAAGGTCGGGCTGCGGTTCGTCGAGGCAGATGCCCTCTTCGCGCGCGATGTCTTGCACCAGGCCGATGGCCCGATTCAAGTCGCGGACGACGTCAGCCCACACGACTGCCGGGTCGTCGGGATCCTCGCCGCGCGCAGAATGCACCCAACGACGCTGGGCCATGCGTACGCGCACTCGACAATCTCCATCGAGCGGGCAAACCTCACAGTGCCCATCGCACCAGTTGGATGGCGGGCTGAAACCATCAGACGTGTCCATGATGCTCTCCAAGTTCGAAGGCTTGCTTCGATGCAAGCCTGCGCAACAGACTCATCGGACAGTCGGGTTCGTACGTTGCGAAAAATCGACGTGTCGGCGCTTCGGTCCTTTTCGCGTGGCTGTCCGGCGTATGGCCGAACAGCTCTGGGGACTTGGAATCGGCTCGAGCGGGGCTACTCGGATGAATATGCGAGCACTCGACCAGCGAAGACCGGAACGACGCGAGCCAGCGCGCTCACAACTTCTGCGAACGAACGGGGGGGCCTGCGCAAGGCGACCGACTGCTCGTGAACGATGTCGATGAGCAGTCGGGGTTGCCCGTTGAATAGGCTCACGAGGAACTGGTCTGGCGTTTGTGCATTGATGCCGTCCGGCAGCCTACGAAAGTCGCGGACGTTCAGCGTGACGACTACCTGGGCCTTCGCCTTCACGGCAGCGGCGGCCACATGCCGATCCTTCGGATCGTTCCTCATCGTCGCCACGAGCTTGTCGAAGCCGATCACCCGCGCGTCAGGAAAGGCTGCGGTCATCGCTGCGCGGAGCCGGGTGGCTTGCTGCTCCGTGACGACATGGTCGGCCACCAGATTGTGGGTCGCCTCGTCGAGGATCTTGTCGGACCACCGAACCTGGAACAGCCCCGCGGCCGCGGCCCGCAACAGCGTGTCTCGGAGCGTGAACGGGTAGAGCACGTTCGCGTCGAGCACGGCGATCAACGGAGAGGGCTGCATGGGCGGGACGAACCCTACTTCATTTCTCGGTCGTATCCGCCGAACTCCTCGGTCAACCGTGTGAGGTCGGTCAGGGCGCGGCTGCGCTCGAGGTCTCTCGCTCGCTTGAACGCGAGTACGTCTTCCAGGCGAAGTCGACGATGCTTCCCCGTCTTGGTGCAGGGGAGGCGGTCCGCGTTGACGAGGCGCACGACGTACTGCCGCGACACGTTCAGCAGGTCGGCAGCCTGTTGGGTCGTGAGTTCCCTGCCGACGGGCAGGATCGCAACGGCGTCACCGTTGGTGAGGACAGCGGTCGCCCGCTCAAGCACGTCCACCACCGAGGCAGGCAACGCCAGCGTCTCCCCGTTCGGTCCCACGACACTCAGCCGCTTTGCGCGGCTCTTCGCGGATCGGGCATGACCGACGAGCATGCGGGAGAGCTCCACCAGTTCCTCGTGCTGGTCTTCCTGCGGGGCGACGGGTAAGTGAGCGCCGCCGCGGCGGTCGAGCTTGCGAGCGCGGGATGGGGCCATGCATCGAACTTGAGGCAAACTCGACCCAAACGCAACCTCCTAGTCGACGCAAACGCAACTCCTCCGTCGGCCGGGACTTGCGGACGAACGCGGTGGGAGAATCATAGCTGAGTCGGCCCCGCGAACTCGCGGAGTCCACGGCCAGATACCCCAACGAAAACGGGCCCCAGAAGGGGCCCTCGTTTTCTCCCACTACAGTGGGTCACAGCTCCGCATGGGGAGCCGTTTGCGAACCGCTCTCTGGGGCTCTCCGGCGGACAGGCCGCCGAGAGTCGCTCCGTCCAGCTGAGAGCGAGCCGCTGAGATTCCGGGCGGTTGACGGAGCGAACGCGGGACGGCTGTCTGCATTCGCACTGTCCAGTCGCGCATGGGGCAGCACCCGCGTCCGTCGGCGCCGGGTGCGGTCGATCAGCCCGCCTGCGGTCTCGGTGTCGCTGCACCAGCGGCCCGCCTTGGCGATATAGGGGCTGGCCCCCACGGCCGCCGCGTCACGTGCGAGGACGCGGGCGAGAGATCGTCCAGCACCAAGCGTGTCCCGGCTCAGCGGCGCCAAGAACGCTTCACCCGGCGAGGGCCAGAAACGTGAGCCGGATCCGAAGTGGCGGGCCGACCGAAAGCACTTCGACTTGAACGTAGAACGTGTCTCCGGAGAGCCGCCTTGTGAAGGTGGCGTCGTGGCCACCGGAGGCGCTCGCCGTGTAGCCGGCAGGCAGCGCTCGCGCGAGCGCTTCGCGGTACGTGGGCCACTCCTGGTCCGACTCGATCTCCCACGCCGCTTGGACCGAGTATGCCGCGCGGTTGGGCGCGGTCGTGCCGACGAGCCGCGTGCCGGTCGTGTTGGACGACGCTCGAACCCGATCGATCTCGTGTTCCACGACGAAGCCGTCGCTGGCTTTACACCCGAACGCGATGGATCCGAAAAAACCGAACCCCAGGATCGCAATAGCTGTCGAACGGCAGGCGGACCTCCGATGCAATGAGGTTCGCCGATCCCCGGCGCGCCCGCCGGACCTCATGGCACGTAGTCGATGTGGCGGCGGCGCGATTCGATGCGAACGCCCTCGGGAACCAGATCGTAGACGGTCGTTCCGGCGGCACGAGCGATCTCCAACACCTCGCGGTACTCTTCGTCCGTGCCAGCGCGGAAGCCGCTGATGCCGCCAATTTGACCAAGGATGTGGTGGCCCTCCGGCGTGCCAGCGAACTTCAGCAGCGCGGCGACGAGGCGCCGCGCTTTGTCCTCACTCAGCCCAGGCCGAAGGACCACTGGCTCGTTCGGGATCGCGTCCGTCGTGGCGATCGAGCGGAATTCTGCATCGTCGGCGCCCGCACCGGCGTAAGTGGCCGCCGCATCAACGCGGCCAGCGCGGACGCGGGCAAGTGCCTCCGCATGGCTCCCGGCGAACTCGGCCGTGACGTGGACGTGAGCGTCTGCCAGGAGCTTCGCGGGGAAGACGAAGCCGCTCG
This sequence comes from Myxococcales bacterium, assembly GCA_021847645.1. Classification (GTDB taxonomy): domain Bacteria; phylum Myxococcota_A; class Polyangia; order Polyangiales; family Polyangiaceae; genus JAJZQG01. The sequence continues at coordinate 14,390 of JAJZQG010000046.1, forward strand.
TGGAGTAGGGGTCCACGTACGCGATTCGCCGACCCGAAAGATCCGCGACGGATCTGATGGGGCTGTCGGTGCGAACGATGATCGTGCCCGTGTACGACCCTGCGCCCCCTTCTCGCAGGACGCATAGCTTCGCGCGAACGCCGTACTCTTCGCGCGCGACCAAGTACTCGAAGAGACCAAGCAGACCGATGTCTGCCCTCGCCCCGAACGCCTCGATGGCGTCGAGCGGCGAACTGGCGACCCGGATCTCGACGGCGAGCCCGCTCTCCGCTTCGAGGAAGGAGGCTAACGTGCGCTGATCTTCTCGTGCGAGGTTACGGCCGTGGTCCGGCGAGAAGATGAAGATGACGGGCGAGCCCGCCGTCCCGATGGCCTCCTCGAGGCGCTGCGCCCGAACGTACAGGAACCCCAAGACGGCGACGAATAGGACGGCTGGCAAGACCGCCAGGAGCCAAGTGCGCCGTGGGTTCGTATCGGTACGCGACGCCATAGTGTCCACCTATCCGTTTGCGTGCGGCGAGGTCTCCGTTGCGCAGCACGACGGGCCGCAACACGCCTTCCCACCAGGCTTCACCGCTTCGATAGTTGCCGAGGCGACGTAGTTCTCGACTCCGGAACCGGGCATCCAGTCGCGGATGAACTCTCGGCTCGCCTCGCTCACCTCGACACGGATCTCCTCGAACCCAGCCGCGCGCAGGAGCGCACGGAGCGTCTCGACGCTCGCGGCGCCGGACACGCAGCCCGTGAGCGCAGCTACGTCATTCTCGAGCCCGGGCGGCAGCGCCTGCGTCTTCACCACGTCGGAAATGGCGAGGCGACCGCCCGGCTTCAGCACGCGGAACGCGTCCTGGAAGACTGCGCCCTTGTCGGGGCTCAGGTTGATCACGCAGTTGGACAGAATGACGTCGACCATGTTGTCGGCCACCGGCAGGTGCTCGATCTCGCCAAGGCGAAAGTCGACGTTCTTTGCGTCGAGCTTCTCGGCGTTCGCCCGCGCCTTCGACAGCATATCGGGCGTCATGTCGACCCCGATCACGCGACCGCTCGGCCCGACCTGCTTCGCCGCGAGGAGGCAATCGAACCCGCCGCCCGCGCCAAGGTCGAGCACCGTCTCGCCCGCCTTCAGTGCGGCGATGGCCTGCGGGTTACCGCAGCCGAGCCCCATGTTCGCGCCCTCGGGCACGGCCGCAAGGTCCTCCGAGGAGTAGCCGAGCGCCAGGCTCGCGTTCGCCCCGGGCCCGCAGCAGCTCGGTGCGCAGCCGCAGCCACCCGAGGTGCGCGCCACGTTGCCGTACTGCTCTCGCACTGCCGTGCGCACGGCATCCTTCGTCAGCTCGTTCATCTTTGCTCCCTCCTGCATTGAAGACTCGGACCTCGCCGCAAGTACGCGAAGTCGGTTGGGTGATCACCCTTGCGGAAAGGTTTCGGCGGCGAGCCGCTCGAGCATCCCGCGAATGGTGTCGCGCGCCGTTCGGAACCTCGTCAGCATTTCCTCGCGAGGAATCGACGGGTCCTTGCTCGCAGGGTCGGGAATCGGCCAGTGGAGGCGGCGAACCTTCCCGAGGAACACGGGGCAGACCTCCTCCGCGCACAGCGTGATCACTGTGCCGACCTTCGACGGGTCGATCGTCTGCACCGACTTCGAGTGGTGCGTGGTGAGGTCGACGCCCAGCTCGCGCATCACCTCGACGGCGTAGGGGTTCACCTTTGACGGCTCGCTTCCCGCGCTCGCCACGGGGATGCGGTCGCCGAAGATCATGCGGCCCAGCCCTTCGGCCATCTGGCTGCGTGCGGAGTTCGCGACGCAGAGGAACAGGATGCTCTTGGTGTCGTTGTTGCTCATGGCTTCACTCTCTCGATGCGGACGGAGACGCGTTGGCGGTCGCGCACGCGGCTGGCACGACCTCGATGGGACTGTTGGGGAAGAACCGCCGCTGCCCCCAGAGCGAGACGTTCACGAGGCCGATGAGCACTGGCACCTCGACGAGCGGACCGATGACGGCGGCGAAGGCCACGCCGGGGTGCGTCGGAAAGCTCGCGATGGCGACCGCGATGGCGAGCTCGAAGTTGTTGGACGCCGCCGTGAAGGACAGCGTCGCAGTCTGGCCGTAGGTCGCGCCCGAGCGCCTGCTCATGAAGAACGAGATCACGAACATCACGACGAAGTAGATGAGCAGCGGAATGGCAACGCGCACCACATCGAGCGGCACCTCAACGATGGCTTCGCCCTTGAGCGAGAAGAGCACGATGATCGTGAAGAGCAGCGCGACCAGGCTGATCGGGCTGATCCGCGGCACGAAGCTCTTTTCGTACCAATCACGCCCCTTCGCCTTTACGAGGAAGGTCCGTGTGAGGAACCCCGCCGCGAAGGGAATCCCGAGGTAGATCGCCACGCTCTTCGCGATCTCGCCGATGCCGATGTTGACGACAGCGCCTTCGAGCCCGAACCAGGTCGGCAGCACCGTCACGAAGAAGTAGGCGTAGACGGAGAAGAACAGAACCTGAAAGATCGAGTTGAAAGCGACGAGCCCCGCGCAGTACTCGGTGTCGCCCTTCGCGAGGTCGTTCCAGAGGATGACCATCGCGATGCAGCGGGCGAGCCCGATCAGGATCAGGCCGAGCATGAACTCAGGCTTGTCCCGCAGAAAGACGATGGCGAGCCCGAACATCAACAGCGGCCCGATCAGCCAGTTCTGCACGAGCGAGAGTGCCAGTACGCGCTTGTTGCGAAAGACCTTGCCGATCTCCTCGTAGCGCACCTTCGCGAGCGGCGGGTACATCATGAGGATAAGCCCGATCGCGATCGGGATGGACGTCGTGCCGACGCTCATTCCCTTGATGGCCGTCGTGAAGCCAGGCGAGAGAAAGCCGAGGGCGACGCCGACCCCCATGGCGAGGAAGATCCAGAGCGTCAGGTAGCGGTCGAGGAAGGAGAGCTTCTTCAGGATGGTGGTCGGTTCGGTGGGCATACGTGCTTTCCCTTCACGCCGTGTAGACGAGGACCCCGGCGGCGAGCAGCACGAGCACGCCGCAGACGCCTTTCAGGATGGTGAGTGCCTTGGAACTCTCGTTCCAGTCGAGGTACCGCTGTACGAACTCCGTCGATGACCCCGCGAGTCCGATGACTCCGCAGTGACCGACGCCGAACGCCAGGAGCAGAGCGAACCCCCGCAGCGGGTTGGTCGCGGCACCGGTGAAGGTCACGCCGAGGATCGGCGCGAGAAAGGCGAACGTGCACGGGCTGAGGCCGATGCCGAAGACGAGACCGATACCCACCGCCGCCAGCGCGCCCTTGCGCTTCCCCCCCTTCAGCGAGAGCGACGGCAGCGGGAGCGGAATCACTCCCAGCAGGTGCAGACCGGCCGCGAGGAAGATGGCGGCGATCACGTAGTTCGTGATGGCGCTCAGGCGGGCCACGGCGAGCCCAGCCGCAGACACCACCACCCCGAGGACAGCGATTGCGACCAGCATCCCTCCTGCAAACGAAAACGAGAGCACGGCCCCGCGCCCGCGCCCCCCGGTGCCGGTGCCGGGCGAGCCGACCATGCCGACGATGAGCGGAATCGTGCCGAGGTGGCAGGGGCTCAGCAGGACGCTGAAGACGCCCCAAAGCGCCGCAGCTCCGAGCGCTACGAGCAGCGACGCGCTCAAGCCGTCAGTAACCCAGAAGATCAGTCGATCCATGGATGTCTACCTCGAGGCCGTCGGCGTCATCCTGAAACCCAGCTCTGCCCACTTCGCCACGACTTCCTCGGTTCGAAACACGCCTACGTGGCGAAACAGCTCCCTGCCGTCCGGCGAGTAGAAGATCTGGGTGGGGATGATCTCGACGCCGTACCGCTGAGCATCTGCAGGTCGATCGTTGACGTTCACGAACTCCACGATCATCGCGCCGGGGTAGCGGCGTTCGAGATCGGCCATCACGCCAAGCATCACCCGACAGGGGGCGCAGGTCGTGGTGCCGAGATCGACGAACCGGGGCAGCGCCTGGGCTGCGCCCGGTGACTCCGCGACCACCTGCGCCGGCGTCGCCCCCGCTGCGCCCGTGCCGCGATTTGCCTTGAGCGCCAGCGCTCCTCCGACGACCCCTACGACGACGACCACCGAGATCAGCAATGACTTGCGATTCACTTGGACCTCTCCGCTTGGCACGAGGTGAGAAGGGCCTTGAGTGCCGGCACCTCGAGCGCCTTGCCGACACTCTTGACCTCGCCGTCGACGACGAGAGTCGGCGTGCCCGTGATCCCCGCATCCAGCATCGCCTGCACGCGAGTGACGTGCTCGATCTCCGCGCCGATCCCGAGCTCGGCCACGGCCGTCTGGACGTTTTGCAGCATCGTCTTGCACGGGGCGCAGCCCGTTCCAAAGACTCGAATCTTCATGGTTATGTTCTCCTCGCAAACGCTGTGGTCTCGAGCGCTCTTGTGTCGATGAAGCTCATAGCGGCGCCCCCGACGATGGCGCGCTCGACCCCGCCCTCGCGATGCAAGCACCGTCGCCCATGCGCAGGTCGCAGTCGCACGGGTGAGACTCGTCCAGTACCCCGAGGAGGCTCACCCGATCGCGCGCACCCTCGAAGGCCCATCCGTTCACCAGAATCGTCGGCGTCGCGCGGACGCCCGCTTCATGCGCGAGGGCGATGTCCTCAGTCAGAACCCGCGCCGTCTCGTCGGCGCTGAGGCACGTCTCGAAGCGCTGCGCGTCGAGACCGACCGCCGTGGCCGTCTCGATGAGCGTCGCGCGGGAGCGCGAACGCGGCAGCAGGAACGCGGCGTCCACGAAGGGCCAGAAGCGTCCTTGCTGCTCGGCACAGATCCCGGCGCGAGCCGAGAGGCAGGCAGTCGGGTGAACCGATCGTCCGACATAGGGATTGCACTCCCTGTCGAGCGGGTAGTTCACAAAGCGTACGCGCAGAGCGGCGCCGCCACGCTCTTCAAACACAGCGGCGACAGTCCGATGCATCGAGGCGCAGTGCGGGCACTCGAGGTCGGAGAACTCGACGACGTTGTCCGAGGCGTTCGGCGCACCGTGCGATGGGAGCCGAGCTGGCAGAGCAAACGACCGCTCCGACTGCCGGGGCCGGATATCGCCCCCAGCGAGCGCCCAGGGGGTTCGCTCCGCTTGAGCCCGAAGAAGAAGCGGCGTGGTCGCTGCGAGAAACCCGCCCGCGACCACCGCGACGGCGCCGCCGCAGACCGCCGCCGACCGCGGTCGCCAGGGACGCTGGGCGCGAAGCCACCAAGTAGCGCTCACCGCGAACATGGCCGCGTTCACGCCGTAGAGCGCGATGCAGAACGGGCAGGCCTGACCGGCGCGAATCAGAATGGAAGCGAGGAAGACCGAGTACGCGACGGCCCCCAGACCCATCAGGGTCAGGACCGGGGCAATGCCGGCGTCTACCGCGGGGCTCGAGCCGCGCCGTCCCCGGAGCGCCATGGCGGTCACCGCGAGCCCTGCCCCGGCCAGGTAAAAGGCGCTCCCGAGATGGGAGATGGGGACACCGAGCAGCTCGGCCGCGGCGCTGCCGTGCGCGGCCCTGCAGCCTGACGCACTCAGCGCGCCGCAGGCGCCCGCCTCGGCGCCCCCGGACACCACGAACCGAATGTGATCGCGGGTAGAGAGCGCGCTCACCGCCAGTCCAACCACGCAGAGGATCATCGTGATGATCGGCGCAGCCTTGGAGGTCGCCGGGGCCGGTGCTCCCGGATTTGCGTGCTTCGTCCGCCGGCTCATCGGGTCTCGCGTACCCTTCCGCCGCCGTCCGTGCCGACCTTCTCTGCGAGGTCGACCGCTGCTCGTGTGGCCATCGTCAACACCGGACACCAGACCGGCGGAATGGCCGGGTCCTTGCTCCCCTCTGCGAGGCGCTCGAAGCCGGGGCGCAGCTTCCGGAGGTTGACCGCGCTGGCGCCGAACATGATCAGCATGCCCGACATGACGCCGAGCGCGGCGACGGGCAACGCGACGGACCAAGCGACTGCGCCGGCCGCCACGGCCCGCAACAGCAGCGCGAGCACCACGGACGCCCCGAGCCACAGCGACATCATCGTCGCGTACGCGGGCAGGTTCTTGGACGAGAACAGTGGATACCGGTTCATCGTGCACCTTCAAGTTGAACGTCGTTCACGGCGCGGCCGCTCCCCGTGGCACCGCATGTATCGTCCCAGTCACGTCGCACGCCTTACTCAGCGTGTTCGTGATCGTGCCGAACTTCTGGAGGTTGCGGTGCAGCAGCTCGATGCGAGCCGGCGGCTCGTCCGTCGTGATCTCAAGGTCGTAGTGCATCCGCGCGATGTGCGGAGGCGGTTCCTCACGCTGCGCAGCGACTCTCACCAGCGCCGAGTCGTACGTGAACGGCAGCAGGTGAGAGAAGCGCTCGACGTTCTTGAGGATGCAGGCGCAGAGGGCGGCGCTCAGCACGTCCGCAGGTCCGGGCAGCGCGTCGAGCCTCCCCGCGGTCCCATCGAACGCCGTCACGAGGCCGTGCGCTTCGAGCTGGCCCTCGCCCCCGGCTCGGACGATGCCGGTCGCCTGGTAGTTCTGTGCGGTCACGGCAGGAGTTCCCGAACCCATCGCTGGACCTCCTCCTTGGTCGGGATGCCTCCGCTGTGAACGACCCGCTCGTCGATGACGATTGCGGGCGTGGACCGCACCCCGTAGGGCGTCATCTCGCTCGTCTTCGTGACCTTCTCGATGTCGACCTCAACACCGGCTGACGCGACGACCTCGCGGACGAGACGCTCGGTCCAGATGCAGGTGCCGCAGCCCTTGCCGAGGATCTTGATGACATGGCGGCTCGGCTCCCGTGTCGTCCCGGTCGGGTGCGGGGCTACGGCGCCCTCGGTCTTGGGGGCGTCAGTTTCCATAGGAATCCACCCTGATCGCTCTGGGCTCGACACCCCGCTTGCGAAGTGCGTCGATGGCGAGCGTCGTCGTCTTGCGGGGGCCAGCGATGTATACGTCGCGTCCGGCAAAGCTGAGCGTGCTTCGTTCGATCGACGCATAGACGGTTCCCACCTCGATGGTGAGGTCAGCCGGCGGCGTGAACCCGTCCGGGACCGTTCGCGCGACCAGCACCGCCTTGAGATTCGGGTCGGCTCGCAGCCAGGCAGCGACCGTGTCGAGCGCATAGAAGTCGCTCGCGTCGGTGGCCCCCCAGAACAGGACGATGTCGCGGCGTGGAGTCAGCGCGAGCTGTTGCTCGATCATGGCCTTGATGGGCGCGAACCCCGTTCCGCGAGCGACGAACAGGAGCGGCGTCTCGGTCGCCGAGGTCACGGTGAAGACACCCAGCGGCCCACGGCCCTGGAGCATGTCGCCCACCTTCATTTGCTCGAAGGCGTACGCGGAGAAGCGGCCGCCCTGCACTCGCCGGAGGTTGACCTCGACAGCGCCGTCTTCGCGAGGCGCTGTCGCGATCGAGTACGCACGGGAAAGGAGGTCGCTCTGCGGCAGCCACAGCTCGAGGTATTGCCCCGGGATGAACTGGCAGAGACAGTCGTCCCCCTGCGGTCGGAGCTGGACGACGAGGTTGTTCATGCCAGACCGATCGATGCGGGTCACCTCGAGTTGCAGGATCCGATCGGGCGACGGCACGAGGCGCTGAAACGCGAGGACGTCTCGTTTGGCCAGCAGCTCGTCCTCAATCGCATGGTGGACGTCCGAGAGCGCCTCCAGCGCCATCACCGTGTCGAGAGACGGAAACGAGAGCGCGTGGGTCGGGCAGGTGTTCGCGCACGTCGTGCAGCCGACCATGCAGTTCAGTGGGTCGACCACCACTGCCTTCTTCACCTCGAAGTCGAAGCGGTACACGAGCCGGCTGCAGCCCGTCACGCACGTGCCGCACCCGATGCACGCAGCGCTGTCGACGGCGGGATGCCAGACGATCTGTTCGCGCGGAATGCCGTGCCACGGCTTGGCGAACTTGGGATCGGGCATCTCAAGCTCCCCTCTGCGCTGGCATCGCGAGGGCGGGGGCCCGTTGGACGCTCGGTGCAAAGCCGACACTCCAGGGCTCGAGGACGATCTGCGCGAAGTGGTCGGCAAGCTCGCGCAGGTGGGTGGCCTCGTGGGCTCTCCTCGAACGCAGCACCGGGTCCGTCACGTCGAGCGGCGTGAGGCTCTGGTTTACGACCCACGCAAAGGCCTTGATGTCGGCGCGCGCGAGGTCCCGCTCGAGCTGCATCGCTTCGTGGATCGGCGTCGCCTCGGGCAACGTCACGAGCAGCACGTGGGTATACGAAGGGTCCCTCAGGCGCGGCAGCAGTTGCTGCACCGCCTCCGGACTGCCGCTCGGCTTCTTGAGCACTTCGCGGTGGTAAGACTCGGCTGCATCGAGCAAGAGCAGCGTGTGGCCCGTCGGCGCGGTGTCGATGATGACGAAGCGGTCCTTCCCCTGCGCGACCGTTTCGGCGAAGGCGCGGAACACGGCGATCTCCTCCGTGCACGGACTCCGGAGGTCTTCTTCGAGCAGCGCCTTGCCCTGAGCGTCGAGGCCGTTGCCCGCCGTCGCCATCACCTCTTCGGTGTAGCGTCGGGTCTCGAGCTCGGGATCGATGCGGGTGACGCGCAGCCCGGAGGCGCCCGCGCTCAGCTCGCGAACCGCCTGCTCGACGTGGGCGGCGGGATCCGTCGTCGTGAGAGTGACGGGAAGCCCGCGGCGCACGAGCTCGCTGGCGATGCGCGCGGCGACCGTCGTCTTGCCGACGCCGCCCTTGCCCATCGTCATGACGACGCCGTTGCCTCGCCTGGCGAGGTCATTGACGAGGTCGTCGAGGCGCTCTCCACGAAAGACCTTCGTGCTAACCGCCGGAACCAGCTCTCCTGCGGCCCCGGTCCACGTGCCCATCCTGCGAAGCGCATCGATCCCGACGAGCCCGAATGGAAGCAGCGGCACGTCGACCCGCTGAAGCCCACGCAGCCCCGCCGGCAGCTCTTCGAGCGAGGCGAGGCCCCGAGCCTCCATCGCGACGGCAGTGGCATCACCCGCGTCTCGCGCCTTGAACACGCCGTTTAGGATCAATCGGACATTGCCGACGCCAAGCTGCGCAAGCTCGGCCCGGGTGCGTTCGGCCTCGGCGATTGACGAGCGCTCGGGGCGCGCCACCAGCACCAGGATCGTCTGCGCGGGATCTCGAAGCGCCTCGTTGGACGCCGCATAGAGCACCCTCTGCGCGTTCAGGCCGGAGAGGGGGCCGAGGCAGGAAGTTCCCCCGACGTTCGTGTCGATGAAGTTCGACCAAGCCGCGGGCAGCTCGAGGAGCCGCAGGGTGTGCCCGGTCGGTGCGGTATCGAAGATGACATGGTCGAACTGCGCCGTGGCCGCCTTGTCGCCGAGCAGCTTCGAGAACTCGTCGAACGCCGCGATCTCGACCGTACACGCGCCCGAGAGCTGCTCCTCCATGCTCGCGACCGCGACAGCAGGCAGCACGCCGCGGTAGGGCCCGACCACGCGCTCCCGGTAGTCATGCGCCGCCTGCTCCGGGTCAATGTTCAACGCCGAGAGCCCGGGGACGTTCGGCACCGCTGTCGGCGTCGCCGAGAGCTTTACTCCGAGCACCTCGTCGAGGTTCGAGGCCGGGTCGGTGCTGACGAGCAGCACGCGCTTGCCCGCGTCGGCGAGGCCGATGGCGGTGGCGCAGGCCGAGGAGGTCTTGCCCACGCCGCCCTTGCCCGTGAAGAAGAGGATGCGCGTCGGATTCTGGATCAGCGTGGACATGGAGGTTCCTTTCAGCAGCAGCCTGACTTCTTCTCGGACGAGGGGTCGCTCTTCGAGGCGGGACCGCAGCAGCCGGTCGACTTCGCCTTGGGGGCCTCCGGACTCGCGGGCGCGGGGACCTCGACGACGGCGTCGCGACTCAGGTACCGCTGGGCGAGGTCAAGGATTGCCTTCGCCGGCGCGTCCTTCACGTTCTGCGCCGTCGTGACGGCGCGCAGCATGTCTTCGCGCGACACGCCCAGCTTTCGCGCCTTGTCGTAGTGGAACTTGAAGCAGGGCTCGCAGTTCGACGCGATGGCCGCGCCGATGGCTACCAGTTCGGAGACGGCCTCCGTGAAGATGCTCGGCGCCGGGGCGCCGACGCCGGCCCACGCGGCAAGCTCGTCGCGCGACGGGTAGGTTCCGATGCTCTTGACCTCGCCGTCGACCTTCACCAGCGGCAGCCCCGCCTCACCCTTCGTCTCAAGCGCCGACTTCACTGCCGCGTCGTCCGCGAAGGCCGCCGGCTGCTGCGAGAGATTGAAGCGCTCCACAGCGACGCCCTGGCTCGCCAGCCACTCGAGGTCCGCGGCGAAGCGGATGAGCTTGGGGTCGACGGACGGGCCGCAGATACCGGTGGAACAGCACATGGCAGGGTCGAAGACGCGAACAGCGGTCATGGGGACATCCTTTCGTTCATCGGCGATATTCGATGTTGCGGGCGCAAGAGAACCGTCACAACCCCGCCACCAGCACCTTGAGGCGGCGCAGGGCACGGGGCTCGATGCAGTAACAGACGCGAGGTCCATCGACCTCGCCGCGGATGAGGCCGGCCTCCTTGAGCACCTTCAGGTGCTGGGAAACCGTCGATTGGGCGAGCGGAAGCTCGTCCACGATGTCCCCGCAGACGCAGGCGGTCTTGCGGACCAGGATCCGGATGATCTGGACGCGAGCTGGGTGGGCAATCGCCTTCGCCAAGGCTGCAAGCTCGTCGTCCGCCTCCTTGCCCTCGACCGGCCGAAGATCAGTCTCGACGCTTGGCGCGGGGCAGCAGTCGTCGGGTTCCTGTTCGTTCATCGTAGATGCACGATAGATGTGCGTGCATCATCCGTCAAGGGGCATTTTGCAGGTGACGGCCCGGCAGCGCCCGCCCCGGCCAGGGCTCAGCTCACGAGCTTCTTGAGCATCGCCATCCCCCGCTCGGCCTCGGCCGGCGTCGCGTCGGCCAGCTCGAGGTACACGCGGCCGCGGGCGTCGTAGAAGCTCTCGGTCTGGACGATCCACCGCTCCCGCTCGGGCGTGGCCAGCTCGACGTCGGCGGCGAGCTTGTGGAGCGCGGCGCTCACCAGGCGGTGGCTCGTGCCCTTCGGGAGCCGGAGCTCGATCTGCGGCTCGGCGGTCCCGTAGCGGCTCTCGCCCTGGCTCACCGTCTTCGTCGTCTGCGTGTTCTGGCTCGTGGTCCGCATCGTCGTCCTCGCGTTCTGCAGGGCGTCTCGTCGCCCGTTGCGAGGGACATACAGGCTTCGGTTCGCGCCCCTAGCAAGGCCAAGAACGTCGGTTTCCGATGTCTTTTCGGGCGGTTGGAATAGTCGCGAGGTTCCGCGCCCTTCGGGCCACCCGGCCGACGTAGGCCAGTGGCCTACATCCGCCGCGTGAGCCCGGTGCGGAGCATCTCGGCGACGAGCGACGCGGCCAGCTCCTCGTCGGTCTCGCCCTTCACGGCGAGCTCGACCTCCTCGAACTTGCGCGCGTTGGCGACGACCCACTCGATGTACTTCGGCACCGTGAAGTCCTCGACCCCGAACGCGATGTCCTGCATCGCCTTCACGATCTGCAGAGCGGTGCCTTGGAACACGCGCCCGTCTCTCATCACGATCTTCATGCTGCGGTCTCCTTCCGGCGCGCTCGCCAGTTGCCCGAGTCGATGACGGGGCGACCTTCGACCTGCTCGGGCGCGAGGAGGTAGGTCTCGACTGCGGCGCCATCCTCAAGAGCGATGCGCGTGCGCCGGTAGAAGCGCGGGTGCCCTTCGAGCCGGTCGAGCGCGGCGAGCGTCGCCTCGTCGACCTCATACACCTCGCCGGCCACCGCGCGCTCGCCGCCGCGCACGAGCCCGGGGAACGCGCCGAGGTCGCGCAGCTCGAACGCGGGCTTGGTCCTCGCCTCCGCGACGAGCCGGGCGCCCGTGAGCAGCCGATGGTTCGGCTCGCCGGCGAGGAGCGTCCCGTAGACGAAGACGCGCGTGGGCGCGCCACGCTGGCCCTTGGGCGCGTTCATGGCTCCACCCCCGCTGCGGTGGCCAGGGGCGCGACGTCGAAGCCCAGGCGGGCGTACGCGCGCCACAGGACGCGGAAGTAGCCGGGCTGCGGCGCCCAGGGCTCGAACCCGTCCTCGGGCTGCAGGTACGTCGTCGCGCGGCGGCGTTGCCCGTGCTCGTCGAGCACGAGCTTCACGACGCGCTCGTAGGCGAACGGGTGGCCCTCGAAGCGATCGAGCGCGCGGAGGTCCGCGTCGTCGAGGCGGTAGAGGAGCCCCTCGACGCGCGCGCCACGGGCCCGCACGACGCTCGCGACCGCCCCGTCCCAGCGGTGGCTGAAGCCGCCGAAGGCGAGCGCGTAGTTGGGCAGCACCGCACGCGCGACGGGCTGCGCGCTCGCGCACCGCGAGCGCATCTGCTCGTCGTCGAGGTTCGAGCCGTACGCGAAGTAGAGCACCTGTCCCATCTTCTCATCTCGCCGCGGGCCGAGGCCCGCCGTAGTCATCCATCGCGTCCGTTGGCGGCCGAGTCCAGGGCCGGCGTCGTGGCCGGCCCCGCGGCCCTCACGCTGCTGCTCGGGCATCGCCCACCTCCTCGCTCGCCGGGGCGCTCGCGGCTGGGCGGCGGTCGCGGCGCTCGCCCTTCCAAGCCGCCGAGCCCGCGAGCTTCTTGGTGAGGTGCAGGCGCGCGGTCTTGAACTCGTCGCCGATGAGCCCGAGGTGCAGGAGCACCACCCGGAAGTCGTACTTGGCGGTCGCGGGGTTGAACTCCCGGCGCTTGCTCGACGCGGCCTTCGATGAGAGCGCCTTCGCCGCCATCGCGAGCGCCAGCTGCACGTAGGCCTTCACCTCGCCCGCGTGCAGCGTCCCGTTGAAGTAGCGCAGCTCGATCGTGCCCCGGAAGAAGAGGCTGTTGAGGTTGAGCCCGTGGTAGCGCGTCTGGTCGTAGCGCTGCGGGCTCGTGTTCCGGTACCCGTACCAGGCGTCGCTCACCTCCTGCATCGTCTTCGGGCGCCGCGCTTCGAGGCGCTCGATGAAGCTCGCGTCGATCGGGCGGCAGTAGCGGCTCAGGCGTGTCTCGCTGACCCCGAGCGCGTGCTCGAGGAGGCGCTCCTGCTTGTGCACCAGCTTCACCAGGTTCGTGACGCTCTTGGCGTCGAAGCGGCTGCCGTCGATGTGGATGTGGATGCCCGTCGAGGGGTCGGCCTTCGCGCCCGCGGTGCGCACCGCCCGGACGACGTTCTGCAGCTCGTCGATGTCGTCGTAGCCGAGGACCGGCGAGACGATCTCGCCGCTGTTCTCGCCGCCGCTCAGCGAGCCGTCCGGGACCACCTGCCAGCGGCGCCCGCGCGCGTCCGTGATGCGCCAGCTGCGGTACTCGTCGGCGACCGTGCCCCCGACCACGCTGTGGATGGCGCGGGCGAGCTTCTCGCGGCTCAGCCCCACCGTCTCGATCTCGATCCCGAATCGCAGCGTCTTCATCGTCGTCGTCCTCGCGTTCTGCGCGGGGCCCAGTGCCCGTCGCGTGGGGACATACAGGCTTCCGTTCGCGCCCCTAGCAAGGCCGAACACGGCGCTTTCTGATGTATTTTCAGGCACTTGGAATAGCCGCGACCTTCCGCGGACTTGGGGCGTCGCGGCCTCCGTGCCGTCGCGACGCCCCCCGGATCTCGGCGCCCGTCACGCGCTGGCTGCGCCCGCATTCGCGAAGAGCGCCGCGGCCTCCTCGGCGCCCAGGTGCGAGAGGTAGTGGCCGAGCGCGCGGCGGAAGAACTCCATGCGGTTCTTGATGCCGCGCGCGCGCCACGCCTCGTCCATGCGCTCGACGACCTCGGCCTCGAGTCGCAGCGGGAGGATCTTCACGTCGACCGGCTCGCCGTTGCGCTCGCGCGTCTTGCGCGGGCCCACCGGGATGCGGCCCTTCTCGGCCTCGCGGATCTTCCAGATGAGGTAGCGGCGGTCGTCGCTGCCCGTCGCGCGGCCGACCGCCTCGAGGTACTTCGCGTGCAGCTCCTCGATGCTCATCGACGTGAAGCGTCCCCTCACGTGCGTCGGCGTGGCCGCGCTCGCGTCCGACGCGGCGCTCTCCTCGGCGGGCGTGTCGACCGCGGGCGGCGGGCTCTCGGACGTGGCGGGCTGCTCCGCTCGGGCGGCGAGCGTCTCCTCGATGCGCCGGATGAGGAACTTCCGGTTCGGGCTCCGCGACGTCTCGCCCACCACGTCGCGGAAGCGCGCCTGCAGCTCCGGCAGGCGCAGTCGCTCGAGCTCGTTCCTGGTTCGCTTGTTTCGGTTGGTCATGGTCGGTCTCCTCGTCGGGCGCCGGGTACACGTCACCCTTCACGCGCGCCCTGGTTCGCGTGTCGGGCTGCGCTCCGCGACGGAGCGCGCTTGTGGGTCAGCTCGTCGTCAGTCCTTCAAGTCGGCGAAGCACTCGAGGTCGATCGCGCGCGGGTCGCAGTGCACGAAGCTCGCGCTCCCGTCCGCGCGCAGGTGGGCGACGTCGAGGCGATCGAGCCTCGTCACGCCGCCGAGTCGCGCGAGGACCTCGTCGTCCGTGAGGAAGTAGTCGTCCGCGTCGACGTTCACGTCGGGGCGCAGGGCGCCGCGCATCACGCCGAAGATGCGCACGCGCTGTCCGTGGAGCACCGTGATCTCGCTGCCGACGTACGTCGTCGTTGCGCCGATGACCTTCATCGCTCCTCCTTCGTCGCGGCCGCGAGCCCCGCCCGATACGCAGCCTCGAGCGCTGCGCGCAGCTGCCACACCGCGAGGTCGTGGAAGTCGAGGCTGTCCGAGCGGCGCGTCTCGAGCGTCGAGAGCCCGAGGTGCTGCTTCGCGATTTCCTCGATGACCTTGCTGTCGCTGGCTGATCGCTCGCGCTTCATGCGGGACATACAGGCTTCCGTTCGCCGGGCTAGCAAGGTCGTTCCGCGAAGAATCGACCTCGCTGCTCCACTCAGCGCGAGGCGACTCGCCACGCAGCCTTCGAGCCGTAGCGAAGCTGCTGTCCTTCGACGATGAACACGTCGCTCGGCGCGGTGCCCTTCTCGTACCGGGGCTCCTCGCGCTCGTCGTCCTCGCAGTCCTCGTCGTCGTCGACGAACTCCTCGCGCACCGCGACGCCGGCGACGGCGTTCTCGAAGGGCCAGTTATGCCTTGCAGTGCATAATTGGCCTTATGCGGAGCGCCGCTTTATGCGGAGTCAGACGCGCTTGTCGAGGTTCTCGGGGGACGTACCCGAGGGCTGCTGACGTCGCGTTGCGCGCCGAGCTCCGCATAACAGCGGCCTACGGTCGGCCCTCACCCAGGAGGACTGACCGATGATCGAAGAGCTGTACGAGGTTCCCCATTTCATGCGTCGGCACCGCAAGAGCCTGTTCGGGCCTCACGTCGACGCGCTTGCCGAGTCGCTGGCGGCGCAGGGCTACGCCGCAAACACCGTTCGAGGCGTGCTCTCCGGCGCCCGCGCGTTCGGCGACTGGCTCAGCAAACGCGGGTACGCGGTGAGCGACGTCGACGAGCTGCTGGCCGAGCGGTTCGTGCAGCTGCCGCGACACTCGGCGACGCGGCGCAAGGCGCTTCGATCGAGCGCGGACCACGTGCTCAGGTTCCTGCGAGAGCATGGCGCGATCGCGGCTCTGCCTCCGCCGATGCCCGCCCCCGAGATCGCACTCGAGTTCCGCGAGTGGATGCGAGAGCACCGGGGTGTCCGCGCGTCGACCTTCGATGTGTACCTGCCGATCGTGTGCGAGCTGCTCGCCTCGGTTCGCGGCGACGTCGAGCACCTTACTGCTGGTCGACTTCGCGGGTTCGTCGTGGAGCGGGCGGGGCGACATGGCCACAAAAGGGCAAGCACCGTCGTGACCGCGACACGGGTGTTCGTTCGCTTCTTGGTCGCTTCGGGACGATGCGACGACACCCTCGTCGCGGCGGTTCCCACCGTCGCCACCTGGAAGGAGACCGATGTGCCGCGCCATCTGGCGCCGGCGGACGTGGAGCGCGTGATCGCGTCGTGCGACACGACCACGGCCACCGGCCTCCGCGATCGCGCAGTGCTGCTCCTCCTCGCGCGTCTCGGTCTCCGCGCCGGCGACGTCGCCGCGCTCACGCTCGGCGCCTTCGACTGGAAGGAGGGGCGCCTGCTCGTCGCTGGGAAGAGCCGACGCGAGGACTGGTTGCCGCTTCCGCAGGATGGAGGCGACGCCGTGCTCGCGTACCTCCAGAAGGCGCGGCCCCGCGTTCGGAGCGAAGTGGTGTTCTTCACGGAGCGGGCGCCCGTCGTCCCGATCAGCCGTTGGGTCGTATCGACGATCGTCGGGCGCGCGATTCGGCGCGCCGGGGTGGCGTCGCCGTCGCACGGTGCGCACGTCCTCCGGCACTCGGCAGCCGTGCGCATGCTGCGGGCGGGTTCGAGCCTGGGTGAAATCGGCGCGCTGCTTCGGCATGCATCCATCGAGACCACGTTCCACTACGCCAAGGTCGATCGTGACCTCCTACTCGACCTCGCCGCGCCGTGGCCGGCACCACCGATCGAGCCTGGCCCGGTCATCGACACGCGGAGCATCGCCATGCCGTGGCTGGGGGTGGCGTGATGCTGACCAATCTCCTCGACGACTACGTGGCCTTGCGCAGGGCCACGGGGTTCAAGTTCCGCGATCCCGAGGTCCTTCTCCGAAGCTTCGTGTCCTACGCCGAGGCACAGGGCGATCGACGCGTCCGAGCCGCGACGGCGATCAAGTGGGCCTCACAGACCAAGACGCCCAAGCGCCGATACACGCGGCTCCGCGCTGTGGCGCGCTTCGCGGAGCACCTGCGGGCGGAAGACCCGCGACACGAGCTCCCGCCGGCGCGGCTCTTCGCAGCGAGCCCGTCGCGGCCGACGCCGCGCATCTTCACGGCGGACGAGATCGCGTGCATCGTGTCGTCGGCCGCGGAGGTGGGCCGCAAGAGCGATATCCTCGGGAAGACCTACAGCACTCTCTTCGGCCTCATCGCCACCACCGGGATGCGCCTGTCCGAGGCGATCTCGCTGCGGCTCTCGGATGTCAGCGACGAGGGGCTGACTATCCGCAAGACGAAGTTCGGCAAGTCGCGGTTCCTGCCGCTACACGAGACGACGTTGTCGGTGCTCAAGTCGTACCTGCGGGAGCGCCATCGGTTCGCCAAGGACACGGACGTCGTCTTCCTGTCCTACCGGCACGGGCCGCTGTCGAAACACGCGGTCCTGATGATGTTCCGTCAGGTCTGCGAGATGGCGAGCATCATGAGGGACGCCTTCGGTAAGCGCCCCCGCATCCACGACCTCCGTCACACCTTCGCGGTGCGCGCGCTCGAGCGGTGCCCCGTCGGGCGTGACCGCGTCGAGCGCCACATTGTGGCGTTGACGACGTACCTCGGCCACACGCGCATCGAGAGCACGTACTGGTACCTCGAGGCGACGCCTCGGCTGATGCGCGACATCGCCACAGCCTGCGAGGCCATCGTCGAGGGAGGTGCACGATGACCGCCCTGGCACCCCATCTGTCGACCTTTCTGCGCGAGCGCCTGCCGGAGACGCGAGGCGCGAGTATCCACACGTGCGACAGCTACGCCTACGCATTCAAGCTGCTGCTCGAGTTCGCCGCCAAGCGTCTCCGCAAGACGCCGTCGGCGATCGAGCTGGAAGCGCTCGACGCCACGCTCGTACTGGCGTTCCTGACCCACCTCGAGCAGAAACGCGGCTGCTCGGCCTCGACGAGGAACGCGCGCTTGGCCGCCATCCGGTCCTTCATGCGTTACGCGGAGCTGGGGGTCCCTTCGATCCTCGAACAGAGCAGACGCGTCCTCGCGATCCCGATGAAGCGGACCGACACGAAGCTCGTTCGGCACCTGTCGCAGCAGGAGATGGAGGCGATCCTCCGCGCTCCCGACGTGAAGCAGCGCGACGGCATCCGCGATCGAGCGATGCTCCACCTCGCGTTCGCCGCTGGGTTGCGCGCCACCGAGCTCGTGACCCTGCCGCTCGCGCAGGTGAGCATGACGGGCGTGCCCTCGGTCCGCATCGTGGGCAAGGGCCGCAAGGAACGGGCACTGCCGCTCTGGAAGTCGGCCGCCGACGACCTGCGGGCGTGGCTCGCCGTGCGCGGCGACGCGCGCTCGACGGAGCTGTTTACCAACGCGCGGGGCCAGGCGATGACGAGGTCCGGCTTCGAGTACGTGCTCGCGAAGCACGTCGCGGCAGCGACGGCGGTGTGCCCGTCTTTGGCGAGCAAGACGGTCTCGCCCCATGTGCTCCGGCACACCTGCGCGATGACGATCCTCCGGGCGACCGGCGACATCCGCAAGGTGTCGCTCTGGCTCGGGCACGCCGACATCAAGACCACGCAGATGTATCTGCGTGCCGATCCTGCCGAGAAGCTCGAGGCGATCACGAAGGTCGCCGAGCCGCACCTCGCACGTGGTCGGTTCCGGGCGCCGGACAAACTGATCGCGTCGCTGATGCCGCCGCGATCGCGTCGCTGATGCCGCCGCGATAATGCGGAGCCGTCGAGCCTCGTTCACGACCGAGAACGGGGCTCGGCGGTCGTCTGGCTCCGCATAAAGCGGCGCTCCGCATAAGGCCAGTTCTCCTGGCTCATGATCATCACCTCGGCGTCGGGGTCCTGGTCCTGCAGCAGCTCGATCAGCTCGCTCACCTTCATCGTCGTGCTCCGCTTCGGGGTGGTCCGTGAATGCGCCCCGTTCGTGAGGGACATACAGGCTTCCTTCCGCGGGCTATCCAAGGCGAAGAAGCGAGAATCGACCTCGACCGCGGAACTGCGCGTTACCTCGCCAGAAGTCCGGGGAGCCTCGCCAGATCCAGCCACCCGCGCAGCACGCGGGCTCCGACCCGAAGCGCCGTTGCGCCGACGCCGAAGCTCGTCTCGCGGGCGCGCCCCGCGGGCTTGTTCGCGGTGCTGTCCCAGAGCCCGTAGTCGAAGGTCGCGATGCGGCCGTGTTCCTCGTCGAGTCGCTCGAGCACGCAGACATGCTCGGGCGGTGCGAGGTACAGGATGTCGCCGGGTCTCGGTCGCAGGTCGCGCTTCGCCCAGACGAACGCGTCGCCGGTCGCGAAGACGAGTCGCGAGAGGTTGGCTCCGGCCTTCCACGCGACGTGCCCGCCGTCGTCGTCGCGGCTGACGACGCGCTCGTCGCGCACACCAAGCTCGCGCAGCACGTAGTGCGCGAGGTCGCCGCAGGCCGAGTAGCCCTTCCAGCGGCTTCTCCCCTCGGTGACGAGATCGAACACGGGGTCGCCGAGCACGCGGCCCGCGGCGCCGTTACAGGCGAAGCGCGCTGCCTCGACGGCGGCGCCACGGAGCGTGGCCTCGTCGACGAAGCGACGCGCGGGCGGCGAGGCCTGCGGGTTCATCACGCCGCCTTGTCGTGCAGGTCCTCGATCGCGGCCTTGAGCGCGACGAGGGCGGCCTCCACTTTCGTGACGGCCTCGGTCTGCGCTCGGCCCATCTCCGCGACCTTGTCGAACAGCTCGCGGAGCGCGGCGTCCTTCTTCTCGTTGATGCGCCAGAAGGCCCAGCCGAGGACCGCCACGAGCCCGTAGGGGCCGGTCGCCTGGAGCCACGTCGCGATGCTGGTGAAGTCGTCCATGTCGTTGTCTCCGTCGTCAGGCCACCGGCGTGGCGGGAAGCAGGTCTCGAACGTCAGCGCCGCGGCGCACGCCGGTCGCGCGCCGCACCGCTTCCTCGAACGCGATGGCCGGCGAGAGCCCGGCCTCGAGACGAAGCCACGCGTAGAAGACGAGCCACGCGCCGTCGGCGTGTCCGAAGTAGTGGTGCGCGAGCACGCCGGGCAGCGCCTTGCTTGCCTCGGCGAGCGGCCCGAGCTGAAAGCTCCCGGCACGCAGCCCCGGCCAGCGGCGCGGTACCTCGAGGCCCGGCGCCGGCGCACTCGTCGCCCACCGCACGAGCGAGGCCACCGCCTCGGCCTGGGCCGGCGTCGGCAGCACGTACAGCCCTTCGTGTGCCCACGGAGCCTTGATGCTCCGTTCCCACGGGAGGCCCTTGCGGAGCAGCCGCGGGTAGTACGGGTTCACGACCTCCACGCCGAACGACGGGCCGTTGTGCGCGGGCCCCGCATGCCAAAGCACGTCGCTCACGAGGTCGCCGTGCTGGGTCAGCTCGCCGTCCGGGCCGAGCACGAGATGCACGCTGAGCCCTCGCTTCTTCAGCACCGCGATCGTCGAGTCGACGCTGCGCGTGACGGTCTCGTGGATGACGAGCTCGGTCGCGCGCGTGCGCTTGCCCTTGGACGCGAAGCGCGCGGTGCCGTCCTCGAGGAACGTCCGCACGGGCACGCTGTCCGGCCCGCTGGTGGCGACGCCGCGAACGACGAGCCCGCTCACTGGCCTGGCTCCTTCACGCGGGCGGCCTCGGAAAGGCGCGCCTCGATCTTCAGCCCCTGGGGGAACCAGCGCGCGACGTCCTCGGCTGCCACCGGCTTCGCGAGCTTCGCGTCGACGCGGCCCTGCTTGTCCTTGAGCGGCTCGATGACCCGCTTGCGCTTCACCAGCTCGGCGTGGACCTCGTCGACGAGCATCCGGTGGAGGTGGCCGAAGCTGCCCGGCGCCGGGTGCGCGGGCTCGTCATCCGGCGATCGAAGCAGGAACTCCGTCGAGCGACACGTGGGGCACGCCGGGAGCGGGACCACGCTCGCGTCGGTCTGGTCGTCGCGGGCGACTCCGACCTCGAGCGAGTCGAGCACGATGCGGTTCTCCGCGGCGCATTTGCCGCAGCGCTGGAAGACCTCGGTCGCGTTCAGCTCGTGGATCGACATCGAGGCCTCCTCAGGCGACCGCCGTATACGTGCCGAACCACCAGACGGTCCCGAACCCCGGGAGAGACTGGTAGCTGAAGTAGCCGAACCCATCGCGATCGACGGTGAACGTCGACGGGTTGCCGGTGAAGCCGCTCGACTGACTGAGCGACGAGAACGTGATCGACGACGGCGACGCCGGGAACCGGTTGCGGAAGTTGGTCGCGCCGCCGCCCGCGAGCGTGCGCGTCGCGTTGTCGGCGTTCGAGTACTCCATGCCGAGCCGCCCAATCTCCTGAACGCTGCCCGTCAGCTCGAACGCCGAGTTCGTGGTGCTGCTCATGGGCAGGTTCCACGAGCGATCCCACGTCGTGAACGTCGCCTCGTTGTTGAAGTCGTGGAGGAACTCGAGCGAGTTGCGACCGAAGCGGAATGCCGCCGAGTTGTAGAGCGTGCTGTCGCGCGTCCAGCCGGCGCCATTCCACGAGGCGTTCAGCGTGAACCAGACGGAGTCGCTGTCGGCGTAGATGCGCAGGTGCGTCGGCGCGGTGCCCGACGCATTCGAGTCGAGGATGAGCGCCTTCGAGCCACCGAGCGCGGGCTGCCGGATCGTTCGGTGCTGGCCGGGGTTCGCCTCGTTGCCGCGGAAGTGGTCGCCCTCGACGGCGTCCAGGATCTCGGCGAGCGAGGTCTCGACGTTCACCGCGTTCAGGTTGTTGCCGGCGTCGGCGACGGAGATGGCCGACGCCGCGTGGGCGCCCGCAGCCTGGTTCACGTGGCCGTTGAGGCCGCCGAGAAGCGTGACGAGCGCGGCTCGAAGCGGGCCCGCACCGATGGCCGTGGGCGCGCCCGCGATGGCGTCGACGCCCACGAGGCCCGCGCCCGGAGCCGAGGCGCCCGTCGCCAGGAGGTCGGTGACGATCTCCTGCAGCTGCGACTGCACGTTGATGCCCGCGATGTTGTTGTGCGCCGTCGCGGCGATGGCGCTCGCTGCGTGCGCGCCGGTCGCGGCGCTCACGTGCGTGTTGAGGAAGCCGAGTAGCGCAGCGAGCTGCGTCTTCACGGTGCCAGCGGCCAGCGCGTTCGGAGCACCGGCCGATGCGTCGACTCCGACGCGGGTGGCACCGGACGAGCCCACGGCGCCGGTCGTGAGGTCGTCGACGACCTCGTCGATGGCCGCTTGCACGTTGCCGGCGCCGACGAAGCCGTGGGCCGCGTAGTCGATGGCGGTCGCGGCATGCCGGCGTGCCGCGGCCGTGAAGTGGTCGCGCAGCTCCGCGTCGACCTCGTCGAGCGAGGCCTGCACCGTGGCAGCGAGCGGGGCGAGGATGCTCCACGCCCCCGTCACGACGGAGACCGAGGAGCCCTGCGCGAAGATGAAGGCCTGCCGCCGCGACGTGTCGAGGTCGGCGACGAGGATCTGCGTCTGCCCGGGGCGTCGCCGGACGTCGCACAGCAGCAGCTCGTCGGCTTGCAGAGCCGGCTTGGGCGCGACGCCGATGGCGCCCTCGGGCGCCTGACGGACCACCAGCTCGAACGACTCGTCACGCCGGAAGAACACCTGCTGCGAGTTGCCGTCCGTCCGGGGGTCGGAGAGCAGCCGCTTGAAGCGGAGGAAGATGCCCAGCCAGCGCTCGTTGCCGACCGTGGCCACGTCGGTCGGGATGCCCACCAGGTCGACGGCGCAGTCCACCGTCTGGCCGGTGCCGAAGAACATGCGCTGGCCGAGGTTGTCGTAGGCGCGCGCGGGGGCGGTCAGGTCGACCGTGAGGTCCGGCACGGGCGAGTGCGGCGCGGGGACAGCGCCCGTGACGATGCCGTAAATGTTCAGGTCCGCGGCGAGGTCCCGGTCGGCCTTCTCGAGCAAGGCGAACGCGAGGTCGAGCTCGGCCTCGGTGACGCGCTGGCGGAAGTAGAAGTCGACGCGATCGGCCATGTCCTTGCCTCGGAGCGCACGGGGCCCTCCGGTGAGGCAAAGCCGGCCGACGCGGCTCTCGGGGACAGGCTGTCAGTGCAGGTCCGTGGTCTCCCCCAGGTCGCTGAGACCCAGCTCCCAGTGGTTCGGCAGGATGGGCGGGAGCGGCTCGACCAGATCCACGAAGTGGGTGTGCGCGGGCTTGAGGTACTCGACGATGGCGCGGAGCTGCCGGCGCTCGCGGTCGCCGAGAATGCGTGCGACCTCGACGTTGAAGGCGTAGCGCGCGAAGCGGTCGGAGGGGCCGAGGACCCAGTCGATGCCCAGCTCGGACTCGCCGAGGATGAGGGTGTCGGCGTTGAACGGCGAGATGGCCGAGATGTCGATGCCGAGGAAGAAGCGGATGGCGTTCTGGATGCCCTTCGCCGTCCCCTTTTGCCGGTACATTTCGACGAGCACCGACGCGAGCCGACGCTTCCCCATGGTGTCGAGCTCGAACGGGAATGGGTTGCCGAGGTCGCGGAGGATGAGGTCGAGGAAGACCTCCGGGGCGCGCTCGAAGTCGAAGATGTCGGGCCAGCGGTCCACGTCGGCCAGCAGCAGGTCGGTCACCTCCTGCAGGCAGGCGATGAAGCGGAAGAGGTCCCCGGTCTGATCGTCTCGGCGGTTGTGCTTGGGGAGCATCCGCCAGAGATCGAAGCGACGCGTCTGCGGTCGCGCAGGGCGGAACCCCGCGAAGCTCGCGCGATCGTAGGGCCCGAGGACCACGTTGCCGAAGAGGTCCGTGACGCCGAGCGCCACGACCTCGTGCACGACGTCCGGGGTCATCTCGGTGTCGAGCGTGAGCAGCACGACGCTGCCATCGATGGTCGAAGCCACGACGGCCAACGGCACGGCCGGCGCTCCCTTCGGCGTCAGGACGAAGCTCGCGCCGCCAGGGAGCAGGACGGGCTCGTCGAAGGCGACGCGCACCGTCTTCTGAGCGAGCGCCTGCGCTCCGACGACCCGCGGCGCCGTCCGGTCCTCGACGACGAATGAGTACACCTCGTCGACGGAGGCGGCGCCGCCCACCGTCTGCCCGGCCACACGGACGGAGACCGTGGCGAGGCTCGCCAGCGGGACGACCGGGTGCAGCACGACTCGAAGCGTGTCCGCGGTCTGCGTCGCGCCGGCGAGCGGCCCGGCGAAGGCGGCGGTGATCTCCGGCAGCGCGCCGCCGTCGAAGGCCAGCACCCCGTCGACCCAGACGTGCACGCTGGCCCGGTTCACGCCGTCCGCGCCGGTGTCGATCAGCTCGAGGGCGAGCGTCGCGTCGACGGGCACGCCGGTCTCGCCCGGGCTCGGATCGCGGTTCACGACCACCAGCCGTGGCGTGCTCACGACGAGCGCGACGCTGTCGACGTAGAGCGCGGGAAGCTCGAGCGTGCTCATGCCGGGGCCCTCATGCGGTCACCAGCTCGAGGCGCACGCCGACCGTGTGGACGCCCGCCAGCTTCGAGACGTTGGCAGCGAGGTCGGTGACCAGTCGTTCCCGGCCCGGCTTCGCGCGCATGCGTGCGAGCGTGGCGCCGTCGACGACGAGGGAGGCCTCCCATGCGAGCCCCGCAGGCGTGCTCGCCGGCACCCGGAGGCGAAGCAGCGCGCGCACCAGCTTCACGCCCGTCAGGTCCGTCGACTGCGTCACCTCCGCGTGGTCGCCGAGACCGAGCTCGAAGAAGCGCCCCGGCTCGTCCTCGCCGAGCACGAAGGCGTAGTCGCCTCCGGTCGCCTTCGCGGTGAGCTGGCGTCCCTGGCCTCGCCCGAGTCGGCTCGTGAACGCGGTCAGCGCCATCGCCTCACACCTGCCGAAACAGCTCGACGTGGTCGAAGAAGGAGCGCCGCGTCACGTCCTTCACCGAGCAGCCGAAGCCGCCGCGCCCCGAGGTGAGTGGCTGGCTGCCGGAGTTGATGCCGAGGTGGTCGTCGATGAACTCGACCATCCCGGAGACCGGCTGCCAGTCGGGCGGCGTGCCAAGGGCGTGCGCGGCGAGGTCGTTCTGGAAGACCTTGAGCACCACGTCGCCGTTCGTGTTCACGATGACGTCGAGGCGCAGATGCACCCACGTCGCCTGCGCGAAGCTCGCTGCCGACTTGAGCAGCACGCCGGGGCCGTCGGCATTCGGCAGGCCCACCGTGACCGCGCCCTTGCGCAGCACGATGCGGTGCGGATCGTCGTCGGACAGCCCGAGCAGGTACGCGCTGTCGTTGACCGAGTTGCCTTGGCAGCAGAGGAACAGGAACGGCGAGAAGCCCGTGGGCCCGCCGCCAGGGCCGCGCTGAACGACGCCCCGAATGGAGCCGCCCTTGGCCATCGGAGCAAAGCTCGCGAGGTTCGCGAACAAGGCGACGGCGCCGTCGACCGCCGCGAGCGAGTTGAAGGCGTAGAGGAAGCTCCCGCCGCCCGGGGGGCGAGCGATGCCCGCGGTGACACCACGATCCACGGTCGCGATGTCGAGCCCGTCGTTCAGGTACGTCCAGTCTGCTTCGGCCATCGGTCGCTCCTCAGAGGGTGGTCATGTTCGTCCAGGCGTTGTTGAAGTCCTCGACGGCCTGCACGCCTCCGTCGAACAGCGCGGTGCTCGCCGTCACCGCGGCCCACGTCCACGCGTAGCTCTGGTTCGAGCGCCACTGGTCCTCGAAGTCCTCGCGCGGCTCGCCGTCGAACACGCCCGTCGCGGCAGTCACCAGCGCCCAGTCGCGCAGGTACGGCACGTTGCTCCAGCCCGTCTCGCAGTCCTCGACGGCGCCGCCACCGAAGGCACACGTCACGAGCTGCGCGGGCGGCAGTTCGTAGAGGTAGACCGCGTTGGCCCAGCCGCTGTCGAACTCCTCGTAGCCCTTGAGCGCGCCGTCGAAGAACGCGAGCACGACGGTCACGTCGTCGAGCGACGCGAGGAGCGCGAACCAGCGCTCGAAGTCCTCCCAGGCATCCTCGGGCGCTGCGCCGAAACCGGCGAGTACCTCCAGGCTGGTCACGGCGGTGAGGGTCCAGTGCTCGGCCTCGCCGGGCAACGTCCCCTCGTCCTCGAAGCTCGGGTTGAGGAGCGCCATCAGAGCAGCTCCCCGGTGTCGCCGTTGCGAAGGGTCACGGTTCCGAGCACCGGGAACTCGCGCACGTTCAGCTTCACGTCGGCGGGCAGGCCGTTGAGCGTCAGGTCGAGCCGCGCGTCGCCCATCTTGCGCACGCCCGGCGTGTCGCGGATGACGTTGAAGAGATCCGACCAGGCGATCTCGCCGACCGCGTTCCCCTCGGCGTCCTTGATGTTGAAGCCGAAGTCGACGAGCGGGTTCGGCGTGCCGTCCTGCTCGCTCACGCGGAAGTAGCTCGCGAGGTTCGCGCGCACGCGGTCCCGCACGTCGCTGCCTGCGAAGCCCTGTCGCAGGAAGAGGCGCGCAGCGACATCGACGACTCGGTAGACCGGGTCCTGCACGCTCACCTGGAAGGTCAGCGTGCACGGGTAGACCTCGGTGACCTGCCGCAGCACCAGGTTCTTCAGCGCGGGCGTCGGCACGGCCGCTCCCGTCGTCGACTGCGGGATCACGTAGAGGATGCCCGTGTTCTCCGCGATGGTCGGGTCTTCGTTCGAGGTGAGCATCAGCGCCCGCGCGACGCTCGGAAGCCTGCGCGCGTTGATCTCGAAGTCCTCCCTCGCGACCGTGCGCGTGAGCGCGCGGAGGCTCTCGGGGGCGAGCAGCTTCGCGGAGGCCACCGTCTGGCGATCCGTGCCACCCGAGGCGGGCAGCGGGTTGCGGACGGAGACCTGGACCGGGTTGCCGTACGCGTCCTTGAAGGCGCCCTCGATGACCACGATGCGGTCGGCATCGACGTTCCCGACGCTGCCGCCGCCGGTCTTGTAGGTCACCGAGACCGTGCCGCTCGGGGGCATGCCGCTCACGCCGTTGCCGAAGCGCAGCGTGGCGCGGTCGTTCTGGTCGACGGCCACGACGAAGTGGCGGTCATTGGCGCGCGAGTCGAGGAAGCTGTCGACCTCGGTGAACCCGCCCTGCGGCGTCGCCACGAGCGCGGAGCCGTCGAGGTACGGGGCGTAGTCGAGGTGCAGCTCGAGGTCGGCGAGCCCGCGCGCGTCGAAGAGCTGGGTGTACGTCTTCGAGTTCTCGACCACGGCGACGACGCGCGGCGGGTCGGCGCCCGGGGCGATGACGGCGGGCGCGAGCAGTTGAAAGCGCACCGGCTCAGTGACCTCCTGCGTCCGCAGCACCGTGCCGGCCGGGATGGTGACGCTCGCGGCCGGAGGGCGAACGAGCTGCACCAGGACGTCGGCGGTCGCGGCCTGCGCGCCCTGCAGCCGGTAGCCAAGCATCTTCGCGAGGGCCATCACGCTCTTGCGCTGCGTGGCGGTCACGAGGCGCGACTCGCGAGCGAGGTTGTCCTGGTAGAACGTGAGCACGTCGCCGACGAAGGCGTAGAGCTCGACCAGCAGGTTCCCGAAGCTCGCGACGTCGAAGTCCGTCCAGTCCGGGAAGACGCTCTTCACGAGCGCGATCAGCCGCGCCCGAAGGGCGTCGAAATCCTTGTCGGTGTAGTCGACGGACTCTGGCAGCGTGGCCACGGCGGTGAGCCTCCGTGGAGGCAAAGCCGTCGAGCCTCGGCGCTCGGGGACCCGGCCCCGGACGGTCAGCGCTCGAAGGACACAGCCACGGCGGCCGCGATATCCCGCTCGCGCACCCGCACGCGGAGCGTGAGGGCCGGCCCGTCCTGCTCGACGCTCAGGCTGACGAGCTGGGCGCCGGGCACCCAGCGCTTGAGGGCGTCGCGCACGTAGACGCGGGCCAGCTCCTGGAGGGCCGCGTCGTTGCGCTGGTGGCGCAGGAGCGCGAGCCCGGCCCCGAAGTTCGTCCGCCAGGGCAACTCGCCCGAGGAGCGCGCAGTGGCGCCCTCGGTGAGCAGCGCCTGGCGGACCTTGGACGCGAGCAGCGCTTCGCCGCTGCCGACGGCGAAGTCGCGCTTCTTGTCGCGCCGGAACGGGATGAGGAGGTTCTGCGGCTGCTGGCTCATGGTCGTCTCCTCACGGCACGGGCACGGCACTGCGCACGGTCTGCAGGGCCTCGATGATCGCGTCGATGGGCGGGATGACGTCGTCGAGCGGACGCCCGGCGAGGTTCGAGAGGTCCGGCACCTCGGGCCCACCCACGATGCCGAGGAAGATGTTCAGGATGCCGATGAGCTTGCCGAGGCTCGCGAGCGACTTGCCGACGTTCGCCGCCTCCTGCGCGACGTTCGCCTGGGCGCAGCTCGTGATGGCCATGAGCCCCGCGTCCTCGAGCTCGGTCGCGCGGTCGATGGCGCCGAGGATCTGCTGCATCTGCTGCTGCAGGTGCATGAGCTGGCTGCGCGCCTGCCGGAGCGTGTCGATCACGAGGTCGATGATGCCGATGATGGTGTACGGCAGCGACAGCTGCGGGATGAGCCGCAAGAGCTTCGCCACCTTCTCGGCCAGCTCCGGGATGCACGCCGCGAGCGCGGTCGGGTCGGGAGGCGGGCCGAGTGAGTCCGGGATGGCCTTCACGCAGTTGAAGACGGCCACCACGGTGTCGATGATGTCGAACAGCGGCATCAGCGGCGTGAGCGCCGGCTGAATCGCCTGCATCAGGTTGATCTGCTGCATCGTCACGCCGCCCGGCAGCGTGATGGACAGCGGATCGGGGATCTCCGGAATCTCGAGGCAGATGGGCAGCGCCACGGCGTCCTCCTCAGATGGGCTCGGCGATGGGGCGGACCACCCGCCCGGCGATCGTGACCTGCGTGGCCTCGAGCGAGATGGCGCCGACCGCGCGCAGCGTGAGCGCCGTCGTCGCCTCGAGCGTGACCGTGTTCTCCTCGGCGTCGAAGATGAGGTGGTCGCCGGTCTTCTTGTTGGTGAGCTTGAGCTTCCGGCTGTCCTTCGACTCGTCGAGCTCGATGCGGAAGGTCTGCGTCGCGAACACGCGGTTGTCCGGGGGCGTCTTCCGCGCCTCCTCGGGCACTTCGCTCTCGCCGTTCGGCTTCCCCCAGTGCGCGGCCAGGTAGTACGGCGCCTCGACGTTCCCCTGGTTGAAGAACACCGCGACCTCGGCCCCCTCCTCGGGAACGGCGAAGAGACCGCGATCCTTCGAGCCGCCGCCGCCCGTGCCGAGCGGCCAGGCCCACGCGCTCTCCGGCTCGAGCACGCCGGGGATGCAGACGCGCACGCGCCCGAGCTGCTCCTCGTCGTCGCGCTTCGTCACGTAGCCGACGTACAGCCCGACAAGTCGGGTGTCGTGCGTGTGGATGTCGTCGTCGAAGGTGCTCATCGGTGGCTCTCCGTCATCGCGGCACGCTCATACCGGCCTCTGGGTCCTCGGCGCCGATGGCGCGCCCGTCGCGCCGGTACTCGACGTG
>JAJZQG010000303.1 GCA_021847645.1 Myxococcales bacterium
GCCGGCGAGACGGACCCGCTCGCCGCCAGCCTCTGCCCGCCCGCGTGCGACACCGTGAAGCGCTGCGTGCCAAACGGAAATGTCGATGTCGATGCCTGTCGCGCCGAGTGTGCCAAGGAGTTGGCGGGACAGGGATATCTGAATCCCGACTTCGCCCCCACGTTTTTTCAGACCTTAGGAACCCCCGGCGCAGACTGCGGCACGATCTACTTCGCGCCGTGGATGGATTCGCCTTCCTATCCCTACGACGCTGGGGCGCTCATCAAGGATCCGAGCATCCTCCAAGAGTGCGCCGACGCAGCGAAAGGCCCGTGCAGCTATATCGTGTCGTGCAATTTCATGCGCTATTACATCTGGAACACACAGTATCGGGCTGCTCTGCGGGCATGCTGGGACATGCCTTGTGATTCGATACCGAATCGCGCGCTGCAGCAGGATTGCGTTGGACGGGCCGGTGCTCCCCCATGCGGGCTTTCATGGGTTGGCGTCCCCAATCCAAATGTCTTCTTCGCGGTAAGCAACTGCGATGGCACGTCCCCCTGGGCCCCGGACGCGGGCACCGAGTGATCCCGGCTGTGGAGGCAGAACTTGGGTTTGAGAGAAGTTGACCGGAGATTGTCGCCTGCGGGCAGCCTGGCCAGGGTTGTCGCGATAACGTGGCTCGTCGTTGTCGCGCCCGCGGGTTGCTGCGGCTGCGGGCAGCCGGACAACGAGTGCTCGCCCGGCCAGGCGTACTGCGACGGTCTGGGCAACGGATACGACTGTAGCCTGGAAGAGCGAATGTACAGCACGCCCTGGGTCTGGTCGAAAACAGCGGAGTGCGGTCGGGCTGACCTGTGCAAGGTCGATAACGGCGAGCCCTTTTGCATCATCGATCCTGCCGTCGCGCCGAAGTGCGTCGCGCCCGATGGCCTGCAGTGCATGGGGGACGGCGCAGTCCATTGCATGGCCGGCTACGCCGCGGGATGGGCGTACTGCCCTGGACAATGCGAGCCGGACGCGGGATGCAGCGATGCACAGACGGTGGGGAAGCCATGCGGCGATGGAGGCGCGTGCGTGGGGGACCTTGCGTGCGTATACCGTCAGTGTGACGCGCGGTGCAGTTGCCCAGCCGGGGCCGAGTGCGCGTCGTGCTATGCCTACCTGCGAATGGGAGGTACCAACGCCGTAGCCACCTGCCTCGATGGCTGGTGCAACTACGGGCCCTGATCAGATGTCCCTCAGCCCCGGGCTCCGAAGCCCGGGGCATGGCGGGTGGGCGACCGTGCGCAGCCTGGGAAGACACGATCAAGCCCGTAAGAGCTCCTCGGTGCAGGCGCGCGATGCTCCCATTGGGTCCCGTATCCTGCGAGCCCGCCGGAGGCGGGCTTGAAGCGCCGTAGCCAGCGTCGCTGCGCAAGCGCGGCCCCGAACTGCCCCGCACTTTCAGTGGTATAGCTGCGCGCCTGCGAGTGCGGGGTCTTGAGGGATGGCCGGCGCGCAGGGTGTATTCAGCGAGTGCGAGTGAGGCGATGGCCGGCGGGCAGGGCTGGCCGCACCGAGGAGGGTGCGTTCGTACGACGCGGCTTGGCGGGCGGAGCGGACTGACGTCCTCCCGTTTCTGCAGCTGCTGGGCAAGCAAGGGTAGGGCAGGCAGTCGTTCCGTCCCGACCTGGCCGTGCACTACGCCCTATCGCGTTGGCCCTCATTCCTCGGACCGGTCCTCGTTCGCGGCCTCCGACTCCACCGCTTCGGACGGCGCCTGCGGCGACGGTGCGAGCTCCACGCCCTCGATTCCCGCGGACTGCCACGTCATGTCCTCGAGCCTGGCCCCGGTCACCTCCACCGGAAGC
Source organism: Myxococcales bacterium (assembly GCA_021847645.1). Lineage (GTDB taxonomy): Bacteria > Myxococcota_A > Polyangia > Polyangiales > Polyangiaceae > JAJZQG01. The sequence goes on from JAJZQG010000303.1 coordinate 1,833, forward strand.
GACAGCTCGCCAATCCGCAGGGAGCCCACCCGCGTGACCAGCGACAGGCCGTCCAGGCGCACATTGCCAATCTGGAATACCACCTTGGGCTCGATGGTCACCGACAGCCTCGTCACCAGCCGCTCGATCGCGGCGGGCATCGACGGAAATGTCTTGATGGTCAATGCCGGCAGCTGCACCTCGAACCCGAGATTCAAGTCGTCGCCCTCGGCCGCCCGCGCGCTTCCTCCGCTAATCGTCGCGCCGCGAAGCTCCACGTCGGCAGCCGTCGCCCGCCCGGTCAGCGCCACGCGCTCCGCCGAGCCACGCGCCGCCACACCGCCGTCGAGCGCCGCTGCCTGCAGCTGCACCCGGCCCAAACGAAGCCCCGGCAACTCCAGCTCACCCACCGGCGCGCCGATATCGTGTGCGCTCATCCCGTCGACCTGCGCCTCGCCCGCGTCCACCTGCCGAATGGGCGCCACGTCCGCCGTGACCTCGTCGGCGTGCACCGACGACAACACGAAGCTGGCTGCCAGCTCCCGCGCCACGGTCGACAGGTCGATGCGCGGAAGGGCAGGGGTGGCGACGCTCTCGTGTACCGGCCCGAGCTTGAAGACCCGGGGCTCGCGCGATCGGATGCTGGGTATCTGGATGTTGAGCTCGACCTTGGCGTGCAGCTCTACCCGGGACTTCTCGAACGCCACGGCATCGGCCTTCAGGTCGATGCGGATCTCCTCGCCGGAGATGTTCTTGCCCCGCCACAGCCCGGTGCCCAATGTCTCGAGGCGAAGGCGCCCGCGCAGTCTTCCGAGCACGGCCCGCGCGACGGTCAAGCGGTGCGACCACGGCAACCATGGCCGCGGGCGAGCGGCGATGTCCCCGGGAGGCTCGGTCAACAGGCTGGTGACGTTGGTGGAATCAGACATGGTCGGCCGTCGCGTACTGTAGCAGCGATTGCTCGTGTGGTTCGCACGCTGCGCCCCCTGTCAGGCTTTCGGCTCGCCACTCTTTGGCGTCGGGGCCTTGGCCGCCCGCGGCTTCTTGGCCTTCAGCTTCTTGTGCTGCGCGATCAGCTCGTCGGCCAGCCCATCGACCCACCCCACGATCTCGGGCGCCGTCAGGTAGGTGCGCACCGACGGCCACGTCGCCGCAGCCCACGCGTCGAAGTCCGGACGGCCCGTGATGCCCAGCTCGACCAGCACGTCCGCGATCGGACGCTTGCCGTGACGCGCCATGACGCGCTCGATGACATTGCGAGCGATCTGCTTGGATTCGGGCATCTCGGCGATGCGCTGGCCGATGGCTTCGACGATGGGTTCCACGTCGGCCAGCAGCTCGTCGCGGAACGCCTCGGCATGGAACGCCGGGGACTTCGACAGGACGAAGTCGACCATGTTGGTGCGCAACGCGATCGCCGCGCGGTCGTCCAGATGCTGGATCGCGAACTCCGCTGCATGCGTGAGCGCCCGCTGGGTTCCTCCGCTCAGAAACGACTTGATTTCGGGTTCGATGCGTTGCTCGAGCTCGTCGAGCAGCCGCTTGCCCAGGGCCCCGGCTCCGCCCATGCCCGGAATCCGGCTCATCGGCATCAACCCCAGAATCAGCCGCGGCATGATGGTCGAGAAGTCCCGGATCCCGCGGTAGAGCGCGTCGGCCATCAAGGCCTCCACCGCCTCCTGGCGGAATACCGCTCTGACCCACTCTTCGTGCACCAGCCCCGGACGGCTCACCATCCTGCGAATGCCGTCACGCGCCGCGTCGGGAACCCAGCGAGACAAGGGCTGCCTGTCCGAGCGCATCCGGTCGACCAGAGTCGGAATCACCTCGCGCACGACCGGCCGCGCGAGATCCGAGATGCGCTCGCGCGTCAGGTGCGATTCGACCAGCGCAATCAGCTCTTCGAGCGGCAGCACCTGTTCGACCGACGACCGGAGCAGTTGGCTCCACGCAGCCTCGACCAGCCCCCGCCACTCCAGGCGCGCCTGCTCGCCCACCAGCCGCTGGTGCAGCCACGCCTTGAGAGGGTCCTGGGCCGGTGTCGTGGGGGTCGAGGTCGCTCGTTTCGCCATGTCGGCAGTCTAGTGCCAGGATGTCCTGTTACCAAGACTTGCGCCGGTCGATCCGTTCAGGCCACGCCCGAGTGCCGTCCCGTCCGTGCCCGTGCCACCTTATCCTGCGCGCTTGCTCGGTCCTGGCCCTTTCGTGCAGCGCTTCGGTGGCTTCGCGTGGCCCCGACGCGCTATCATGACCCGGTGCGTCCCCTGTCCCGTGAGCCGTCCGGTCCACCAGCCTACACTGCAGGACGGACCATGGTGCAGCCAGAGCCCAAACGCCGCCTCCCCCACAACGCCTCGGAGGCTCCCTCCGGCGGGTTGATCTCTTTCCCCGCCGCGCCTACCGGCGACGCCGAGTTGGTGCAAGGCCTCCTGGCCGGACGGCCCGCCGCCGTCGCCCTGCTGGTCGACCGCTACGCGCCCGTGGTGCGTCGCATCCTGCTCAGGACCCTGGGCAGCGCGCGGGACCTCGAAGACCTGTCCCAGGACACGTTCGTCACCGTGCTCAGGCGCTGTCCCACCCTGCGCGACCCCGCGGCGCTTCGCAGCTTCATCGTCAGCGTTGCCATCCGGATCGCCCGCAATGAGCTTCGCAAGCGCGCGATCCGCAGATTCGTGGGCCTGCACGACACCACCGTCGCGGCGGTCCAGCCGCCCCACGACGCCGAAGTGGCCGAGCGCGTGCGGCACGTGTATGCCGCCCTGGACCGTGTGGACGCCGACGCGCGCATCGCGTTCACCTTGCGCCACGTCGAGGGGCTCGATCTCGCCGAAACCGCCCTGGCCTGCGGTTGCTCTCTTGCCACCGTCAAGCGACGGTTGGCGCGCGCCGAGTCGCGCTTGCGTACGCTTTCCCGCACCGACCCCGTTCTGCGGGGGCTGCTCCCCGACAAGGAGGTCGCGCCATGAGCGCCTCGGACTTCGATCGCATCGGTGAGCTGCTGCGCGATCATGTCGACGCGCCGGCGTCGGAAAGCGCACATGCGATGTTGCGCGCCCGCGTCGTCGGGGAGGCGACCCCCTCGCGTCCGCGACGGCTTCCCGTGCTTGCGGCCGCGGCGCTCGCCGTCTCGATGGCGACTCTCATCGCCGTCATCGCTCTGCGACACCCCTCCGAGCACAAGCCCATTTCGTTCCGCGTCGAAGGCGCCCCCGCCGCCTTGGTGGCCGGTACGTGGCTCGCTCCCGCGGGCACGCAGCCGCTTTCCGTCACCTTCTCCGAGGGCTCGGTCATCGTCCTGGATCCGCAGGCCCGCGCCCGTATCGCCGCAACCACCCCCGAGGGCGCCTCCTTCGAGTTGGAATCCGGACGCGCCCACTTCCAAATCGTCCATCGCGCCGACACCGAATGGCGGGTGGTCGCGGGCCCCTACCAGGTTCGCGTCCACGGTACGTCGTTCTACGCTTCCTGGGACGCCGCTTCGGAGGTCTTCGAGCTCAGCCTCGAGTCCGGCTCCGTGGTGGTCCACGGCCCGGGTATCGAGGCTGGCATCCAGCTCGACGGCGTCCAGCACTTCGTCGGGCGGCCCTCGTCGAGCGCCTCTCCTGCGCCGTGCGCCACCGCGCCGCCTGCCACCAGCACGGAGCCGGTCTTGTCCGCGGACGCTCCCGGCTCGTCGCATTCGGCGGCCAACGAGGCTTCCCCGGTGCGCCTGCCCACCTCGGCCCCTGCCGTGTCCAGCGCACCGCCGCAGGAATCCTGGAGCGCTCTGGCCGCCAAGGGCCAATACCGAAGTATCGTCGACCAGGCCCAGGCGCGGGGCGCGGCGGCCGCCATCGCCAGTGCATCGCAGCCCGACCTCTGGGCCCTGGCCGAGGCCGCCCGCCTGGTCGGCAACGGCTCGCTCGCCCGCCAGGCCCTGCTGGCCATGCGCTCTCGATTCCCCGACTCTGCCAGGGCCGTCTCGGCCGCGTTCCTGCTCGGCCGCATGAGCGACGACGGGGGCGGTGCGGGCGAGGCGATTGCCTGGTATGACCGCTATGTGGCAGAAGCCCCCGGAGGTGCGTTCGTGCCCGAAGCGCTCGGGCGCCGCATGGTGGCCTTGCGCAAGATCGGCAACACCGCCGAGGCCCGACAGGCTGCGTCGGACTATCTGCAGCGATTCCCTCATGGCCCTTATGCGGGAGTCGCTCGCGACCTGGTCGGGCCGTGAACTCCCGCGCATGGCTGGGATCGGTGCTCCTTGGCCTAGCCCTGCTGGCGCCTGCCCTCGCCAGCGCCGCTGCACCCCGCGTCGCCCTGATCGTCCCCGGTCCCCTCGACGACGAAGCAGCAATGGTGGAAGCCAGGCTGCGCGCTGAGCTGTTGGTGTCGGGCTTCGAAGTGTTGACGGTCTCGCGCACGGACCCCATCGATCAGGCCGACCTCGCCCAGATTGCTCAGGAGTCCAATTCATCGGCCGCCGTCGCCATCATTCGCTCCGACCGCTGGCTCGGCGCCGAAGTCTGGCTCGCGCGATCCCGCGGCGGCGGCGCGGTCCTGCACCAGGTCCGGCCCGAGCCCGTTTCCCGAGATGCCCCCGCCATCGTCGCCATTCGCGCGGCCGAGATTTTGCGGGCCAGCGCCATCGACCTGCGCGAGCCCGCACCTCCATCCTCCGCCCCTATCGCCGCATCGTCGGCTTCTGCCGCGCCGCCGTCTTCTGCCGCGCCGCCGTCTCTCAGCGCTGCGCCCACGCCCATCCCGCCACCCTCCGCGCTTGCGCCGTCCCCGGCTCCGCCTCTCGCCGACCGGGGCCCCGCACCCGCTTCCGATTCCCATCCCAGCGTGTTCGCCCTGACCGCGGCCCTCTCCGCTCTCGGAGGACCCGGCGGCGTGCCCGGTGGGTTCGGCCCTACTCTTGCCCTGTCCTGGTCCTTCGCCCAAGCTTGGTCCATGGAACTGCGAGGTACGGGTCCGGTCGCCTCCACCGTCCCGTTCAATGCCGGCACCGTCGACGTCGACCAGGAGTTGTTCGCGCTGGACGTGCGTCTCGACATCGACGCCAGCGAGCGGCTCACGCCGTTCGTGCTCGCCGGCGCAGGCGCCGACCGCACCGGCGTTCGCGGCCGCACCACCCCGCCCCGCCAGGCACTGCGCGATAGCGCCTGGTCCGCCATCGCCCTCGTCGAAACCGGATTGCGTTGGCGCGCTTCCCCCCGGTGGTCCGTGCGAACCGGCGTCGGAGCGTTCTATGCCGCTTCCCGTCCCGTGATCGCGGTCGACGACCAGGTGCTCGCCCACGCCGGCCGCCCCGGATTCCACGGTATGCTCGGCCTCGAGCTGGGGTGGTGACGCATGCGCGCGCGAATGCTCTCCTCGGTCGCCTTCGGCTTCGCAGCCGCGTCCTGGCTGCCCTTCGCCGCCTCCTGCGGCGACAACGTGCTCGTGGCCGCCCGTACCATGACCGATGCTTCCGGTCTCGACGCTTCCGCCGGTGATGCGGACTCCTCCTCACCCGCTGCTTGCCCTGCCGCCAAGACGCTGTGCGCGAACCAGTGCGTCGACGTCTCCTCCGATCCGTTGAACTGTGGCCAGTGCTCGCATCCCTGCGGCGCCAACCAGGTCTGCAGCAGCGGAGTTTGCTCCTCCACCTGCTCGAACGGACTGTCGAACTGCTACGGCGCTTGCGTCGACCTGTTCTCCAATCCGTCCCATTGCGGAGGCTGCGGCCAGCCTTGTCGCGACGACCAGGCCTGCATCGGCGGCATATGCACCTGCCAGGGCGCAAAGGTCGCTTGCGGCCAGCTCTGCGTCGATCTTCGCACCGATCCGCTGCATTGCGGCAATTGCAGCGTAGCATGTTCGCCTCAGCAGGTGTGCAGCGCCGGGGCCTGCGTGACGGGCTGTGCCGACGGCGAGACGCCGTGCTCGGGCCAATGCATTTCTCTCCAGTCCGACCCGTCGCACTGCGGAGCTTGCGACCGAGTCTGTCCAGCTTTCGCGGCCTGCGTCAGGGCAGAGTGCCGCTGCCCGCCGGGCACTTCGTTGTGCGACGGCGTTTGCGTCGACCCCACCACCGACCCCAACCACTGCGGCGGTTGCGGCATCGTCTGTCCCGCCGGCGACGTGTGCAACGGAGGCACCTGTGCCGCCTCCTGTCCCGGACTGCTCACGAACTGCACCGGTGCGTGCGTGGACTTGGCCACCAACACATTCGACTGCGGCGCGTGCGGTGTCACCTGTACCGGGGGACACCGATGTATCGACGGCGTGTGCGCCTGCGCTCCGGGCCTGACCGATTGCGCGGGCGTGTGCGCCGATCTCGACACCGAGCCGTCGAATTGCGGTGCGTGCGGGCGAAGCTGTGCACCCTCGCAGGTTTGTGCCGCGGGCGACTGCGTTGCGAGCTGTCCCGTGCCCTCCGCCCAGTGCAGCGCGAGCTGTGTAGACCTGCTCACCGACCCGGCGAACTGCGGCGCTTGCTGTTTCGAATGCCCCTTTGCCGCCCAATGCGAAAATGGTGTGTGTGTGTGCCCCGCCGGCCAGGAGGTGTGCTCCGGCGCATGCGAGGACCCCCAGACCAGCGAGTTGCACTGCGGCGGGTGCAACACCACCTGCGCGCTCGACGAGCAATGCGTCGACGGCGTGTGTGCCTGCGCGCCCGGATCGCTGGAGTGCGGCGGGCAGTGTGTCGATGTCATGGCGGACCCGTCCCATTACAACAATTACT
>JAJZQG010000304.1 GCA_021847645.1 Myxococcales bacterium
GGCAGCGATGGGATTCGGGCGCCGGGCGAGGCGCTGGCGGCCGGCGCGCAGGACGATGCGAGCGCGCTTCACGCGATGCTGAATGCCGCGCGTGCGGCCGAGCGGCTCGGTGCCCTCACGCGCGATTCCGCGCTCGACCGGGTCGCTGCCGCGCATGTCTCCGAGATGATCGCTGCCGGCGTCATCGGTCACGACGTGGGCGACGGCACGCCGCCGGCGCGCGTGCGCGAAGCTGGTGTGGATGCGCGGGAAGCAGGGGAAAACGTGGCGAAGGCCCCGTCGGCGGCGCTCGCGCATCGGGCGCTGTGGTGGAGTCCGTCGCACCGCGACAACATGCTGCACGAGCGCTACACGCGCGTGGGGATCGCAACGCGGCGCGACACCCACGGCCTGCTGTGGGTCACCGAGGTCTTCGCGGACTGAGATTCCGCACGGGCCTGGCCCAACGATCAAGAAGTCCCACCGGCTCCGCGCCGATGCCCGGATGGACGGCGACCGGGCGTGCCACGTTTTCGCCACAACTCTTTTATCACCTCTCCCTCGCATCGGCAGGGTCGCGCCACGCGCATCGTGCACGCTCCGGGCAATGACGACCCATTCCAAAGGAGGAACGTTGATGGCCTTGTGGCGCGCTCTCGGCACCGACGCCGGCAAGCGCGTTCGCGCCATTGCCGTCTTCAGCGTGTGGTCCGCGGTATCGCTCGGTCTGGGAACCCACTTGTTCGCTGTATTCGCTGGTCGGCGTGGGCTGCGCGGCCCTGGTGGCCGTGCGGCCGGCCAACCTGTCGCAGCGCGTGCTCGATGCGTTGTTGATGGCGGCGCTGTGGCCGGTCTATGGGCCTTTTCTGCTGGCTCGCTGGTCCGGTATCGATGAGGCTCCCGGCGGCAGCGAGGTGGCGTTCCTGGCCGCGTTGCGACGCGCGGAGGGCACGCCGCTGGCAGCGCTGCTGCCCGACGAGCGCACCGCGCGCCTGTTGGCGCGCAGGCTGCGTGTGGCCGCCGCCAAGGTCGCGGAGATCGACGCTTTGCTGCGTCGGCCGGAGTTCGACGAACCCGAGGCGGTTGCCCGTCTCGAGGAGCTGCAGGGCCGTGGTGCGTCGGACAATGCGCGGTCCACGGCGTCGATACGCATCCAGAACATCCGCAGGCTGCGCAGCCTGCGCGATCGGTTCTCGCGGGAGCTCGACGAGGTCGGCGAGCTGCTCAAACAGCTCACCACGCAGGCCGAAGTGGTTCGCCTGGCCGGCACGCCGGACGCGGACACGCGGGATCTGGTGCAGGAGATCCTGTCGCGTGTCGAGGGACTCGATCACATGCTCGACGATGATCCGTGCGCATCGGGCGGGGGCTGGCTTGCTTCGGATCGGTCGTCCGGGTGAACGACCAACACCGGACAAGGCGCGCGGCGAACCACGCGGGCGCCGACCCCCCGCACGAACAGGTGCTGCAACGCCCCGTGGCGGTGCGAGCCGATCACAATCATATACGGCTTCATCTCGTCGATGGCGTGCATGATCTCCTCGCTCGATCGGCCGCGCAGCACGCGGGCGTCCACCTCCAGGTTCTCGCCGGCGAGGCGCTCCTTGATGCCCATCATCGCGGCGAGACGCGACTCGAGATCCCGCTGGGCGTAGTCGGTGCGCTGCGGGACCGTGGGCACCGGGCCCTCACCCACGTGCACGACCCAATCCGGCACGGGCTCGGCCACATTGACCAACATCAACGAACCACCCAGCGCGCGCGCCAGATCGGTCCCCCAACGAACGACTTCGGCTGTCGTGTCCGAGAAGTCGACAGCCACCAGAATTCTCCTCATGGCGATCCCCCTTTCGAGCGTCCGTCGAGGACGTGCCCTCGCCGCCGCGAGCCCCCGACTCGCGTCGCCCCGTGCATTCCGCCATCAGCCCATACCGTGGGGCTTGCGGGCTTGTGTGGCAATGGTCCCAACCGCGTTGCCCGACCCGTGCATTGAATCGCGGCGGTACGACCGAAGCCATGCCTACGGTCCTGGTGGTCGACGACGAGCCGCGCATCCGCGACGTGGTCAAGTACGCCCTCGAGCGCGAGGGCTAGGGGGTGGTGACCGCCAAAGACGGTGTCGAGGCGCTCGAGGTTCTGGACGGCAAGGAGTTCGACCTGATCGTGCTCGACGTGCTGATGCCCGAGCTCGACAGCCTGAGCGTGTGCCGTGCGATCCGCAAGACCAGCGCGGTTCCGATCGTGTTTCTGTCGTCGCGGGCCGCGGAGCTCGATCGGATCATATGGGGTTGGAGCTCGGGGGCGACGACTACGTCACCAAGCCTTCAGCCCCCGGGAGCTGGCGATTCGGGTCAAGACCGTACTGCGGCGTACCGGCGCGCGTGGCCAGGCCGGCGACGGGCTCGGATCGGGGTCGATCATCCACGGCCCCATCGAGATCGACCTCGAGTGCCACGAAGTGCGCGTGCGCGGCGAGAAGCTCGCCCTGACCGTCACCGAGTTCGCCGTGCTGCAAGCCCTGATCGAGCGCCCCGGCCGTCTTCTCACCCGCTCGCAGCTCATCGATCGCGCCTACGCCCGCGACAACCACATCACCGAGCGCACCGTCGATACCCACATCCGGCGCATTCGCGCCAAGATGCGTCCGTTCGCGCCACCACGCGATTCTGGGAGACGCGCGACACGTTGTACCTGTTTTCCGCGCTGCCCATCCTGCAAGACGGAAAGGTGCAAGGGGTGGTGTACGTGACGCGATCGACCAACCCGGTGCGGGCCGCGATGTACCGCCTGCGTACGACGTTGATATGGATTCTGGCGTGCGCCCTGGCCGTCACGGTGGTGCTCTCGCTGTTCCTGGCGGGCACGATCTCGCGGCCTCTCACCCACCTGACGCGTGTGGCCGAGCGGATCGCGGCGGGCGATTGGAGCGGGGGCTTGAAGCTCGAGCGGCGCGACGAGATCGGGCAGCTCGCGCGCGCCTTCGATCGGATGGAGCGAAAGCTCGACGAGCGCGCGAGATACGTGGCGCAGCTCGCGGCGGACATCAGCCATGAATTCAAGTCGCCCTTGGCCGGCATCCGGGGCGCGGCCGGGCTGCTTGCCGACGGGGCCGCGGACGATCCGGAGGCGCGGGGCCGATTCCTCGACAACATCCTGGCGGACGCGGACCGGCTCGACCGGCTGGTCACGCGCTTGCTCGAGCTGTCGCGGGTGGAGGCCGACCCGGCGCCCAGCGGGGTGCTCGATTACGAGGCAGTGGTGCGCGAAGCGGCTGGCCGGCGTCTCGGACCGGCCGAGGTCGAGATTGCCTATCGCGCAAGCCGCACTCAGGTACGGGGCGGGCGCGCGCATCTGGCGTCGGTGATTCGCAATCTGGTGGACAACGCACAGCAGCATGCGGCACCCGGCAGCAAGATCGAAGTGCGGGTTTCCGACGGTCCGGACGGCGCGCTGCGCACGAGCGTGCACAACGATGGTGCGCCCATCAAGGAGGCGAATCTGGGCAGGCTCTGGGACCGGTTCTTCACGACGCGGGCCGAGCAGGGCGGCACGGGGTTGGGCCTGCCCATCGTCAAGGCGGTGGTCGAGGCGCACGGCGGCACGGTGTCGGTGAGCAGCAGCCGGGACGAGAGCACGACGTTCCGGTTCGACCTGCCGGCGTGAGGGCGCCACTTCGCTCGAGAGGCGCTTCGTTTCCCGAGGTGCAAGATGCACACATGTCGTGCGACGCGGTCTTGGGGCTGGCTTCAAGCTAGCCTGGCAATCGGGTCCGAGAACACGACGCGAGCCTGGTCTCGCCCGACCTGTGCGCGGAGGTGCACTGCCCCGGCATAGCGAGGGGCCACCGAAAGGGAGCCCAGCGGGCGGCCGTCGCAAGCGACAACAAGCGCGTAGTCTCGCAGGATCACGGAGAGTCGAGCCGCCCGCGCTGCCTCGCGTCCCTTGGTGCCGTACGTGGCGAGCACCGAACCGAAGCCATCATCGTAGCGCGTTGCGATCGAGATCTCACCCGTGTCCCAGACCATGGCCGTGAACGCGGAGCCGTCGCGCACGCGGAGCCACAAGCCGGCCGCCGCTCCACAGACAGGGCCGTCGAACTGAACGGTCACCGCCACCCCGACGTCCACGAACATTCCGTCGAGCCACGCGATCGGAATGATGGCATCGCCGAGGTCGCGCTCCGAGGGCAGCGTGGCTGCGAGCGAGCCACCTGAGATGGTGATGGCGCCGTGCCGATTGCCTATCGATGGGACCGACCAGCCTCCGCGCGCGGCATCGAAGTGCGGTTCTGCCAACAGCTCGATTGCACTGCGTCAGACGGGTGCGAGGTAACGATCGATCTCGGCGAGGATCTTCTCGTGATCGGCGGAGGCGCTGCCGAGCCAGCCCCGCGCGCCCGGCCGATCCACGCTCTCGAGCTCGTAGCGGTCTCCGCCATCATGCGGGAAATGCTCGACCGCGACGAGCCGCACGGTCTCGCCCTCGCCGAAGCCGAGAAGCGCGCCGACGACACGGTAGCGGCGTCCTTCGACGAGGGACTCGGCGGTGAACCGCGACAGCTGCGCGCGCGCTTGCTCGACGATCGCCGGCATCGCCGCCTGCAGCGCGTCGGGATGGGCCACGGTGAACGCTCCTTCACCCACCGCCACGCGGCAGCCCTCCTCGGACTCGTCGAGCGTGGCGACGTGCCGGACGACGAGCCCCTCGTGCAGGCGAATCCGCGCATTCGGCCAGCTCGACGGGTAGTACCCGTCGTCCACCACGGCCTCCCACCTTCCGCGCGCGAGCTTCGCCTCGCGCAGCGCGTTCACGCACATCGACGTCGCCGCGCCGATCGGCCATGGCCGCGCGCGAAATGCGACGAATGTTTCGATCGCGCATGCGCTCGAGCGCACGATCTCCGGCAGCTCGACGAGGAGAGCCTCGTAGGTCGGAAGGATCCATTCGGGCTCGTTTCCCCGCATCGCCGTGGGCATGCCGCGCGCGAGCACGCCGCCCTCGGCGCGTGCCTCGAACGTGACTCCCAGTGCGCCGGGGAACCTGCGCTGGACCACGGAGGCCAGCGCCGGCCGCCCGGGTGCGTAGTAGTCCGCACCGCCCGTGACCCCGAGCCGCCAGCCGGGCAGCGCCCCGAAAAGCGCGGCGTGCGCGACGACCGCTGCGTCGAGGGGCGTGAGGCTCGACGGGGCGAGCGGTGCCTCGGACCGAATCCACGCCGAGATGGCGTCCACGGCCTCCCGCACCCCGGCGCCGTGCACCTGGATCGAGCGAAACACGAGCCCCGAGGGGCCACGAAGCTGCACCTCGACGGGCGCGAAGATCCGAAGGTCGCTGACCAGCGCATGAATGTGCGCGCGCCCGTGGGCGACGGTGCCGACCCAGCCGAAGGGCACGTCGCCTTCGGGAACCGGCTCTCCGGCCGCACCGAAGAACCGAAGGGCTGCGTGCTCCGGCCTGGCCATGAGCGCCTCGACCAGCGCGCGCAGCGTGACCACGAGGCCATCGAGGCTCCCGGGATCGGCTGCCGGGGACTCGTCGAGAACGGCCTCGGCGCGCTCTGCAGGATCCGACTCAGCGAGTTCGAAGATCGCGTCGAACGCTCTGAGGGCGGGCGCGAGCTGCGCGACGGGCTCGCTGGTGTCGCCTTCGCGCGTGGCCTGCACGGCGACCTGGCTGTGGTCGGGCCACGGTCCGCCGTCCGCGAGCCGCTGCTCGCCGCTGGGGACGAAGACCCAGCGGAGCCACTGCTCGAACGCCATCGTGTGCATTCCGAAAGCGCCCATGTCGGTGAACGCTTCGTCGGGCGGGCGGGCGGTGTCCCAGATCCCCGCGGCCTTCATCGCCGAGACCACGTCCGCGAGACGCGACCGGACCTCTTCGGGATCGACCGTGGCGGCCATGCGGGGAGCGTTTCATGGCTGCGGGCCGCCGTCCAGCGCAGGACGGCGCGAGCGACCCGGCTCGCCGTGGTGCCAACGCAGCCGTCCACGGCCCCGCGGCGGTCGCGGGCTCGGGGGCGTCGACGATGGAGTTCTCGTGGGGAGTTCGCGGCCGCCTGGCTAGCCTGCGGCAGCCGTCGACGATGATTGGCACATAGGCGGCAAGAACGGGTTCGGCGGCGAGCTTCTGGGCAGACGGCGAGTCCGGAGCGAAGCGCCGCAGGACAAAGGCGAAGGCGCCTGCCAAGGCGAACAGCAGGAGGCCCACCAGCACGGAAGACCACGATCGCACGGCAGGTCGCGTTTCTACGGCATATGCTGGATCTGCGATATCGGGCTGACGGTGGTCCGCTTTGCCTTGGTTGACAGCGACGGCCAGCTCGCGACCCATGCCGATGTTGAGCACTTCGTATTCGCATTTCCGTGGTCGTGCGGGGACTGTGCGCGAGCGCGCGATCTGGCATCGATTTCCAGATCGGCTCGACCTTGAGGGTGGTCAACCACGGACCCGGGCGAGCCTGGTCGTGTGACTGACGGACGGCGGACGGAGATCCCGTAGGGACGCGGCGTGCCGCGTCCTGAACAGCACGGCGTGCCGTGCGATCGTGTTCTGGGCGTTCCGAACGGGGGGCTGGGGCGGCGGACGGCACGGAATGCGGTCAGGCGGGGGTTAGGCGACATCGCGGTCCACGTTCCTCTACCCTGGTCCCGTGTTTTCCGGGCTTCAATGGGGCCGCCGCTGTTCTGCGGCGGAGAGCAGCGCGTGGCGCACGATGCTTTCGGTGCGGGAGGCCCTTCAATGGGGCCGCCGCTGTTCTGCGGCGGAGAGCTCTCGTCGGAGCGAATGCCCACCATGCACGCAGTGCTTCAATGGGGCCGCCGCTGTTCTGCGGCGGAGAGCGGACACCGAGTTAAGTGCTTCGCCGTCCTCCCGTTCGCTTCAATGGGGCCGCCGCTGTTCTGCGGCGGAGAGGCTCGCGCAGGCACGCGGCGTCGTGCCGCGCCTCGTCGCTTCAATGGGGCCGCCGCTGTTCTGCGGCGGAGAGTGCCTTGTGCTGGCGTGATAGAAGGAAGGCTAATGCGCTTCAATGGGGCCGCCGCTGTTCTGCGGCGGAGAGAGGTCCGTCCTCGCGTCACCGAGGCCCGTGGTGGTGCGCTTCAATGGGGCCGCCGCTGTTCTGCGGCGGAGAGGTCAGCTCCCCCGCCCATCTGGCGCAACGCTCGCGTGCTTCAATGGGGCCGCCGCTGTTCTGCGGCGGAGAGATCGGCTCTGCCCCTCGCTGGGCATCGCAGTTCGGCGCTTCAATGGGGCCGCCGCTGTTCTGCGGCGGAGAGCGGCGAGGGCGGCATCGCGTCTTTCTGGCCGCACCAGCTTCAATGGGGCCGCCGCTGTTCTGCGGCGGAGAGAAAAGTGCTCCGGCTCGAGCGCTGGCCGAATCTCAGTGCTTCAATGGGGCCGCCGCTGTTCTGCGGCGGAGAGAATGTGCTGTGCGAGCAAGTCGACAACGCTGACCTGACGCTTCAATGGGGCCGCCGCTGTTCTGCGGCGGAGAGTACAAGAGCGGACGCGAGCCTCCCACGGCATCAGGGCTTCAATGGGGCCGCCGCTGTTCTGCGGCGGAGAGAAGGACGACGGGCGCCAGTGCACCGTGGCTGTCCGGCTTCAATGGGGCCGCCGCTGTTCTGCGGCGGAGAGAGCCTGCGAACATGGCCGCGGAGGCCGTGCGGCACCCGCTTCAATGGGGCCGCCGCTGTTCTGCGGCGGAGAGGCGTCCAGTGCCCTCAGTCCCGCGTGACCGCCGTCGCTTCAATGGGGCCGCCGCTGTTCTGCGGCGGAGAGACGCGACCAGCGCTCGAGACGTTTTGTCGCGGTATCGTGCTTCAATGGGGCCGCCGCTGTTCTGCGGCGGAGAGGAAGCGGAGTGAACGATTGATCCTTTGGGCATGTCGCTTCAATGGGGCCGCCGCTGTTCTGCGGCGGAGAGCAGACGACGACAAGCGCCTCGCTCGACGGGTGCTCCGCTTCAATGGGGCCGCCGCTGTTCTGCGGCGGAGAGGCGATCGCCGAGCGCAAGACCGCGGGACTTGTCGTGCTTCAATGGGGCCGCCGCTGTTCTGCGGCGGAGAGGAGTATTGCCGGGGACACGGCATCCGGCGCGTCGTCGCTTCAATGGGGCCGCCGCTGTTCTGCGGCGGAGAGGCGAGGAGAACCGTGCGCTGCGAGAGAAGATCGAGGCTTCAATGGGGCCGCCGCTGTTCTGCGGCGGAGAGAGCCTGCCGACTGCCAGCAAACTCGCCCGGGCGCTGGCTTCAATGGGGCCGCCGCTGTTCTGCGGCGGAGAGGATCCGCGCGTATCAGCACGACGTGCACGTGGCGACATGGCTTCAATGGGGCCGCCGCTGTTCTGCGGCGGAGAGTGGGCGCGGAGCTGCCCGCTACCGCTTGGGCCGATTCGGCTTCAATGGGGCCGCCGCTGTTCTGCGGCGGAGAGAGTCCGGGGCGTTGGCATACTCCAGCGAATGGGACGGGCTTCAATGTGTCAGTTTGCAGATTGATGGGACCACCTGAGGGCCCTTTTTTGCAGATCATGGGACCACC
>JAJZQG010000047.1 GCA_021847645.1 Myxococcales bacterium
TCGCCAACCATGCCGGCTTGCCAAGCCCCGCGTCACGCGATAGCCTTTCGGTACCGGGCCCATCTGGCGCTCCGGCCCCTCATCCGCTTGCGGAATTACGCGGCAAGATCTTGGGGATCATCACAGGTAGCCCGCTGGCGTGCGGGTCTTTTCTGCGGAACCGCACGACGTGCTATCGTGCTGCTGTGGTGATCAGCACTTCACGTGGTGCCTTTCCGTCAGGACCTTTCCGAAGAGGTGGGCGATGAACGCAAGTGACCCGCCGAGACCGCCGTCCGATGAGGTCGATCCCGACGAGTTCGAGGACGTCGAAACCGTCACCACACGCGTCACCGAGGTCAGGATGTCGCGGCCTGACTCCAAGACCAGGAATCGCGCGACGCTCACTGTGGTGAGTGGCCCCGACACCGGGCGCGTGCACTCCCTCGGACCGAGCGTCACCATCGGCCGAGCGCGAACATGCGAAATTGCGCTCGACGAGCCGAGCATCAGCCGGACGCACGCGCGCGTCACCTGCTCGGGTGACGGAAACTGGTGGCTGGTCGACCTTCAGTCGCGCAATGGTACGTACGTGGACGGCTTCCGTGTCGACCGTCATCGCCTGCAGGACGGCGATCGCCTCCAGCTCGGCCCTGTGATCGAGTTTCGCTATGCGATCACCGATGACGACGGGGAGCGGCTGCTGCGGGAGCTTTACGAATCGAGCGTGCGCGATCCCCTCACCGGGGTCTACAACCGAAAGCACCTGACCGAGCGACTTGTTTCCGAATTGTCCTACTGCCTGCGCCACCGAACCGAGGTGGCGGTGCTGCTGTTCGACATCGACCACTTCAAGCGGGTGAACGACACCTGGGGACACCTCGCGGGGGACTTGGTGCTCAAGTCCGTAGCGACGCTCGTGGGCCGCACCATTCGCACCGAGGACATCTTGGCCCGCTACGGTGGGGAGGAGTTCGTTGTCATCGCCCGTGACACCGGAGCCGTTGGCGCCCTCGCGCTCGCTGAGAGAATCCGGTCCGTCGTAGAGTCCACCGTGACCCAGTATGAACGAACCCCCATCCGTGTGACGGTCAGTGTGGGCGTCGCCACGTCCTTGTCCTGCGCCGGCAAGCTGAGCCCGGAGGCCATCATCGGCGCAGCCGATCGCAATCTATACGCGGCGAAGGACCGCGGGCGCAATCGAGTAATCGGACCGGCGCCTCGGTAGCGCCGAAGCTGCGGGCGGCTCATCCCCGGCGCGCCCCCGGAGGCTTGCGTGGAGCCGCACTCGCTTGGGCTGCTGTCGCTACGCCGGCAATGGCTTGGTGCAGGACGGACCAACCGCGATGCGACGCGCTCCAGACCAGCGAGTCGGGCGAGAACTCCCCGGAAGCGACAGCGTTCCGCAGCTGCGCGGCGGTCAGCGGGCCGGCCGATCCCTCATCCCGCTGCACGAAGAAGGCATCTTCGTCGGCTGCCCGCTTCGAACCCGCTTGCCTCTGCGCACTCGTGGAGCGAGCCGCGTCGCTCGCGTCGCCCGCCCATCGCGGGGCCGGCGGACGGAGCGTTGCTGGGGCGCGAACACCACAGATCTCGGCGAGGCGAACGGCGGCTTCCCAGGCCGTCCTGGTCCGTTGGTCCGGATTGGTGTGCGTGGCCTGCGCGAACCATTCGTCGAACCCCTGCGGCACGGTTGGGTTGAAGTGCGAAGGAACCGGCAGCGCTCGAATTCCGATGTTCAGCATGATCTGGCCGGGAGGCTGACGGTCGTCGATCGGCGCGTGACCCACGATGCACTGGAATGCCAGCAGCCCCAACCCCCACACGTCCGTTCTCTCGTCCACCACCTCGCCGCGCATCTGTTCCGGGCTCATCCTCGCGAGCGTGCCCACCAACGCCCCGGCCGCCGTCTTGAAGTCATCGGACGCAGCGGGTTGCTGCACCTTCGCGACGCCAAAGTCCAGGAGCTTCACCAGCGGCGTTTCGTCGTCATCCTCGCACAGGAACACGTTCTCGGGCTTCAGGTCGCGATGAATTACGCCCGCCCGGTGTGCCCGTCTCAATGCCTTGCCGATCTGCAGCCCGATGGCGCCAAACTCCCGCGGCGCGATGACCCCGTCACGGTACAGGCGTGAGCCGAGGTCCTCGCCCTTGAGCAGCTCCATCACCATGAAGGGGCCGGCTTCCGGGTCGACATCGTAGTCGAGGATGCGGACGATATGCTCAGAGGCGAGCTCCGCGCAGGCACGGGCCTCGCGCCGGAAGCGCGTCAGTGCGATCGGGTGGTTTCTCCACTCGTGCCCGATGAGCTTCAACGCGACATGTACGCCCAGCGACAGCTGCTCGGCGGCCCAGACCGCACCCATGCCGCCGGCACCGATCGACGTGAGGATGCGGTACCGGCCTGCAATGATTTGGCCTTCTTTCACCATATGGCACTCCCGTCTGCTGCTCAGCAACGCCCGTGCCGACCTTGCCGGACGAATCGCTCCCGGCAGCCTACCCCTTGGCCTCTCGGTTCGCTGGGGCGCTCTGGGGAAAACTCGTCAACCCGTGGACCTTCAACTTGGTCACGAAGGTGCGCAGCGGCATCTGGATCAGCTCCGCAGCCCGCGCCCGAACGCCTCCGGCGGCCTCGAGCGCCTCGGTGATCCGACGCTTCTCGAGCTCGGCGATCTCTTCATAAATGCTCCGGAACCGGGGCGCGTCCGGTTGGGCGGCCGGCGCCTCCTTTGCCGCCTGCGCGGTGCTGGCGGAAGCTGCACGCGCCGGCGCGGACCGCGGAACCATCCACGGCGCCACCGTTGCCGCGACCTTGTCGGGCAGCTGCACGGCGGCCAGCTCGGTGTCGGGGACCGACGCTGCCACGAAGTCCATCACGTTTTTCAGCTCCCGCACGTTGCCAGGCCACGAATGCATCACCAGCCGCTGCATCGCTCCGGCCGATATGCTCATGCGCGGCCGGCCAAGCGACTCACATGCCTCGTCCAGGAAACGAGCCGCCAGCACCGGAATGTCCAAGGGGCGATTGCGAAGCGGGGGTACGAGCACCGTGGCCGCGTTGAGCCGGTAATACAGATCCTGCCGGAAGCGCCCGTTGGCGATTTCCTCCTCCAGAACGCGGTTGGTCGCCGACACGACCCGCACATCGACCGGACGCTCCTCGGTTCCGCCCACTCGGCTGACGCGATGGGTCTCCAGCACCCGGAGCAGCTTCGCCTGGGTCATCGGTGAGCATTCGCCCACCTCGTCAAGGAAGATCGTCCCGCCCGAGGCACGCTCGAACAGTCCGGGCTTGGCGCCCACCGCCCCGGAAAAGGCGCCTCGCTCGTGGCCGAACAGCTCGCTCTCCAGAAGCGACTCGGGAAGCGCCGCGCAGTTGATGGAGACCAACCGCTTGCCACAGCGCGGCGACCACTCGTGGAGCGCTCGCGAGGCGATCTCCTTGCCCGAGCCCGTCTCCCCCTGCACCAGAACCGGCAGCGTGCTCGTCGCCAGCTGCCGCAGCAAGCCGAACAGGCGCTTCATCATCGGATCCACCGACACGACCTTGCGGTCGCCAATTTCGAAGAAGCTCGCCGCCGCGGAAACGGACGCGATCTCGCCCGGCGTGCCCGCGCGAAGCGCCAGCCGTGCTCCTGTCAACAACGTGTCCGGCTCACATCCATCGTCCGGGCAAATGGCGATCCCTCCACGTATCCCGGGTGCGTTCGCCAGCACGCCGCTCAGCAGCCGCTGTGCAGGAATGCTCGCCGACCGCCCCGTCTCCGGAAACAGCACCGCTATCTCGGAACGTGCGGTTTCCCCCACGATGTCGACCCTGCGCACAACCCGGCAGACCTCTGCCAGCGCGTGGTGCATGACGTCGGCGGACGCCGATCCTGTGTCGAGCACCAGAAGCGCGAGCGAGTTGCGATAGCGCAACGCGCGCTCGATCTCCTCCTCCAGGCGCTGATGGAACGGACCTGCCGCCAACGCGGAGCGAGCCCCTACGCGCGTTGCGTTGCGGTGAAACCCGAGCGTGACATCCCCGAGCGCGATCACGTCTCCAGAGGTCAGAACATGCTGGCCCTGTAGGGGCTCATCGTTGACGCGCGCACCGGCAGCCTCGCCGAGCGCTGTCAACACGGCCTCATTCCCGCGCGTCGAGATTCTCAAGTGCTCAGGCCGAACAACGTCGGAAGACAAGCGGATCACCGCCTGCTCGGAGCTTCCGACGACGGTCTCGCCCTGTTCCGGCAGGTGCACCAGCCTGGTCGTTTCCCCCTCGAATACCAGTACGTAGCAGGCCCCGCTGGCCACCGTGGGAGTCGCGGCGCGCGGAGCGGGCATGTCGGACGGCGACGGCATGGGCGGATGGTATTGCGAATGGTCAGGCTCGTCGAGGACGTGCGTCGCGTCGGTCGACCGGCAACACGAGGCGTGAGGTCACTGTCCCAAGGCCCACAAAGGCACGCACCGAATACGGAGCACGCCGGATCGGCTCGACATGCAGAATCGGCGTGCGGATTCGGCACGGTGGGCGGGGATGCCCTTCGCCAGGATCTGCGTGGGCTTTCCCGCCCGGCTCCAACCGGTTCGTAGGCCCCAAGCTCGTCAGCGCTTGCGCCTGGCAGCCCCAGCCACGAGCACGGCCGCGAGCGCCGCAGCAACGCCTTGCCAGCCCACCCGATACCCGCCCGCCGCAACGGTGCTGCATGCGACGCCAGGCTGGTTCTGCCCCAGTCCGCCTTGGTACAGTTGGTCGATCGCGGCCGAGTCGGTCGAGAACAGCTGGCGCTTGCTCGTCTCGCACGGCCGCGAGCTCACGAACATGGTGGCTCTTTGCTCCGTGTAGTCTTCGCCGAGACCGAAAAAGTGCCCCATCTCGTGCGTCGCGATGTTCTGCAGATCGTACCTGCCCTCGCAGGCGCCGTTGCTCGCGTGCTCGTCGTGATTCCCGCTTGCCTTGGCGCTGTCCGCCTCGCCGTCGCCTGACGCGCTCCCTGTCCCGGCATCGAAGAATGCATGCCTGGTGTTGAACACAATGTCCGCTTCGAGAATCGCGCCCGTCTCGGAGTCCGAGTAGGTGGTCGTCAGCGCGAGGTCGTTCTCATGACCCGGCAAGTCAATCGGCCCCGCCAGCACCCGATTCACGCCGTCCATCGCCACCGTGCCCGGAACGTTGTTCCCGTCGTCGAACGTGACTTGAGGAAGCTGCGAATCCGACTGCAGCCATGCGCCCAACGCCTTCCGAACGGCGTCCTTGGCTCCCGGTCCCAGCGATCCAAGCGATGGATCGAGCGTGAGGGCAAGGCTCGGCGCATGCCACCGAACGGCGTTGCCATCGGCCGACTTCTTGACGGCGGGAGCGGCGGCGTGAGGAGCTTGCGGGGTCGCGCCTCGCCGAGGTGGCGCGGCGAAGCCAGCCACCAGCACCGCCGTGGCCACTCCCGCAAGTGCGTTGAGCAGCCCGTTCGACAGGCGCGCTTTGCGCGTCGCGTCCAGGCGCGGGCTGTCCGTCGGCAGGCTTGTCGGCTGCGCAGGGGTGCTGCAGGCCACCGGACGGAGACTATCGAGTTGGCTGTGCTGGGTCGGAGTCTCGATGCGGCAAGGAGAGGTGGAAGACCAACGAGCCATCATGGTACCCTCGGTGCGTTCTGTGTTGCGTCCAACGACTGCTGGTCAGTGCAACCGAGGTGCCACGAGCGAGCCCGGTGAGCCTGGCCCGCCCCATGCAATTCTGCCGGCCCGCCCCATGAACCCTATCAAGAACTCGTCGTCTGCACGCTCCACGCGACGCCCAGCCCAGCAGGCCAGTGGTCCGGAACGCCGCCAGCATCCCAGGGTCCAGATCTCCGTGGATGTCGACTTCGAATCCGCGCACAACTTCTACAGCGGCCGGACCCGCGACGTGTCCGCTGGCGGCCTGTTCATCGAAACCGATGTCGGGTTGCCCATCGGGGCGACCATCCACGTCGACCTGCGCTTCCTCAAGACACGCGCGCAGGTTCCGGCCGAGGTCGTGTGGGTGCTCCTCGGCGAGGGTGGTGGCTCGGTCGGAGTCGGCGTTCGATTCATCAGCCTGCCCAACGAGTTGAAGCAACGCATGGAGGCGTTCATGGGGCTGCGTCCGGCCCTGGACTTCGGATTGGTCGAGAGCGCCGACGAAGATGACACGCCCGTTCCATCCGACATCACGGAGCAACGCCCCCCACGGCGCGGACCGCCGCCACTCCCCAAGCGCTGACACGCTGCTCGGCCGGATAGACTGGGCCGTCGCGCCGGCAGCGCGTTCCTCGAAATTCAGCCCGCGCGTGCGCGATCTGCTGGGAGGGCTTCACCGACACCCACCCGCTCCCGCTCGCGTTTGCGGTCACATGCCGGTGGGCTTGACTTCACTCATCAGCAGCGTGCCGTCGGCGTAGTGCGCCACGTCCCCACACCGGTCGTCCTGTAAGCTCGCCCAGCACCACGGCAGCGGAAGTGATTCGACGCGCGGGCGCACGGCGCATCGGGCCCCGCTCGCCGTCCACTCCGCCTCAAGAGGCCAGTCCGCCCCGTCGAGCTGAATGCCAAATGCGTCGTAGAAGTTGATCTCCGTACCATCGACCGTGTGCGATTGTCCGTCGCCACAGTAGTCGGCGCGCAGCATTCGCGTGCAGGCGACGAAGTGGTCCGCAAAGGTGATCTTGGTGCATCCGCCACCCTTCACGCAGACCTTGCCCTCGCGCCATGGCTTGTAGCCGAACTCCACGCACTTCGCGACGGCATACCCAAGACACGCGAACGTGGCGACGCCGGGGTCGTTGACCCAGCCTCCGCCTCCCGGAACGCCGACGCTCGTGTCGGGACGACCGCTCAGCGGAATGGCGGCGATGGCCTGCCCGTCAGCATCCGTTCCGCACAGCGGCTTCTGCCCGTCGGTCGTGGCGTAGCTCACCTGGAACAGGTTCACGTCCTTGTTCGCCGGATCGGGGTTCGGGCTGATCGCATCTATCTGCAAGTCGACCGACGACCCGTCGTCGAGCACCGCTGGCAATACGACTCCTTCGAATCGGCGCCCGGAGATCTTCTTGTGTCCTGCAACCCTGCCCGCAAACACGGTCGCCTCGAGCGTCACGTCGGTCAGCGGCGCGGCGCCCAGCCGAGCGCCGTCCAACGACGCGTACTTCACCACGCGCCCGTCGAGCAGCGTTCCGTTCAGGGACCTGCCGTTGAGCCCACGCCCGAGCGTTTGCACGAGGAACCCCGTCACGTCGTATGAGTAGACGCCGAATTCCAGAGCCTCTTGCGCTTGCGCGGAGCTTCCCTCGGACTCGTCCTGCACCGTGGTGACGCAGCCGCCGAGCACGTGACCCGAAGCGAGCAAGGCAACAACGGAGAGGATGCGCGACTGGTTCATGGGTGCCTCCTGGGAAGTCACGTAGCAATCGGCGGTCCATCGATCACCCTTGCGACTGCCCACTGACTTCCAGGCTCCTCGCGTCTGTTCGTGATACGCGTAGGACGCGCGCGCGCACCGAGCCGAATTGGCATGCGGATTCGGCACGCCGGTTCAGCGCGGCGGATCAGCGCAGACACGCAGACCCAGGGATGTGTCTCGGAAGCTCGGCTCGGGCAGCTCCCTGTTCGAAGCCCGCGCCGCATTCGCATCGTAGTAGAAGCTTCCCCCCCTCGCGACGTAGCCTTCACCCAGCGACGACCGCACCCACTCCCAGGCGTTTCCAGCCATGTCGTCAATCCCGAACACACTGCGCCCGCTCGGGTGGGCTCCCACCTCGTCGGGTCCCATCGCCTCCGTGGACTTGCCGTATGTCTCATCGATGTTCGCGTCTTCGGCAGATAGGCGGTCTCCGCTCGGCCAAGGGCGCCCGTCGGCGCCGCGGGCGGCACGCTCCCACTCCATCTCCGTACATAGCCGTGCTCCAGGCACTCGCCCGCTCGCACGGAGCCATCCGACAAAGGCCTCGGCGTCCTCGCTCGAGATGCCTGTCACCGGCAGCTTGCTCCAATCCACGGCGGCGCGTTCGCGGCGCCCTCGATACATCAGGGGCTCGCCGCCGAGCGCCACGTATGCCGCTTGCGCGGGCTGGAGGGACAGCTTCCACCGGCCGCCAGCAAGCTGCTCGAGCGCCAGCGCTCCTTGGAAGCCGCCTCGGCCCACATGAGGCAGCCGCGCTCCTCGCGCCCGCGGTGAAAGCGCCTCGAGAAACCCTATCCAGTCGGCGTAGGTCGTTTCGTGGCGCGCGATCAAGTATGCGCCCGTCCGCACCTCATGCAGCGGGACGGTCCTGTAGAAGGACCGACGGAGGCTTTCCTCCGCGTCGCTCCCGAACAGGAAGGATCCTTCCGGGATGTAGACGAACCCTTCGGGCACGCTGCCTTCCCGCGGAAGCGTGAGCGTGAGCTGCTGAGTCTGCCCCCGATGAACGACGAATGGGGCCGCCACGGGGACACGACCGCGCGCGCGAACCGTTGCGACGTACGACCCGACCGGGAGCTGGAAGGATCCCAGCGAAGGCTCCTCGGGCTGGAGCGCCTGGCGTGGGGCGTCCTTCCCTGGCGCGAGCTCGATGGTGACCGTCGCGTCCGGCGGGTCGACGTTGAGCCGAACCGTTCCCGGCGCAGACCACGCCCGCCGAAACGCCCCGCCATCGTCGTACAGCGCTATTCGCTGGATCGTCTCGTTGGTCGCCACCGTGTCATGCGTACGTTCCGCCAGGAGCGCCCGGTCCCACAGCGCCTTGGCAAGAAGCCTGCGTGGTGCACCCCGGGAAGGATCGAGGAGGAGCGCGTTTTCGAGCAACTGCGCCGCCTGACCCTGCTCGGCTGCCAGCTTGTCGTCGAGCTCGCGGGCCTTGGACCACGCCCGCTCGCCAGCATCGCCGTCGCGCGCATCGAATGCCGCGAACGCATCCCGACGCGTCTTGGCCGCGCCGTGGTCCAGCTCGGCAGCCGCCTGAAGGTGCGTGCGCGCCTCTTGCTCGAGCGCGGTGATGCGGCGGTCGAGCTCTCGATGGGAGCGAATTGCCAGCGCTGCCCATGTCGCCGCGACGAACACGGGAATCGCCGCGACGATTCCCAACCGAGCCAGGCGCGTGCGCAGCGCCGCCGCACGCGATGAGCGCAGAAACGACGTCTCCCGCTCGTCCAGATCATCCAGCGGCGTGCCACCCAGCTCGGCTAGCTGCGTCCGGTTCCACAACCCGTGCGGGCGTCTTCCCGATCGGTCCCAGTCAGCCGCCGCCCTCGCCATACGCTCGCGCATCACGCGCATCCCGTCGGTGGCCGCAAGCCAGCCCGCGAGCGTGGTCCACCCGCCCACCAGCGCCTCGTGGGCAAGCTCGTAGTACGTCCCGTCGTGACTTTCGACCGCCACAACCAGTCGCGCGCGGGTGAGCTCTTGCACGGCGCGCGACGCCTCCGGGCCCAAGTCGAAGAGCTCGGAGCCAGCCCGCCGAGCGCGCGTTCGGTCCGGCGTCACGAGGCGAATGAGGATCCGGCGTGCCGCTTCGCGAGTGGATGGGCGCAGGCTCGCCATCACGGCATCCCCATGACGGGACAGTGCCCCGCCCACGCCCCCCATCGAGTCCAGCAAGTCCGCGGTGATCACGTCGCTTGCGGTGTCGCGCGCATCCCATAGCTCGGCGAGGGCAAACTGCAGCAGCGGCAGCGCGCCACGAGCCTGCACGCTCCACGACACGAGGGAATCCACCAGCGCGGGGGGGTCGAAGCGAACATGTTTCTCGTGCGCCGGCCCCACGATGGCCTCTCGGATGCGATGCTCGGACAGGGGACGCAGGAAGTACAGGCTGCGCGAGGCAATGTCGCCCACCCGCGGGAGCGTGGCGATTCCGCCGAGGAAATCGCTCCGCGCGGTTGCAACCACCCGAACGCACGGCGAGGGCTCGCATAGCCAGCCCAACACTTCGCCCGCCAACAGCCCCTCGTTCCGCGCGCTCTGCGTCAGGAGCTCCTCCATTTGATCCACCAGCAGAACCACTCCGCCCGTCGCACCCAGCTTCTTGCGAACCGCCCGCGCCAGACACCCAGGGTCGTCCTCTATCGCCTGCGACACCGAGGCAGCGTCGTCCGCCAGCAAGTCCGCAAATGCATCGAGCAGCGCCGCGACCGGGTGGGCGCCTGGTACCATGACGACCGTCGTCCATGCGCGCTCAGGTCCGAACCACGCGGCCACACGAGGCAAGACGCCGGCTCGGCACAGCGACGACTTGCCCAAGCCGGAATCGCCGGCGACCAGCACGATCGGGTCGGAGAGCAGCCGGTCGAGCACGTTGCGGATCTCGGAGTCCCGGCCGAAGAACAGCGCCTGATGCTCGGCTTCGAAGCACTGCAGCCCGCGATACGGGTTGCCCTCCGGGATGAGGCCGGTCCTGGCCTCCGGCGTGAGCTGCGACAGGGCCGCACGCAGCTCGTTGCCGTTCTCGAATCGCGACTGGGGATCCTGCAGCAGGCAGCGAGCCACGATGTCGGAGAACCGCCGATCGACGCCGGGCACGCATTCCCACAGTCGCTTCGGCTCCTCGGGGCTCGACCCGCTTCGAAGGGCCTCGACCTGCGCGCTGTCGCGCGGCATCTGCCCGGTGCACAGCTCGAAGAGCATGACGCCGAACGAGTACACATCCGCGGCACAGCTGACGGGCATTCCTCGCAAGACTTCCGGCGCCATGTAGGGGAGCGTGCCCATCACCGTTCCCTCGCGCGTCACCCGCCCCGCCAGGCGTGGCTGGGCCACAACGTCCACGTCCACCGTCTCATCCTCATCCGCACCGGGACGATCGCGGGACCAGGGCGCATCGACGGCGGAAGCGCTCGTCGTCGCACCGCCGCTGTCGTCTTGCGCGGGGAGCGATTGATCCGCCGAAGGCGCGTCCTCCGCGCCCTGCAGCTTCGCGATGCCGAAGTCCAGCAGCTTCGGCTCGCCGTCCTCGGCCAGCACGACGTTTCCGGGCTTGATGTCGCGGTGGATGACGCCGCGCTGATGGGCCGCGGCCAAAGCACGTGCGAGGCGCAGCCCGATGTCGAGCGCTCGCGTCCAGGGGATCGGTAGCGCAAGCGCGCTCAATGGCCTCCCGGGTACATACTCCGAGACGAGATAGGGCCGCTCGTCGATCTCACCGACCCGGAACACGGTCACGACATTCGGGTGCTGAAGGCGCGCAATGGCGCGCGCCTCGACCAGGAAGCGCTTGCGGGACTCCACGTCGGTGTGCGCCGCGGTGATGAACTTGATGGCGACAGGTCTGTCGAGGATGGTGTCGTGGGCCAGGTAGACCTCGCCCATGCCGCCCCGTCCGAGCTTGCGGACGATGCGGTAGTGATCAAACGAGGCGGGTGGAGACCATCTGGTCATGGCCGAACAATCCTAGCGGGGCAGGGCCCCGGCCCAAGTTGGGCTCTGTCGTCCCCACGCTCCCGTTGTCGCTGCCCCCGCGGTCAGGCAGGGCATCGCCAAGACCAAATGCCGTTCGAGTTCTGCCTTGACGAAACTTGACTCCATCAGCGCAACTCTTCTGGCCTGAGCCGTCCAGGCAGCTATGCAGCAATCCTGCCACGAACCGCCGGGTCGGCGGGCATCGCGTCGGCCCGGGTTCCCGGCCCTTTCCCTTGCAGGCGCGGGTGGAACGTGGCGTGTCGCTCGCTTGGTTGCGTCTTCCCGGAAGCGCGCGAGGAACCCAATGCATGTTGGATGCAGGCGTCGTGCGTGAGCACGGTCCCCGCCTCGCTTGGTGCGCAGGTCCCGGCGCCTTGCGCGGAACGATCATCGCGCGACGCAAACGGTTCCGGACGCTCGCACGGAACCCAATGCGTGACGGATGTAGGCGTCGTGCGCGGTACCGGAACCCTCACCGCGCGCGGCCAGCGCGCCGGGCAGGTGCGCGGAGCCGTCGACACGCTGGCAAGGCGCGCCTCTCCAGACGCCGTGGGCTCGTTCACGCGATTCGTCCCCCGCCGGCAAGCTCCCACATGGGAGAGCTCACGGCCCTGGGCGCCGGCGCGGCCGGCCAATGTCCCTGACGACATGCACAAACGACGTGATGGCGCCGTCCGGATCCCGGATGGGCCACGCCGTCAGCTCGTAGAATCGTCCATCCTGCTCTGTGACACCGGTGGCGGGCTCTCCGGTCTGCGCGCCGAGCACGCATGGGCAGGCCGCAATCGGACGCGAGATCCCATGCACGAGCGCGAAGCATCTCCGCCTTGGATGTTAGCCGACATTGCAGAACGCGTGCCCAACGCGACGCGCATCGTGTCACGGGCGGCCGGCGTGGCCGCGCACCCGACCTCTGGGTTCCTGTCCTGTTGCCTCTCGCGCCCGCCTGTCCGCCCGGTCACCGCACCCGCTCGCTGACGATCTGCCTGAGGGCCGCAATATCCATCGGCTTCTGGAGACACGGGTTGGCAATTCGCTGCAGGAAATGCGCGGAGTTCTGGGTGAATGCGCCGCCGGTCACGAACACGATCCGCTCGGCCATGCCAGGCACTAGCCTGGACAGCTTCGCGTGGAACTCCTCGCCACTGAGCTCGGGCATCATCAGATCGCACAGGATCACGTCGAATCGGTCTCCCGCCCTGATGCGCTCCAGCGCATGCAAACCATCACAGGCCACGACGTCATGCCTCGAAGCCAGAATGCGCCGGACAGCGGCCGCGACCGCAGGGTCGTCGTCGATGACCAGCACGCGGCCCCGGCGTGTCGAGACCGCCGCACAGGCTTGCTGGCCAGCCGCTCGCTCCGGCTGCGCGACGCCGGGCAGGGTCACGCGGAAGCTCGAGCCCTTTCCCAGCACACTCCGGACCTCGATTTGTCCGCCCATGGCATCGACGATGCGTCGGCCCACGGCCAGGCCCAGGCCGGTGCCCTGGCTCGGTGGCTTGCTGGAAAAGAACGGCGAGAAGATGCGCGAGACCACGTCGTCGGACATGCCGCATCCGGTGTCGCTGATCTCGACGACCGCCGTGCCGCCGGCACCTGGGGCAAGGGATACCGAGATCTCATTGGCCGATGCAGAGCCTTCTGGAATGGCCTGTGCGGCATTGACCAGCAGACCCAGGAAAAGCTGACCGAGCCTCGACTCGTTCGCATCGACTCGCGGCGCAGCTTCGAAGCGCTTGACCAGCCGGGCGCGGTGCTTGATCTCATTCCACGCGAGGCGAATCGCGGACTCCAGGACCTCCCCGACATCCACCGGCTTCTTCTCGTCGTCCACGCGAGAGAACAGCTTCAGATCCCGCACGAAGTGGCGGATGCTCTCGGCAGCCTTGCGCGCGTCCTGCAACCCAGCGCCCATCTCCCGCACAGCTGCCGGCTCCGGGCGTCCCCGGCCGAATGCCTCCACGTCTTCGAGAGCCAGGTCCAGGTTGGCTATCACCGACATGAGCGGGTTGTTGAGCTCGTGCGCGAGCCCGGCGGTCAGCATTCCCACCGTCCCGATCCGATCGGCCATCAGTAGCTGGCCCAGCGCGCGCTTGTCTTCCGTGATGTCCCGAACCACCGCAATCACGCCGCCCGCGGCGCCGCCGAGGCCTTCGCGGGGCGTGAATACCGCGCGGCAAGCGATAGCCTCTCCGTCGGCCGCGTCTTCCCACTCGAGCTCTACCCGCTCACCGCTCAGCGCCTCCAGCGCCGCCGCGCGCTGCCGTGCCGCCACCTTCTCCGGCATCCCGGTTCCTATGATCGTTCCCGCAAGCTCCCGCTCCGTTCGCGCACCGCATCCGGCCCGCCAACCGTACAATTCGTCATACCGAAGGTCCGAATCGAGGGTGAACGCGCTCAGCCCCATCGCCTCCAGGAGCCTCAACCAACGCTGCTCGCTCGCTCGAAGCGAGCTGGTCGCCTCGCGGAGCGCCGCGCGGTTGCGCGCCTCGCGAAGCTCGCGCCTGACCACCGGACCCAACCTGGCAAGGCTGCACACGTCCACGATCGCATGCGCACCCAGGTCGATCGCTTCGGCTGCTGTCAGGTCCTCCGCCGCTTCCGACAAGACGACAACAGCCGGATCCTGCCCGCTCTCGCGCACGACCTCGAGGAGTTCGGCCGTGCAGAGCCCCGGGCACGACCCTGCGAGCACGACATCAAAGCGGCTGGCTGCCAGCGCCCGCCTTGCCGCATCCCGCGTCGCTACCCTTGTCAGCTCGACCGACACGCCTGCCGTCTCCAACTCTCGGAGACAAGCCTGCGCCCGGTCGCTCGACTCGAGCGCTGCAACAATAGCCAGCTTGCCCAACGCCCACCATCCCCCCCGCCAGGGTGAAAAAGACGAACAGCATTACTCTAGGGCAAATTCAGGGGCCGTCAACCGCCAGACGCACGACACTGCCAACCGCTTCGCGCGGCGCCAGCGACAACCTTTCAACCTCCCCACGTGAACTGCGGGAACGCCTCGGCTGGCTTCGCATGCAGGTAGCCCTGCAACAGGTCGACCTTCAGCGAGACCAGCTCGTTGCGTTCGGCCACCGTCTCCACGCCTTCGCCGACCACCACAATGCCCATCTCGTGCGCCAGCGACGTCATCGTCTTCACCAGGCGCTGCTTGGTCGCGTTCTTGTCGACGTCTCGTACCAGCGACATATCGAGCTTGACGACCTCCGGCTCCAGGGCCGCGAAGCTCGTCAACCCCGCGTAACCAGCGCCGAGATCGTCGATGGCGATGCGGTAGCCGAGCTTCCGGAGCGAGGCCACGCGCGCCGGCACGTCGTTGATACCGTCGAGCGAAGCGCGCTCGGTGATCTCGAGGACCACGCGGCTCGCGATGGTCGACAAGGGTGACTCCGTCGAGAAAAGCGCCGGGTCATTCAGGTCGCGCGAATGCAAATTCACGAACACCAACGCGCCTTCCGGAGCACGCCCCATTGATTCCGCCGCCGTATTCCTCACCGCGCGGCCCAGCTCCGTCAGCTTGTCCAGACGCTCGGCCGCGTCGAGCACGGCGCCCGGGTGCGGAAGCGACTTCTCCTTGGTCCGCATGAGAGCCTCGTAGCCGAACAGCGTCCGGTCCTCGGCTCGGATGATGGGCTGGAACGCAATCCACAAGCTGTCGAGCGCGCGCTTGAACGCGGCCTCCAGGCTCGCCCGCTCCGCAACGCCGCTTCCTCCGCCACCCACCAGGTTCAGAGCGTCCTGCTTCGCGATGGCGAGGCGTCGCATGCGAGCTGCCTGCTGGATGTGATGAGCGAGCTCGGCCACGTCGAAGGGCTTGGTCAGGTATCGCAGCGCCCCGTAGGCCACGGCCTGCGCGGCCGTCTCCACCGCCGGGACGCCGGTCATCAGGATCACCGGAATCTCCAGCCCGCTCGCCCGCACCGTGCGAAGAAGCTGCAGCCCGTCCATCTCCGGCATCATGATGTCGCTGACCATTACGTCGAAGTCCGCGGTGGTCAGAAGCGAAATGGCTTCGGATGCGCTCGTGGTCGTGCGCACGTCGACCCCCTTGCGACTCAGCGACCGCGCCAGGCTGCTCAGAAGCCCGGTGTCATCGTCTACCAGCAGGGCCCGGGCCGGCCCTTCCGGCAGGATCGACACACGCTCATTGATCAGGTTCGTCATTCACCAGCTCCCCAACGCGAATTGCCCTGTCACCCGCCAGCCGGTCCACGATGCGGCGCAGCTTCTCCCAAGGCTCGTCCTTGGCCGCCGTGTGGACCGCCGCCGCCTCCGAGCGCCCCGCAACCATCGCACTCGAGCCGCCGTACAGCCACAGGATCGGCACCTCTCCCGCCGCGGCAGCGAGCGCAGCCCACGAGGCCGGTTGGCGAATCCCGACCGCGTCGCCGTCCACCACGACCAGGTGCGGCTGAGGAAAAGCACCGGCCAGCGCCACTGCTGCCTCGGCCGTACCCGCGAGGACGACCGCGAAGCCGGAGCGACTCAGCAGCCGCGCGAGCGTCCGCTGCAATACGTCGTCTTCTGCCACCACCAGGATGCGCACCGGAGCACGCCGACGAACCCGGCTGGAGGACAGGTTGGCCTCGGCGCCCACGGTCTGATCCGGCACGCTTTCGCACGCCTTGTCGCGCGCCTTGTTTTGGTTCGGTGCCGTCATGGATTTCCCGAAGGGCAAAGACTACGCCACAGGCGCTGCCCGTGCAATGCCTCCTCCGCGTCGCAAAACGGTCCGAATGGTGCATCTCGAGCTCGCAGCAAGCGAGGCAAGCCATGCAGACCCATCCGCGTTCCCCCTGCGCCGTCCCAACGCAACCCGCGCACCCAGCGCCGCCCGATGCGCCAACAGCTCCCCCAGACCTGGACCATCGCCCCGCCGTCTCCGCTTGCCGCGCCGATTGCGTCCTGCCTTCCGGCGATTCCCTGCTCCTGCTCGTCACCGAGCTGTCCCTCGGCGGAGCGTTCGTCGTCTCCATGATGCCTCCGTCCCTCGGGGCTCGCATGAACCTCACGCTCCTGCCAAAGGGGCGCGCACCGGTCGGCCCCATCGATAGCCGTGTCATCGGCCTGCGCTTGGATCCGTCCGACGCCCGCCGCTCCGGCTTCGAGCTCATCTTCCCCGCCGTCGACGACCCCACCTTCGACGATCTGGCCGACCTGGTGGCGCGCTTCGAGGTCGGTGAGCCTCACGCACAGCCAGCCGCCCGGCGCGAGCAAGGCGAGAAGCGTCAGTTCCCCCGCGTCGGCGTGAGCCTCGAGGCTGCGGTGGCTTGCGCCTGCGGCTCGTACCCCGCGCGCATCCACAACCTCAGCATGACCGGCGCCATGGTCACCCTCGATCCCCCAGACCCGGCCTCCGCTCCACCGCTCGGTCCCACCATGAGCCTCGAGCTGACCATCGCCAGCCGACCCGCGAGCCGGAGCATCACCCTGCACGCCGAGGTCGTGCGTGTCGGCCAGGGCACCGGCAACCTGGACATCGGCCTTCGATTCCTCCACGTGCGCGACTCCCAATCCCGCCGCCTCGAGGCCCTGATTCTCGACGCGATCTGGACCGGCAGCGCACCGCTCGCCTAGCGCTGCCCGCGCGCCGCCTCACCTCGGGCTGACCAGCGCCGCGCGCACCGCCCGCGTCAGCTCCTCCGCGCTCAATGGCTTGTTGACCAGTGTCATGTTCGCCTCCAGCACGCCGCGACGCACGATCTCGTCGTCGGGGTAGCCGGACATGTACAGCACGCGCAGCCCCGGCCGCTTCTTGGTCAGCCGCTCGGCCAGCTCCCGGCCGTTCATCCGCGGCATCACCACGTCCGTCACCAGCAGGTGCACCTCGCGCGGGTACTGCTCGCACAGCAGGATCGCCTCGAACCCGTTCGCAGCCGTCAGCACGCGATAGCCAGCCCGCTGCAGAATCCTGCGCGCCACGCTGCGCACGCCCTCCTCGTCTTCCACCAACAACACCGTCTCGGTGCCCGTCGTGCCGCGGTCGCTGTGGCTCATGCTCACGCTCACGCGCCGAGACGCCGGCGCCTCCTCCACCGCCGGGAACAGCAGCTTGAACGTCGCGCCCTTGCCCGGCTCGCTCTGCACCGTGACCTCGCCGCCGCTCTGCTTGACGATCCCGTAGACCGTCGACAACCCCAGCCCCGTGCCCTTGCCGGCCGGCTTGGTCGTGAAGAACGGCTCGAAGACCCGCTTGCGCGTGGCCTCGTCCATCCCCTCGCCCGTGTCGGTGAACGTCAGCGCCACGTGCGCTCCAGGCGCAATCGACGCACGCCCGCTCCCCTGCCGCTCGTCCAAGTTCACGTTGCTTGTGCGGATCGTCAGCGTCCCGCCTGAAGGCATGGCCTCGCGCGCATTGACCGCAATGTTCATCACCACCTGCTGCAGCTGACTGGGATCCGCCTGGATCTGCCCCGCCTCGGGATCGAGCTGGACAACCAAGTCGATGTCCTCCCCGATGAACCCCCGCAGCATGTCCCCCATGCCGCTCAGCACCGCGTTCATGCTCAACACCTGTGGCTTGAGTACCTGCCTGCGGCTGAACGCCAGCAGCTGCTGCGTGAGCACCGCCGCGCTCTTGCCCTCCCTCACGATCTCATCGAGGTCCGCGCGCATCGGATCGTCGTCCGTAAGCGCCTCGGCTGCGAGCCTCGCGTTGTTGATGATGGTGCTCAGGCTGTTGTTGAACCTGTGCGCCACCCCCCCCGCCAGCGTGCCCACCGCCTCCAGCTTCTGGCTCGCCCGCAGCTTCTCCTCCAGCAACGCGCGCTCCGCCTCGCGAAGGCGATCCTCGGTGATGTCGCGCAGCACGTGAACGCATCCCCTGTCGCCAAGCCCGGAGAGCGGGCTGGCCGACGCGCGGTAGGTGCGGCCACCCTGCTCGAACACAAGCGACTCGGACGCATGGCTGGCCTTGGACCGCACCCACGGACAGCCCGCAATCGGCTCGCGCGTTGCGTGTACCAGCTCGTAGCACTTGCGGCCGATGATCCGCTCGTGAGCCAGACCCAGCAGCTTGCATCCCGCCGCGTTGACCTGCTCCACCTCGTGCTCGTCCGACAGCACGAAGATCGCGTCCTCGATCGCGTCGAACGTCGCCCGCCACCGCTCCGCCGACCTCCGAAGCGCCTGCTGCTCGCGCCGCCGCTCCGTCACGTCTTCAAAGACCGTCGCGAAGCCCTCGGGCCTCAGCGCGAACACCGAGATCCGAAAGTCGCGCGCGAGCGGCTCGAAGCGAACCTCGAACCGCGTCGGCTCGCCCGTCTCGACCACGCGCGCGTATTGCTCCAGATACGGCGCCTCTCCCGATCCGTACAGCTCGCTCGCCAGCGCGCCGCGCGCTCGCGACGCCTCGATACCCGTGTGCCGCTCGAACGCCAGGTTCACCTCCAGGATCCGATAGTCGACCGCTCGCCCGAGCCCGTCTCGCACCAGCTCGTGCATCGCTATCCCTTCGATCGACGACTCGGTCAGCGACCGCCAGCGCGCGTCGCTGGCGCGCAGCCGCTCGAGCGCTTCGTCTCGCTGCCGCTCGGTCTCGATCGCTTCGAGCGCGTGGCCCAGGTCTGCAGCCAGCTCGACCAGCAGGCTTCGCTCTTCGTCATCCGCCGGCTCACCCTTCGGAGGCCGCAGCGCAAGCACCCCGAATGCTTTGCCGCCCGAGGACATCGGAGCTGCCATCAGGGCGCCCAGCGTTCCGGCGCAGGTCCCTTCGCCTTCCACCATCCACGCCGGCTCGCGCGCAGCGATCGCCGTGCGAAAGCACGACGGCAGCTCCCCCCTCGACACCAGCCCCCAGACAGCTGGCAGCTCTCCTGACAGCAACGCATGCGCCGAGCCCCTGATCACCTCGCCGTCCGTCAGCGCGATCGCCGCGAACTCGAAGCCCCGCGCCGCCACCAGCGCGCCGCACGCCCGCTGGATGAGCACCCGTGCGTCGCGCTCGCGCGTGATGAGCCGGTGCACCTCGCGGATGCCGCGCACCACCGCGTTGGCGTGGGCGAGCCGATCCTCCAACCGCTGATTCGATCGTACCTGAGCATCGATGCATTCCACGTTCGCCATGCGCTCGTCTCAGCCCGTCGGCCCCGTCGACTCCTGCGTCGACGTCTTGCCCGCGTTGCGTCTCGCCATCGCGCGCACCGTGGCCTTGGCTTCCGCCTCGTCCACCGGGTTGCGCAGCGCCGCCACCTTGTCCACCGCCGCCGTCGTGTGCTCCAGCACCGTCAGCACGGTTCGAACGATCGCGATCCACGCGTTGCGCGCCCGCAAGTGCTTCAACCCCTGCTCCGGATCCGTGTCAGGAACCGTCGTCGCCTTGGCCTGCGCAGCCGCCCCCAGCTCCGCCGCTGCCGCCCACCACTGCTCCACCAGCTGCCGCCCCGTTACTGTCGCGCTCAACCGCAGCTCTCCCACCACCTTCTGTGCCGACGGCGTGCTGTCGAACGCCTGCTTCGCCATCTTCGCGTTGGCCGCCTCGGCCACGTACCCTGCTTTGGTGCCCAACAGCCCGCGCGGAAGAAGCGCCTTGAACGACTCCTTGATGCGCTGCACCTGGCTCGTGTCGATGCTCGTCTGGCCCAGCTCGTACTCGCAATAGGCGCGGTGCAGGTAGTACGCGGCACGCAAGAGGTGGTCGTGACGATCGTCGAGCACCTCCAGGTCGCCCGGCATCGGGGAAACCGCCGCCTGCGACGCGATCTGCAGCAACCTCTGATGGGCCTGCTCGACCCGCGGTATCAGCGCATGGATCTCCGACACCGACAGGAACAGATCGCGCTGCTCGCCCAACCAACGTCCGGTCAGCTGCACCATCTCTGCGCTCGCGAGGTGCGTGAGCCCCATGCCGGTGTCCTCCTGATCAGTGCGGCATCGATTGTGTCAACAGTGGATGCTGGCAAGGCCGAGTACTCCGATCGTTCCGTGCTGACAATCATCAACAGCCGTTGTGCCAAGGGATTCTAGCGTCCAAGGGGACTTCATTGTGGACGGTCAACCCGCCGAGCCCGTCGCGCGACAACCACCGCCGAGATCCCATACCGGATGATCCGGTCGCGCGATGACCCGCGCCGGGATTGCCAAGCCGCGGCAAGCGTTCGTGTCGCGAGCAATCAGGGTTGAGGGACCAGGAACCGCCCTCCGGGAACGGTCACGGTGTCCCATGGGGTCTCGTCCATGATGACCGTATAGACGATCAATCGCTCAAGCATGCGTGCCCGGGCCTCGTCGAGGCCGAGAAAGCGCAGCCCCACGCCGGTCGGCTCCGGGGGCGCTGTGAGTCGGGCCACCTCGGCGTCGATTTCGATGCTCTCGTCGTCCGGCGCGGAGATGAGCAACAGCCGGATGCGACGGCCGACCGCGAGCTGCAACGGCGGGGCGTCGTCGGGCTGGTCGATCGACAGCAGGGCGCCGGAGATGCTGACGTTCTTGACGGCAGCGCTGTAGGAGCCTTCGTCAGCGCGCACCTGGGCCAGCAGATGCACGGCCACGCGCGGGTGCTCGCGCCCCTCGCGACGCGCCCGTACGACGCGCCCCATCACGGGCGGCTCGCCGTGCCTCATCTCACCGATGAGCTTGCCCAGGCGCGCCCGCTGGTCGTCGTCGAGCTGCGGGAACAACACCTCGAAGCCGGACTTGGATGCGTCCGACGGGTCAAGGCGCACGCCCATCACGCGCGCGTCGAGGTGGGCCACCGCGGTGCCGCCGTGCGCGTAGAGCGACACGAGCAGGCTCGTGCCGAGCGCGGGGGGCACCATCGACACGATGAAGGCACCGCCGAGCGACACGTGGGTAGCGATGAGGTGCAGGCTCTCGCCCGAGGGCAGGGTGCAGGTAGCGTGGCAGAGAGGACGTCGAGCTGGTTGGGACATGGGACTTCGCCTCGAGCAGGGGCTGTGCAAGCGGCGCGCCCGCGCAAGACGATGGATCGACGACGCACCCGGGAGGGGTCGCGCGCACGAGCCGAAATGGCGTGCCGAAGCGGCGTGCCGAGTCGGCGCGGCAGCGGGCGCGGATACGGCCGCTACTTGCGCGGCAGCACCATGCGCAGCGACAGCCCGGTCCCCGTGTCGCGCGTCTTCAGCTCGACCTGCCCGTCATGCTCCTTGAACGTCCGCTGGATCACCACCGTGCCCAGCCCAGTGCCGGCAACCTTGGTGGTGTAGAACGGCTCGAAGAACCGCTGGCGCTGCTCGGCCGTCAGCCCGGGGCCGTCGTCCTCGACCACGAGCGCGACCTGATCGGGCGAGGTTTCCCAGCGGAGCCAGACGTTGCCTCGAGGCGGGACGGCATCGATTGCATTGGACAGCGCGTTGACAAGCGCTTCGGTTATGGCGACAGGCCGGTGCGAGACGCGGGGGGCGAGCTCGGCGCGTTCGGCGTGGACCATGACGGACTTGGCCTGAGCGCGGGGACGAACGAGCAGCAAGGAAGTTCGCACCACGTCGGCGAGGCTCGAGCTGAAGGCCAGCTCGTCGCGATCTCCGCGGGCATAGGCGACCAGCCGGTCGACATAGGCCTTGATGGCCGTGGCGGCCGCGGTGGTGTCGCGGGCGCTGTCGCGCAGCGTCTCGCGATTGTCGGGTCCGAGGTCGCCGTCGTTGGCGGCGATGTCGGCGACTAGGTTGCCGTTCGAGAGGATCGTCGTCAGCGGGTTGGCGATGTCGTGGGCGACGGTGGCCACGAGCGTTCCGAGGCGCGCCATGATTTCGGTGTGGC
Organism: Myxococcales bacterium; assembly: GCA_021847645.1. Classification (GTDB taxonomy): domain Bacteria; phylum Myxococcota_A; class Polyangia; order Polyangiales; family Polyangiaceae; genus JAJZQG01. Next base: position 22,082 of record JAJZQG010000047.1, read on the forward strand.
TGATGCGGGCCATGAGCTTCTGCATCTGGTCGGCAGACTCGAGCTGCTGACGCATGACTTCCGCGAGGCGTTGGATGCGGGCGGGCAGCACGCCCAGGTCGAAGGGCTTGACCAGGGTGTCACCGATTTCCTGCGCGATGAGCGCCGGCGAGACCTCGCTCGTGTCCTGGTCACAGAGCACGAGCACCTGGGCGCAGGGTTGCGTGGTGCGAACGGCATGCACCAGCTCCACGCCGGTCGCGTTGGCGATGGCGCTCGAGATGACCAGGATCTCGAAGCGGTTGTGGGCGGCCACGCGAGCGGCCTCGGCCGCATCGGCGGTGGCGCGGACCGAGGCAATCGACCGCAGCACGGGCGGCACGACGTGAAGCACCTCCTTGTCGCTCTCGACCAGGAGCACGTGCAGCAGCGGGTCAGCCATCGCGGCCTCCAGGCTTGCCGGCAGGGAAACGCAGCGTGGTGGTGTCCTCGAGCTCGGCAGGGGACGCCGGAGGACGGTTGGTGCTCGTGTGTCGCGAGCTGTTCGGCCCGCCCTCCTCGAGCACGCAGGTGACGTCGCCGAAGCGCAGCACGTCGCCGACTTCGAGGCGCTTGGGCGCGGCGCCGACGCCGGCGCCGTTGACGAACGTCCCGTTCTTGCTGCCGAGATCGCGAATCTCCAGGTGGCCGTCGCGCCGAACCACGGCGGCATGAACGCGCGACACGCTGGGGTGCGTGAGCGCGACCGAGCAATAGGAGCTGCGGCCGACGATGGATTGGTCGCCGCGCAGGGTGACGGTGAAGGTATCGAAGCGGAGCAGCCAGAGGTGTCGGTTCATCAATTGGGAGCTGCGATGTGGGTTGCTGGCCAGAGACACTTCATCCCTCCAGCGCGGCGAGGCGGCCGGCTGGCGCGCCATCGAAGAGCAAGCGAGGTGCCACGGGATGGTGCGGAGCGATGTCGCCGCGGACGAACAGGCGCCTCGGTCCAGGCTTGGGCTCGGGAGAACGAGCCGCGGACTCGAGTGCAGGCGAGGCAACAACGCATGCCCGGCTCCTAGCGATGACGGATGCTCCCGCAACGCAGCAGGGTGTCGAGCGTGCGCAAGGCTTCGAAGCGTCGTTCGCCACAGGTGTCGAGGATCTCGCCGAGCGAGAAGCCGCTGTCGATCATGGCGATCAGGACGGTCGTGCGAGAGTTGGTCTGGAGGGCGCGCAGCTGGTGGCCCCAGGCCTCGACGCCAAACCTGGCCCGATCGCCGCCGAGCACGGCGAGCAAGACCTGCTCCACGGCAGGCCTGCAACGGGCGGCGATGCGCAGCGCCTCCGGATCGTCGGGCACGGTGGCAAGGACCCGTTCGGCCTCGATGAGGGCGTAGTAGTGCTCGCCGGTGCGGAAGGCCTCGCCCATCTGCCGGCGGACCCGGTCCAGCTCACTCGGGTGCCCTGCACCTGCACCCGCGGTCGCGTACCGCCCGTGGGTGTCGAGCTCGGGCGTGGGCTGCGAGTGTGCTTCGTTGCTGGCTGGCCGCAAGGCCTGGACGCGAACGGATAGCGGCACGATGCTGGCGATGGGGTGGCGCTCGGAGGCGGGGACAAGCGTGTCGGCCTCGGCGCGCCGTGCGACGGAATCCGGATCGGACGGTAATGCCACCACGGGACGCGGCGAGGGCGGCGTTGGCCGAACTTGGGATACCGGCTCGGGCTCCTCCTCGGCGTGCTGCCGGTCGTTGTCGTCGGGCCAAGCACTCATCGCTGCTCCTGCATCGTCCCCACCGGGGCGATCCATTCAGCTTACGATGCCGGGACACCGCCGGCAACCCGAGCCAGCGAGGGAAGCGGCCGTAGATCGGCTCAATCCGGACGTTTTTTGTTGTTGCCTGCACCGGGCGGCGAGACCGCGGGGTGCTCGCCCGTGGTGTGGGGGGCCGGCGGCCTTGCGGTGCTCTGCCGGATGGAGCTGGTTGCTTCGGCCTGCTCGAACACGCAGGTGACGTCGCCGAAGCGAAGCTGGTCGCCCAGCTCGAGGCGTCTGGGCGTTTCTCCGACCGGCGTGCCGTTGAGAAAGGTGCCGTTCTTGCTGCCGAGATCGCGCAGCTCCACGTAGCCGTCGCGCCGCACGAGGGACGCATGGACGCGCGAGATGCTGGGGTGCGTGAGCGAGATCGAGCAGTAGGAGCTGCGGCCGACGACGGACTGCTCGCCGCGTAAGGGAGCGGTGAAATTGTCGAAGCGCAGCAGCAGGACCAGCTTGGTCATCCGGACTCCGTTTGAAGGTGAGCATATCATCGGCAGAGCGCGGTTGAATGCGGTTCCGCGGATGCGGAGCCGGGTGGTCGTTGCGCTGGACGGGCACGACGCGAACGCGTCATGTTGATGGCTTGCCTTCCCGACGCGCCCTGACTTCGTCGAGCACTTCGCGCACCTTGCTGGTCAGCTCGACCTCGGTGAAGGGCTTGCCGATGAACGCCGAGCCTTCGTCGAGCACGCCGTGGTGCACGATGGCGTTGTCCGTGTAGCCGGACATGAAGAGCACGGGCAGCCCAGGCCGCATGGCCTGGAGCTGCGTGGCGAGCGCCCGCCCGCTCATCTCGGGCATGATCACGTCCGTCAGCACCAGGTCGACCGAGGTGCTGCGGTCTTCGCAGAGCCGCAAGGCGTCGCTTGGGCTCTCGGCGCCGAGCACGGTGAAGCCGGCTCGCTTGAGCATGCGGGTGACCACGCTGTGAACGCCCGCGTCGTCCTCGACGAGCAGGATGGTCTCGGTGCCCTTGGTGCGTGCGCGCTTGGGCGCGAGCGACGGCGCAGCGATGGACGGCGCGTCGATGCGGGGGAAGTAGATCTTGAACGAGGTGCCCTTGCCCAGCTCGCTGTAGGCCCAGATGCTGCCGCCGCTCTGCTTGACGATGCCGTAGACGGTGGCGAGGCCAAGGCCAGTGCCCTTGCCGCTTTCCTTGGTCGTGAAGAAGGGCTCGAACATCCGGGCGAGCGTGTTTTCGTCCATGCCGCAGCCGGTGTCGCTCATGGACAGCAGCACATGCGGGCCCGGCTGCATCGCCGTGTGCTTCGCCGCGAACGCATCGTCGAGCTCGACATTGCGCGTTTCGATCGTGAGCTTGCCGCCTTCGGGCATGGCGTCGCGGGCGTTGACCGCCAGGTTCATGATGACCTGCTCGAGCTGGCCCGGGTCGACTTTCGCGTTGCCGACCGCGTATTGACGCGTCACCAACAGATCGATGTCCTCGCCCAGCAGCCGGCGCAGGATGCCTTCGATGCCCTCGACCACGTCGGCCGGGCACAAGACCTTCGGCTGCAGCACCTGCTTGCGGCTGAAGGCCAGGAGCTGGCGTGTGAGCGTGGCGGCGCGCTCGCCGGCTTGGCGGACCGCGGTCATGTCGGAGCGCAGCGAGGGCACGAGTTCGGCGGACTCGAGCGCGATGCTCGTGTAGCTGAGGATGACCGACAGCAGGTTGTTGAAGTCGTGGGCCACGCCTCCGGCGAGCCGGCCGATGGACTCGAGGCGCTGGCTGGCGCGTAGCTGCTCCTCGAGCCGTCGCTGGTCGGTGACGTCCTCGGTGTGCAGCACGACGACCGAGGGCGGTACGAAGCTGAAGGCTGACTTGAGGGTGCGCGGGGCGGACGATCCGGGCGGGCAGTACTCGACCTCGCGGTGCACCAGGGCGTGCTCGGTGAAGCAGCGTTCGAGGTCTTCGAGCAAGTGTGGGAACGCGTGCGGCAGCTCGACGGCGGTTCGTCCGACGAACTGCGCGATGCCGCCGCGGGTGGTCTTGAGCGCCGCCTCGTTGTAGTCCTCGAGCACGAAGCCGGCGTCGACTCGACGCCACACGAAGGTGGAGGTGGGCAGGTTCTGGTAGATGGCACGCGTCCTGGCCTCGCTCTCGGCGAGCGCGGCGTAGACACGCACGTTGTCCATCGCGATCGACACCGAGTCGGCCAGGGATTGCAGGATGCGTACCTCCTCGGGGGTGGCGCGGTACACACTGCGCCAGTAGGCGCCGATGGCACCGGTGGGCAACTCGCTGCCGATCGGCACCATGACCATGCCGCGCACGAAGGTCTCGCGGTACGCATCGTGCGGCACGCGGGGGTCGAGAAGGACGTCCTCGATCACGGCCGCCTCGCGGTGCAGCATGGCCCAGCCGCTGACGCACGCGGACATGGGAAAGCGCTGACCCTTCCAGAGCGGCGCGATCGCGTCCTCGTCGACGTAATGGCAGAGGTCGCCTTCGCGCAGCACGAACGTGGCGCCGTCGGCGTTGGCGAGATCCCGAGCGGCATGGCGCACGATCTCGATGATGGCCTCGAGGGAGCGGGCGCCCGCGAGCTCGCGCGCGACCTGAGCGAGGCGCACAAGACGGGCGTTGAGGCGCTGGACGTCGAGCTCGGCGCGGAGGCGATCGGTGATCTCGACGCCGTACAGGTTGACGTAGCCGGCGGAGGAAATGGGTGTGAAGGCGAGGACGAACTGGCGGCCGGAAGCGACCTGAACGACGATGTCGCGGCGATCGCCGCTGTCGAGGGCTTCGTGGGCCGGCAGGCAGATGTCGTCGGGTGCGACCTGGCCGACGGCTCGCTGCCAGTGAGCCAGCAGCTCGGCGCTGCTCGGGTTGGCGAGCAGGATGCGACCGTCGCGCGCCAAGCGGAGCACCGGGTTGGGGTTCTCGCTGGGGAACCGGGCGAGGCTCTCGATTTCGGCAAGGGCGCGATTGCGCTGCTCGGCGCGAGCGATCGACTCGAGCGCGAACGCGGTGTCGCCCGCGATCTCGCGCAGCAAGTCCAGTTCCTCCGGATCCGACGCCACGCCCGGAGAAGCCGACACCAGCATCGCGCCGAAGACCTTGCCGTCGCTCGCCAGGCGCAAGGTGACAGTATCTCTGAGGCCCGAGCACGCCTTGCTCACGTCGCAATCGATGCAGGGAGTGGCCGGGTCATGACGCACGACCGGGTCGTCCTGGGCGAGCGCGGCCCGCAAGCACTGCGGCAGCTGCCCGCGGTCGAAGATTCGGCGCAGCGCGTGCAGCTTGTCCCCGGCACCTGCGCCGGCGAAGTGCGTGCCCCGGTCGCCGTCCAACAGCGCAATGCAGCAGGTGTCGACACCGCGAGACTCGACCAGCAACCCACAGGCCTGCTGGATCAGCTCCTCGGCGTCGTGCTTGTGCGTGATGAGCCGGTTGACGTTGCGGATGGCGTGCAGCATCGCGTTGAGCTGCAAGATGCGCGCTTCGTTCTGCCGCAAGGCTTCCTCGGAGCGCTTGCGGTTGGTGATGTCGAGCGTAAGCACGAACAATCCTTCGGGCACGGGGGTGGCGGTGAGCTCGATCCACCGGGTCTCGCCATCGAGGAAGCTCAGGTCGAACTCGCCTCGCAACGGCGAGCGATCCCGTGTCGAACGCTGCAGCGCCTGGAGCATCGGGGCAGCCTGGATGCCGTCGTAGATCTCGGTCAGCGTGCGTCCGATGAGCTCTCTGGCGCTGCGACGAACGAAGCTCGCGGCCGCCTCGTTCGCGTAGGCGCAGCGCTCGTCGGCGCCGATGATCTGCGCGCCTTCCATCATCGCGTCGAGCGCCCGGTGGTAGCGCCGCTCGGCGGTGAGCACCTGCTGCCGGAACAGCAGGCCGAGCGCGGCGGCGCCGCCGACAAGAAGCGTCACGACGGTCAGCACGGTTTCCCAGAGGCGCGCGCTCAACGGCTCGAGCACGTCCTGAAGGTCGCGCCGGGTCACGAGCTTCCAGGGCGAGAAGGGCACGCTGCGCGCGCAGGCAAGCACCGGAACGCCGCGGTAGCCCACGCCGTGAACAGGACCTTCGGCCCCGAGGATGGCGCGCGCGACAGGCGATTTACCATCGGCCAGCCGCTGGCCGAGGACAAACGGAGCGCGCGGTGCCCACTTCGCGGGATTCAGGAAGACCGCCTCGTCGCCTTCGCGTCGCACCAGGTCGGCTTCCGCGGTGTGGCTGGCGCCGGGCCAGTGCGCGAGGAACGGGTACAACCAGGTGCTCGGGTCGACTTGCAGCGCGAGCACGCCGAGGGGAGCGCCGCCGCGATCGAACAAGGGAGCCAGAACGCCCAACGAAACCGGCCCGCCGGACACGTCACGGCCCAGATCGACGAAGGTGACCTCGGACGATTGGAGGGCGGCAGGAACCTGCGCGGCGATTCGCTTGCCGAGCGGGACCGCGCTGTCGGGCTCGGCCATCAGCATGCCTCCGGTCGGGTCGACGAGCGCCACCTGGAGGTACTCGCCCGAGGCGCGCAGCCGACCGAGCCAATCGTGCAGGTCGGCGGCGACGGCCAGGTTCGTCGGGTCGTCGAGGTTGCGCCGGACCAGTCCGGAGAACGAGCTGTTGCCCGCGAACATGGCGGCGTCCGCGCGTATCCTGTTGCGCCACGCCGCCACCTCGCCAGCCTGCAGATCGGCGACCTCGCACAAGCGCGCCTCGGCAGCGGACGTTTGGCGGTGCTCCTGGACCTTGTAGTAGGAGCGGCCCGCGGTGATGATGCCCGCCGCTACCAGAGCGAAGCTCACGAGCAGCGCATCGACGGTGCGACGGCGGGCCTGGTCGACATCGCCGATCAACCCGCCGTGCGGGACGATCAGCGCGCCTGTGGCCAGAGCGGTGAACGCGAGGACGGTCGTGAGGGCAGGGGGGATGAACCTGCCGCCGTACAGCAGCGGCTCGCCGTAAGCGTATGCGAGGGTAAACACCGCCGAGGTTGCGAGCAGCAGTGCGGCGCTTGCCGAGGAAAGCAGAGCGCCGATCTTCGCGCGATGGGAGCCGCGCGCGGCGAGGGTGGAGAGGGAGGCGAGCAGGAAGCACGTGGCTGTCACCGGGGACATGTGCCCCACGGGCGCGCCTTGGACAGTGCTGGCGGCTTGGAACCCCAGGTGCACGACGGCAAGGTGAACGCCGGCGAGCGAGAGCGCGAGCAGCAGGCCGGACGCTGAGGCGGCTAGGGCGGCGGCGAACGTGACCGCGCGCTGCGTGGGCTGGTGCCGAGGGCGCACGGCGCGTGCGCACAGGGCCGTGCCGGTGAGCAGGAACAGGACGGCCGTGCTGGGGGCCATGGGGATGAGGCCGGAGCCCAGCGAGGCGAGACGCAGATCTCCGGACGCCCAGCCGACCAGAGCCATGGCGCCCGTTCCTGCTGTGATGGCGCCCGCGGCCGAGGCTGCGATCGTCCGGGCGCGGTGACGGTAAGGACCGCGGTCAGACCTGGGACTGAGTCCCCGAGCAGTCATCTAGCCAGCCTCCACAAACAAGAGATCCCCCAATAGGACCGTGCTCTCCCTTTCCAGCGAATCGCGGACGCACAGGATACAGTATCCGTGCCCGAACGGTAAGCAGTCGAAAGCGCAAGGAAGTGGCTGGAGGTCCGCGTCAACGCCGGGAGCCGGTCGGGGCCGGGGCGTAGTGCCCGGCCGCAGCAGCCGGGCTGACGCGCGGCGGCGGGCCGTCATAGCGGACCGCCGAGGCGGGCAGTTGTTGCAGAATCGGCGCCGCATGGTCGGCGCCCTCGACAGCGTTCGCGAGGTAGGTGGGGACGACGTAGTTCCACGTAATCAGTCCGACCTGCAACGGAGATAGCCCGCAGTCGAGCAGCGCGGCCGCTGCGGCGCACCCAGCATTGCGAGGCAACGGACGGCGATCGCTCAGCAGGGTCTCGACAAGCTTGGAGCTCCGCCAGTACTTGCCGCCGTCGCGTCCCTCCTCACGCACAATGCGATCGATGACGCCCACGCGCTCGTCCAGCTGTCTGAATGCAACGCCGTAGCCTGGGAAGCGCCGGCCCAGGAGCCGGCGCCTGCGAAGTTCCTCGGCGAGGGATTCTCCGCTGTCGTCACCGGTCCAGTGGGTCGAGATGTCGAGCAGAAATTCCGCCGCATGCCGTGCGGTCAGAGGGCCAATCATCGCGTCCTCGAGGAACACGCTGCCCGCGCATACGCCCGGCAACGCACCACCGAACGAGGCGGCCAGGCGCGCAATCTTCAGCGGCCAGATGCGCGGGTCGGCGACCAGATTGCAGCCGGCCAGGCGCTTGACGATGGATAGATGCGCAAATGACGCCGGGCTTGCGCCGACCGCGAGCAGCAGCCCACGCCAGTACGCGTCGCCGTCGGTGAAGTCGCGCTCGACGCGGAATCCGAAGTAGTCATTGCCGCTGGGGATCGCGCGCGCGACGCGTGTGGGCACCGCGAGTCCCGCCGGATCTTCAGCCACGGTTGTCCTCCTGGTATCGGAAATGGGGCAGGTCCATCGGATATCCCCGGAAGTCACCGGCCGCGGCCGCGAAGGCCTCGGCAGCCACCGCGGGCAGTCTGGCGATCAGCAGCACGCCCACCCATTGGTGAGGCTCGCGAAGCCCGCACGCGAAGAGCGTGCAGAACAACGCCGGCAGCGGCTTGGGTCGTTGATCGAGCCCCACCACGTCGGATTGCACGTCCCCCAGCGCGTCCCGAAGGCTTTGCACGGCATCGTCGTCGGACGGATCCGATGATGCGAACTCGGCGGGCAGCGGGGAGTCGGGACGAGCGAGCCAGTGCCGCAAGGGCTCGTGGTCGCGTACCCAAGTCGCGGCCTGTTCGGCGAGTGTGAGCGCACCGGCCTGCAGCACGCCGGCTGGCTGCGCACCGCAGATCCGCGCCAGCACGGCCGCATGCGAGGGAGCCTCCGCGATGGTGCAGGGCAACAGGAACGTCATTGCCACTTGAAGCGCGCGCGACCCGCGGGCCGAGGGCAGCTCGCCCGTGAGCGACAGCGCCACCAGGTCGGAGAAGCTGTAGTGGCGAGCGAGGTCGCGCTGGACGTCATAGCCGTAGAGCCGGGGGGGGTGCCCAGGGTGCACGACCCGCGCCGTGAGCTGCGTGGGCCAGGGAAACGCCTCGATGGGCCCGTTGCCTGATTCCGTGTTGTCTTTCACCTCTATTGCCCCTTGAAGCCGGCGATCGTCTTGGCGCGATCACCGAGCGGCGGAGGGATCCTCTCGTCGACCCGAACTTCGATCAGCCCCGGCCGACGCTCCGACAACGCCTCTTGGACCGCCTCGACGATCGCACCGGGACGGTCGACCACCCAGGCTTTGATGCCCATCGCGCGGGCAATCGACGCAATCTCGACCTTGCGCTGGAATACGACCGACTGCATGGGCTTGCCGTTGCCGACCATCTTGCTCCCATGCCACGTGATGCCGTGCATCTGGTTGTTCTCCACGATCCAGACGACCGGAATCTCGTACTCTGCTGCTGTGAGCACCTCCATGCCATTCATCGTGAAGCAGCCGTCGCCGACAATGGCGATGACAGGTCGCGAGGGGCACGCCAGTGCCGCCCCGATCGGCGCGGCAACGCCGTGACCCATCGAGCCGAAACCCATGTTGATGAAGAAACGCTGTTCATGATGCATGCACAGATGGTGAAGGTTGAACAGCATGTGCCCCCCGATATCGGAGAATAGGAGGGCATCGGCAGGCAGCGCCTGCTGCAGGTCAACGCGCCAGCGCTGCGGGGTCAGCGGGTAGGCGTCGGACGTCCGCAGGTCCGGGTCGAGGTACCGGCCATGACCGAAATCGAGCGGCGGAGCTGCATTCCATTCGGAGGCCGGAGACGCCGACTCGCGCACCAAGCGGTGTGCCTGATAGAGCATCTCGATGAGGATGGTCTGGGCATCGCCCACGAGCGGCACGTCTACGGGGTAATTGCGCCCCACGCGATCGGCGTCGATGTCGAGCTGGATGAGCGAGCCCGAAGGCCGAAGCCCAGGGTGCCAGTTGAACGTGGTCGTCTCGTTGAGCGAGGCGCCGACGGTGAACAAGACATCGACCTCGCCGCCCAGAAGCAGGGTGCGCGCCTGCTGATGCCCGGCAAACCCGAATACGCCGACCGACAGCTTGTGGTCTTCCGGAAACAGGCCCTTGCCTCGCGGCGTGGTTGCGACTCGGGCAGGAAAGAACTCGGCGAGTGACCGGAGATGCATCTCGGCACCGGCAGCGCCGACGCCCGAGCCCACCAAGAAGACCGGGCGGCGTGCAGACATCAGCGCCTCGGTGGCGCGTCGCACCGCATTGCGATCGAACACGTGGGTCGAGGGGCGGTAGGTGGACGGGTCGAACCAGCGCTCGTCGACTGCCTTGCCCCACAGGTCGACCGGAACATTCAAGTGTACAGGGCCGGGGCGCCCGGTCAGAGCGAGGCGCAGCGCACGGCGGAGGTGGTGCGTCAGCTTCTCCGGCGAGGTGACCATGGTCGAGTACTTGGTTACGGGCCGGAACATGCCGACCACGTCCATGTCCTCGGGCGGAGTCTCCTGCGCGGCTCCCTTGCCGAGCGCGGCCGAAGGCGCTTGCCCCGTGACCACGAGCATCGGGACGCCGTCCGCAAAGGCGCAGGAGACGCCGGTGAGCAAGTTGGTCGCACCCGGGCCGGACGTCCCCGCGCAGACCGCGAGCTTGTGAGCAGCCCGCGCAAAGCCGTCGGCCATGAAGGCGGCCCCTTCCTCGTGCCGTGTCACGACCAACTGCAGATCCGGGTCGTTCTCCACGGCCTCGAAGAACGGGTGCAAGAGCCCTCCGGGAATCCCGAATACGACGCTGGCGCCTTCGGCTTTCAAGTACTCAAGGAAGACATCGACGAACCGCGACGGCCCCGGGCCAACCATCAGCGAACCTCCCGGATCCGGATGATGCGCTTCGCGACATCGTGCAGCGATTCTTCCTCGATGCGCTCGTGTCTGCCAGTGCTGTCAGGCGGCGGATCGACGGGCACGTAGAGCCAGAAGGTGGTTCCCTGCTCGGGGCGCGACATCACCTCGACCCTGCCGGCGAGCCGCGCGAGTGTGCGCACGACCACCGACAGCCCCAGGCCCAGGCTCGATCCGACATTGGGAGCCAGATCCGGCGAGCTCCCGCTGAACACGCCCTCGAGACGATCCGCCGAGATGCCGCGCCCGGTGTCGGAGACGCGCATGCACAGGTGTCCCGGCGTGCCGTCGAACTCCACCAGGATGCTGCCCCGGTCGGTGTACTTCGCCGCGTTCGTCAGCAGGTTGTCCAGCACGCGATCGAGCAGGATCGCGTCCACTCGCAGCTCGCTGGGCGCCTCTCGTGTCTTGAAGACGGTCGGACGTATGTCGCGTCCGAGCACCAGCGCACCGAGGCGCCGTCGCACCGACGCGGCGAGCGTTGCCACGTCCACTGTCTCGTAGCGTGAGTTCCCCGCGGTTCGCTCGATCGTGGCGGTGCGGGCGAGGTCGACGAGGAGCCGATCGATGCGAGTGGAGGCCTGCTCCAGCTCCACGAGGATCTGGTCGAGCTCCGGCGACACGTCCCTCACCTCCTCGCGAATCGACTCCGACGCGTACTTGATGATGGTCAGCGGATTGCGGATGTCGTGGGAGAGGCTCTGGACCCGGGAGGTCTGCACCTGTCCGAGCTTTCGCAGCTTGCCCACGACCATCTCCAGGGTCGCCGTGCGCTCCCCGACGAGCGCTTCCAGCTCCTGGTTCCAAGCTTGCTGGCGACGGTGCAGGTCGATGAGCTCCCTGGCAGCCTCCCCTTGTGCGGTCGCCAGCTCGAGTAGCGCGTGGTTGGTGTCACCGGCCGCGCGTTCGTTCTCGGCAACCACGCGACGGGCCTCGAGCATCCATCCGACAGCCAGGCCGACAAGCCCGAATGCAGCGAGGTACCAGCCCGGCCATCCCAACGCGGCCACGGGGATGAGCCCCACCGCGCTTACGGCCAACCCGACCGCGACCGCGAGCGAGAAGCGCACAGGCTCCTTCCAGCGCAGTTGGTAGCTGCACTCGTCGTCACCTCGGGAGATGCACTTCTCCTCGACGATCACGGGCGCGGGAATGCCCCACCACATGCTTGGAACGGCCTGGTTCTGCGCTTGGCGCGACAGGCACATCAGCCTGCTCTCCGGCCGCGTGGACTTGTAACGGATGCGCACGGCGCCGCGGCCGAGGTCTGTTACCTCGAAGCGGCTGATTCTGCTGACCATGTGGGATGTCGACGCGAGCAGCCTGTAGACCTGCTTGATGGTCGACATGCGGAACACCAGGGCGAGCGGGCCGTAGGTGTTTTTCACTTCATACGCAGCTGCGTGCATGAACTCCTGGTCGGAGCGGAGCTCCGCCCGCACGCCCGCCAGCACGCGTTCGAAGAGAGCATGAGAAATCCACGAGTACGGCGGCTCGAACAGCGCGGGGTCGCCACCGGCTCGCTCAAGGATCTGCGTGACACGGTCCGCGCCGAAGTGGTCGCGGATGTAAGCAAGCGGGCACATGAGGACCCGCGTGTTGAGGTCCGCGTCGGGGTCGGGCGCGTCGGGTGGGGTCTCGCTCGACCGAATCGCACGCAGCCGGGTGGAACTCACGTGCGCGGACGACGGCCAAGGGCCTCCGGCGTGTGCTGAACCGGCGGCGGAAGCAAGGAAGCTCGAAGGTGCGAGCGACGGAGGAGCGATTGGACGATAGAACGTCACAGGATAGGAGACTACGCGCCTTGCTCGCCCACTGCAATGTCCGTTCACGACAGAGTTGGGGAACGCGAATCGCGGTCCAGGTCCCGGTGACGGAAATGCTCTGCAGCGTGACGGTTCGACATGTGCCAGGAGAGGCAGTCGCTCACATCGGCCTACCGTATATCGGTCTGCACGCCCCGCAAGACCGATCAGGGCGAGACGCTGGGCAGCATTTTGGTAGGAAGCGGTATGCCGAGGACCGACGACAGGGCGCGCGCCAGGCGTTCTCCCAACTCCGGCCCTTTCATGACGCACCGGTCGATGCCGAGCAACCCCAGTAGCTGCACGTCGTCCTCCTGCGCTACGGCGCTGACGGCGATTACCTTGCAGGCGTCGGCCAGGTGCGCGCCGCGCATGTACGTGTACACTTCGACCCCGTTCATCACCGGCATGCTCACGTCGAGCAGCATCACGTCCGGCGGGTTCTTCGCCAGCATCGTCAGTGCCTGCTTGCCGCTCGACGCCGTTGCGATTTCCGCTTCGCCCAGCGCCTTCCTGGCGTAGTGGGAGACGACACGCAGCAGGTTGGCGTCGTCGTCGACCACCAGCACACGCCAGCGTTTGCCTTCCGTGGAGGCGCCGGACCGGAGCGCACGCCAGTCGGCCAGCACTTCTTCCGCGTCGGGCCGTTCATCCGGTGAGAACGCCAGCATCCCACCGATCAACTCGCACAGCCGGGCAGGCAAATCGGGACGAAGCTCCGCCAGGGTATCGCGTGCTCGGGTTGTCGGCGGCGTCAACAGCTCTGCCGGAGTGCTCAGCGAGCGAGGCGGCTGCCCTGTGAACACCTCGTATGCGGTCGCGCCCAGCCCGTAGACGTCAACCAGCCTCGCGCTTCCCGGTCTGTAATCCAGGCGGACCGTTTCGGGCGCCATGTAGTGCAGCGAGCCGGCGACCGAGAACTGCGCACCGGCCGTCGCCTCCGGCAATGCCAGGCCGAAGTCGACCAGGACGACACGACCGTCCGGTGACAGCATGACGTTGAGCGGCTTGACGTCGCGATGTGCGAGACCCGCCGCATGCACCGCCACCAGCGCGTCCGCCACGGGCACGAGCAGGTCGAGCGCTCGCTGCAAGCCCAGCGAAGTGCAATCGGCATACGTATCTTGGATGAGTCGCCCTAGCGTGATGCCGAAGATCCGTTCCAGCACCAGGTAGTCCGTGCCGGCATGGGTGCCAAAGCCGTAGACAATCGGTAGCGACGGGTGATGCAGTGCTGCCAGCGCCCGCGCTTCGCGACGAAGGCTGTCGAGTCGGACGTCGGGACCGCGCACCTTGACTGCCACCAGCCGGTCGAGGCTCTCGTCATGGGCCTCGAAGACCTGGCCCATGCCGCCGGCTCCCAACACGGTCCGTATTCGGAGCGTTCCGCCAACGACGTCACCGGGGCGAAACACCAGCTGGCTGTCGCTCTGGTTGCCGCTCGTGTGCGGCATGGTTGCTGCGGCGTGCGGCACATCCACGCGGGTGGGCCTCTCAGCATCGCGCATGCGGGTACCGTACCGCAAAGACGCGGAAGACGCGACGGGACCTTGTCAGTGAGGCAGAGCGACTTGCCGTTCATGGATGGCGACTCACGGTCGACCGTGGACCTTGGGCGCGGCGACCCGGTGTCCCGTACGGCCGGATGGCGCGGGCGCCCCCGAAAGTCTGTTGCGTTCCATCACGGAGTCGGCGCCACCCCCGCATGCATGACCCGTCCTGCGGCCGTCGCGCGAAGCGTCGGGCCCTCGGGCGATCAACTCGCGAACGCGGCGAATTCGAGCCTCGCCGCTGCCGGGATTGCCGCGCGAGCAACCCGCTTCGTGATCGATGACATCGCGCTGGTCGTGTGCTAGAAGCGCCACGTCCATCGATTGGCATTGACCTGGGGCAACAACGAAAGGCTGGACAACATGCGTAACACGAGGCTTCTTCCCATCGCTCTTCTCTTGGCAACCGGCACCTTGTTCCTGGTTGCATCCGCGTGCTCGAGCAGCGATAGCGGCACGCCCGCCACGGGCGGCGCCGCCGGCTCGGCGGGCACGGGCGGCTCGTCCGGCACCGGCGGCTCGGCGGGCACCGGTGGTTCGTCGGGTACGGGCGGCTCGTCCGGCACCGGCGGCTCGTCCGGCACCGGCGGCTCGTCCGGCACCGGCGGCTCGTCCGGCACCGGCGGCTCGTCCGGCACCGGCGGCAGCGGCGGCGCGACCGGCGCCCACACCTGCGACACCGCCACCGCGCTCACCCTCGACGGCACCGCCGTCCCCGGCATGCTGGCCGACGCCGGCACGCCCGACTACTACGCATTCACGCTCACCGCGCCGTATCCGTTTGCGGCCTACGTCAGCGCGCAGCGTCTGGTCAGCGGCAGCACCAACCTGAACGACCCTACCGTCACCGACACGGTCGTCAGCATCTACGACAAGAGCGGCAACCTGATCGCCTCGGACGACGACGAGTGGCCGCGCTACAGCACCGACTCGCAGCTCTTCACCCAGCTGCCGGCCGGCGACTACTGCATCCGCGTGGAGGACTGCAACTCCTACGCTCTCGCCAATCCCAGCACCGGCATCCACTGCGCCGACGGCACCGCGATCACCAACTTCAACTACGAGCTGACCGCGTTCCCGATGGACACGACCAAGTTCCCGTGGGGATCGCCTTCGGCCGACACCGCGGTCACGTACACCGCGTCCTCCACCGCGGGTGTTTACGTCGACCAGATCCTGGGCGGCCAGTTCTCGGCCGCGGACGAGAAGCATGAATTCACGCTCACCGTCCCCACCGACCTCACCATCGACCCGGCTGCGCGCCCGCGCGCATGGTTCTGGGTGCAGCCCACGGGCACGGTCAACGGCGACGGCTCGACGTCGAACATCAAGATCTGGGCGACCTCCGACCAGGCCGGCACGACGATCTTGGGCGCGGGTGATCAGCGCGACTTCACCAACGGAGACGATCCGAACAACGGCCCCCAGCTCTTCTCGATCCCGCTCGCGACGACCTCGACGGGGGCCCTGGACACCACTGCGCAATACCACATTTGGGTCCAGAACACCGGCGACAACTCGTTCTACTTCATCAACAACGGCATCGGCTCTCTGTACTACGGCGAGTTCGAGGCCACCGCGCCCCACGGCGACAAGTCGACGGCCCAGAAGCTCACCGTGCCGGGAACCAACGAGGGAACGTACTTCATCGACGCCAACCTGTCGACCAGCGGCGAGGCCGACTGGTACCAGGTCGACGTGCCGGCCACGGTCACCGGCACCAGCGGGGCGATCGCCCCCGATTCGATCGACCTGGCCTGCGAGACGGGCCGCGAAGGCTCCGGACTCCTGGGCTTCACGGCCACGCTCGTGGGTAGCGACGGCGTTGACACGAGCATCAAGCTCACCGAATCCGATCCTCCCAAGGTCGATCTGGAGGTCGGCGCGGACGGTCTGACGAAGTTCCCCGCCAACATCACGGCCGGCAACCCGGCCTACCTGAAGATCACGGCCACCGGCCAGAAGACGGACAACCCCGGCAACTACTATCGCTGCAGCGTCTACTTCTTCAAGGGCAACTGACGATCTTCTCGCCGCGTCGCTCTCCCCGTCCCCCTCATCCGCTATCCCCTCGCCACGCTGCTCGTTGACGCGACCCCAGCGTCTGCGATACACGTTACCTTTCCCCCAGAGCGCCGAATGAGGCGTCGTGCACTTGTCCGTGTGCTCTCGGGCCACCGAAGTGATGGCGATGCTCACCAGAACTCTCTCTCGGCTCCCCCTGCTGCTGGCGATCGGCGCGCTGGGCGGCTGCCTGTCCGACCCGCCCACCTTCATCGGTGACACTCCTTCCGGACAGGGCCCCGTGGTGCGCTTCGACGTGTTCCACACGCCCTTCGCCGAGATCCCGTTGCCCAACGACTTCGCCACCCGCTACGACGACACCTCGCCGACGAAGCGCCGTCTGAACACGAGCGTGCTCGCGGGTCCCACCGCGTGGGAGCAGGCGACCAGGGCCGAGCTCGACAAGCTCTCGGGCTGGGGAACCCTGGCCCCAATCACGGTCAGCTTCGACGCTCCGATCGATCCGGAGGTCATCTTCGCGCGCCACTACCGGGACAACTTCGACTACAGCGACGACGCGGTGCTGGTCCTCGACGTCACGCCCGGCTCGCCGGGGCTGTGCGAGGCGGTGCCCCTGGACCTGGGCCAAGGCAATTACCCCCAGGTCCTGGCGCAGACGGACGTGTACGACGCCGACCCGCGCGCCGGCCTGCAGACCTTGATGTTCGAAGAGACCGAGGAGGACAAGAACGGTAACGGTGTGCTCGATCCCGGCGAGGACACCGACATGGACGGCGTCCTCGACCACCCCAATACGCGCGACGGCAAGCCCGGCTCCGAGCTGCTCGAGTTCTACGAGCGTGAGACCAACACCCTCATCCTCAAGCCCGTCATGCCCATGCGCGAGGCTACCACCTACGCGGTAGTCCTGACCAAACGCCTCACCGCGCCGTCGGGCGAGCCGGTGCGCTCGCCGTTCGAGGGAATCAACCATGCAGAGCAAACCCAGGCGCTGGCCCCCCTGTCCGGCTGCCTGGGCCGCTACGGCCTGTCGATCGGCGACGTTGCCTTCACGTGGTCGTTTACCACGCAGAGCATCACCCACGACTATCGCGTCGTGCGCGACGGCTTGTACGGCGTAGGGCAGTTGGCGAACCTCTCCACCGACTTTCCGGCGACGTTGTCGAGGCTGGACGACGTGCGCGACGCCAAGCCAGGCGTGGCCAACACCAAGATCGTGCCCATCAGCGAGTTCATGCCCCTGGCGATGCAGTTGCTCGACGTGGCGGGCTCCAGCGACTCGCTCAAGCAGGTCTTCAAGGCGACGATGGCCAATGTGGACTTCGTCGTCGCCGGGGCGATCCGATCGCCTCAGCTATTCCCGCGTACCGATGCGAGCGGCGCCATGCTCCCGCTCTATCGCCAGGTCTGGGACCTCGACGCCCCGCCGCGTGGTGAAGATGTGCCTTTCTGGATGTTCGTGCCCAAGAATCGGAAAGGCCCTGCTCCGGCCGCAATCTTCATCCATGGTCACGGCGGCAGCGAGTTCGACGCGCTGCCGTTTGCCGGGCTGCTCGCGAGCTACGGCATTGCCACGATCGGCATCGATGCTCCCAGCCACGGTGTCGCTCTGTCGAGCGTAGAGCTGGCTGTCGTCCGCTCCTACTTCAAGCAGGCCGGCCTGGCCGGGCTCGGCGAGTCGCTGCTCAACGGCCGCGCCATCGACTGGACCGGTGACGGCAATGTCGATTCGGGTGACGACTTCTGGAGCGCATACGTGTTCCACACGCGGGACATGGTGCGGCAGACCACGGTCGACGTGATGCAGGTGGTGCGCACGCTGCGCGCCTTCAACGGCGCGACGACGTGGTCTTTCGACCCTGCCGGCCACGGGACGCCAGGTCTTGCTGGCGACTTCGATGGCGACGGCACGGTCGACGTGGGCGGGAGCGCACCGCTGCACGTCTTCGGCGGATCGCTGGGCGGCATCACGAGCGCCGTGATTGCCGGGCTCGAGCCCCAGATCGACGATGTGGTATCGATCGTTCCGGGAGGGATGCTCAGCGAGATTGGAACGCGCACGACGCTCAGCGGGGTGCGCGACGCGATGGTGCTGCGCTCGCTCGGCCCGATCTTCTATGAGGACAAGGGCGCCCTGATGGTCCGCGCCAACAACGGCCAGACCTCCAACGTGGCGCTGCGCGTGCAGGAGCTGCCCACGCTCACGCCCGGCGACACCGTCGTGCTCGATAACCACAAGACCGGCGAATATCGCTGCGGCGCAGTGCAGCCGTCCGGCACCTTCCGGGTTGCCGTGTCGGTCGACGCCGGCGATCCCCTCGAGCTTCGGGTCTTCCACGGGCCCCTTGCGCCACGGGTGCCCGAGGGCTGCGAGATCCCCGTGGACGCGCCCTACGTTGACTTCACCACCTTCAGCCACGATGTGAGCCTGGCCGGCAACACGTTCCAGGCCGGCTCGCCCTTGGTGGCGCCCTGCGACGGGTTCGGTCTGCGCCGCGCGACCCCGGACCTGCGCCGCTTCCTCGGTCTGTCGCAGATCGCTCTCGACGCCGCCGATCCCATGAACTTTGCGCCGTATTGGGACGGCACCCGCACCATGACCTACGACACGGGCGAGACGGTACACACCAACGTGTTGCTGTTGCCGTCGGTGGGCGACCCGGGCGTGATGATTGCCGACGGCGTGGCACTGGCTCGCGCCGCCGGCTATGTGCAATACGACCGCGACGACCCGCGCTACGGCAAGTCCCAGAATCAGGTGTTGATTGACACCCATACCATCGAAGGCACGTATCGCCTTGCCCGCTACCTCGACAGCAAGGGCAATCCGGTCCTGATGGACGTCGACCACCTGGCGGCCGTCGTGCCCGCGGACGACGGCTTCGACGTGCCGCGCCTCGATCCGCCGCTACGCCTCGTGCGCCAGTACTCGTCCGACGGCGGCTATCACGGTGTCATCTTTCCCATGCTCAGCCCCCAGGGCAAGCACGGCTTCGTCGAGCCCGACCCCACGCAACCTTTCGACCAGGGCACCTACCTGTTGAACATCATTGCCCGGTACATGCAGAGCTCCGGCCACGAGTTCACGTTCGACAAGTGCCAGGTCACGTCGGCATGCCCCTGGCCGACCTTCCCCCTCGAGTAGCGGTCATGGACAGGCTTTCAACATCTCGGTATTGGCATCGCTGCAGCGCGGCTTCGAGCCGTAGGGCCGGCCTCCGCAGCCGCGGGGCGTTCACGCTGCTGTGCTCCGCGACTCTTGCCGCCTCGGTGGCGGCGGCCACCTCCGCACGCGCTGAGGAGCCGCCCTCGCGGCCTGCGGTTGGCCACGAGCCCGCTGCCGATCCGTGCGCTGTATTCGACGCTTCGGAAGGGCCGCGTCCGGCGTCTTCCCCGCGGCTCACCGGGGATGCGACCGCCTACGAGCCCCTCGTGCACGCCGCCTTCGGCCGCTGCATGAAGCTCGAGCTGCCCGCCTCGATCGCTGGCCGCGTCGAGAGCGTCTCGCACTTCCCGGTCGATCGCTACGGAAACACGTTCGGTGGCCCCAGTGCGAGCCCGCAGCTGCGCCTTGGTGCGCGGTTCATCAGCGGGATGCAGTGGGCGCCGATCGTCGTGCTGGCGGAGACCGAATTCGACCTGCTGACCGGCTACGTGGCAAAGGATCCCGGCCTCGCCGGCGACGGGTTCCCCGCGAGCCAGGGCCTCACCATCCAGCTCCGCAAGCTTCACGCACGGGCGTCGCTCGGAAGGCTCGTGCACCTCGATCTGGGCGCACAGACGAACCACTTCGGGATGGGGCTGGTCTCGAACGACGGCGCGCACGGCTGGGAGCCCGGCAGTGCCAGCTTCAGCGATCCGCGCGGAGGCGATCGGGTCCTGCGTGCCCAGCTGTCCACTGGGCCCGGTACTCCCCTGTCCTTGGCCGTCGCCTTGGGCGCCGACAAGGTGATAGGCGATGACGCCCTGCTGCCCGGCGATTCGGCGCGCCAGCTGTTCGGCGCCGTGCTGGCGGGCGTGGGAAAGCCCACGTCCGGGGGAGCCTATGTCGCGCGCCGCCACCAGGAGAACGCCCGCGGGCGCACGACCGACGTCACGATCCTGGACCTGACGGGCAAGACCACGCTCCCGCTGACCGGCGCTGTGCTCGGGCTCGAGACCGAGTGGGCTCTCATCACCGGCACGACCCAGCTCGGCGCGACCGTCGATCACCCCGAGCATGACGTGCTGCAGCTCGGCGGCGCTGCGCGGGTATCGCTCGACGCGGGCGCGGTTGGAACCGTGATCGACTTCCTCTATGCGTCCGGCGATCAGAACCCTTACGACGATGACCAGAACGCCTTCCTGGTCGATCCGAACTACGAATTCGGTCTGCTGCTGTTCCGGCAGGTCATCGCGGCGCAGAGCGCGCGCGGCGCTGGCACCGCGGCCGACCCGCAGCTCGTCGGGGTGGCCCCGGAGGATCTGGAGCGCCTGGCCACGCGCGGCAGCGTGACGAACACGGTCGCGCTGTTTCCCAAGCTGCTCGTGCGCCCGCTGGCCGGGCTGGAGGCCTATGGAGGGCCGCTGTTCGCCCTTGCCAACGTGCCCTATACGGACGTGTTCAACACCGAAATCACCGGTGGATCGCCTCGCGGTCCGCTGGGTGCGCCGGCGGGCCCCACCTTCGGAGTCGAATTCGACGGCGGCGTCCGCTATCGGGCCCTGCTGTCCGGCAGCGAGCTGACCCTTGGACTGGAAGGCGGCGTGTTGTCGCCGTCGAGCGCGTTCCGCGAGCTCGACGGGGCCACGATGGGATCGGTCTACGGCGGGCGCGCCATGGCTCGCTATCGGCTGTAGGGTGTGTCCGGCGGCCCGGCCCGGTGGTGGAAAGCAGAGCCGACAGCGCCTTACGAGGGTATGCCATTCGCCTCCTGGCAGTGTGCGGCCTTCTGTCTGTAGGACGCGATCGT